>NZ_JBFTKM010000003.1:0-322842 GCF_056395945.1 Arthrobacter sp. 05T442 | reverse complement strand
GCCCACCGCGCATGGGGGCGGGTAACAGGGTTACGGCGGTCATAGCGTGGGGGAAACGCCCGGTCCCATCCCGAACCCGGAAGCTAAGACCCACAGCGCCGATGGTACTGCACCCGGGAGGGTGTGGGAGAGTAGGTCACCGCCGGACATAAATTAGAGCTCGAGCCCCGACAAGGAATGTCGGGGCTCGAGCCATTTAACCGCCATTCCCGAGACCCAGGTTGCCGGCAATCAGCACACCGGCTCGGACCGGACGGGGCCGTGAGAACCCGCCTGGACTGGCGCAGGTAAAGTAGATGCCCATGGACAACCTCTTCAGCCACGCTCCTGCCGACCAATCTGATGCTCCGGGACCGGAGGCGTCCGATGGGCTGGAGCCGTTCGTCTTCACGGTCGTCGTGCCTGGCGCTGTCGCCCGGGCTTTCGTGGGATTCACCGAACACACGCACCTCTGGTGGCCCCTTGAGGATCACAGCGTCTACGGCGCCGGCTCCTATGTGGAGTTCGAAGAGAACTTGATTCTGGAGACTGCGGATGACGGTCGGACAGCGATCTGGGGCTCGATCGACGACTGGCAGCCCCCGCTGTCCTTTCACGCCAGCTGGCACCCGGGAAGCTCCGCCGTGTGGTCTACGGAGCTGCGCGTCGCGTTCCGTGCTGTCGAAGGTGGCACCGAGCTCAGGTTGGTGCACAGCGGCTGGGAGGGCGCCGAGGATCCCGCCGCCACACGGGCGGGGTACATAGCTGGCTGGCCCGGCGTGCTGGATCGCTTCGTGCGCTTCATGGGCGGTGCCGGGGCCTGAGCGTGCCGGGCCTGCGGGTCGCATCGCGTCGCTCCTGCCCAGTTGCTTCGACGAGCGGTGCATGGACCCGGACGGCTTCCCCGGTTTTCAGGGCGCCGCGGCGCGGAGGGCGCAGCAATGGAGCGAGGAACCGGGCAGGAAGGCCGTCACCGAGGCGATAGCCGGCACTTAGCGCAACGGTACGGTGTCCACGGGAGGCACTGCGGTGCTGGAACGGATGACAAAGCGTGTCGGGTACTCGGTGTCTTCGGTGGCGGCGCCTGCGCCGACGTCGAGCCCCGCCAGCAGCCGTTGCACCGCCAGGGCGCCCTGGCCGCGCGCATCCTGGTCAATGGTCGTTAGCCCGAACACCCCGCCGAGCTCGTGCCCGTCGATGCCGATCACGGAGAGGTCGGACGGAACCCTGAGGCCGAAGTCACGGGCGGCGAGGATGGTGCCGATCGCCATTTCATCGGAAGCCGCGAAGACCGCAGTCGGGCGTTCCTCCGAGCCGCCCAGAAGCCGCCTGGCACTCGCGTAGGCGCCCTGTACGGTGAAGTCCGCTGAGACCTGCCACTCCGGCCGGACCGCCAGGCCCGCCGCCTTCATGGCCTTCTCGAAGCCGCCTTGGCGAGTGCCGGGCAGCCGGAAGTCCTGGTCATACGCCGCGTCACCGGTCATGTGGGCAATCTTGCTGTGTCCGAGCTGGATGAGGTGCCGGGCAGCCGACTCGGCGATGCCCGAGTCATCGATCCGGATGGTCGAGGCACCCGGCAGTGGTCCGCCGATTCCTACGATGGGCCGGTGAATGGCCAGCAACTGCCGGATCTCGGCCTCACTGAGTTCCAGCGACACGGCGATGACTGCATCAACACGCTTGCGGAGTAGGAAGTCGTTCAGCACCTTGTGCCGGCGCTCCTGCCCCTCGCTGACGTTGTACAGCGTGAGGTCGTACCCCGCATCGAGCAGGGTCGCCGAGACGCCTTCCACCACGGAGGAGAAGAACCAGCGGTGCACGGACGGAACCACGACACCGACGTTGTGGTTCCGTCCCGAGGCCAGGCTGGAGGCGTGATAGGAAAGCACAAACCCGAGCTCGGCAGCGGCCAGCCGGGCACGCTCGCGGCTGCGCGCCGAGACATTGCCCTTGCCGCTCAAGGCCCGCGAAACGGTGGCGATGGACAGGCCCGCCCGTTCCGCGACGTCCTTGATGCCGGGCATTCTCAGCTCTCCGCGTCCTCGATGTGGATTTCCAGCCAAACAGTTTCACCCGAGCCTAACCGATGGCCGGCTTCGCCCAGTTCCTCTGACTCGAACCCGGTGCCGGAAGGCTCGCTGCTGGTGCCGGAACTACGGAGGAGCACCTTTCCGTCGGGCAGATCCAGCGCCTCCCGGCCCACGTTGATCAGCACCAGGGTGGTGCCGTTGAGGTAGGCGAGGCTGGAATCGGTGCACCACTCTTCGAGCCAGGACAGCGATCCCTTGCCGAGCTCCAGCTCCCGCCGGAGAGCCAGCATCCGCCGGTACAGGAACAGGTGCGACGACGGCGTTGCGGCCTGGGCGTCCCGGGCCAGCTCATCGAAGCTCGCCGGCTGCGGCAGCCAGGGGTCCTGCCCGGCGCCGAAGCCGGAGTGGGGCGCTCCGCGCCGCCACGGCAGCGGAACGCGGCAGCCGTCACGGCCGAGGCGCTCACCACCGGTACGGCCGAATGTGGGATCCTGTCGCTGGCTGTCCGGAATGTCGATGGCGTCCGGGAGGCCGAGCTCCTCGCCCTGGTAGAGATAGGCGCCGCCTGGAAGGCCGAGCATGAACATCGAGGCTGCCGCTGCCCGGGCGCGGCCAAGGGCCTCGTCAGGCTGCGGATCGGAAGTGCCGATCCCGTCGCCGTCGCGGGGCGCGTGGCCGTCGTATCCGAAGCGGGTGGCGTGGCGGACGACGTCGTGGTTGGAGAGGACCCATGTGCTGGGCGCGCCGACGGAGTCCAGCGCCGTCAGCGACTCGGTGATCACGTGGCGCATATGACGCACATCCAGGCCGGCGTGGAGATAGGGGAAGTTGAATGCCTGGTGCATCTCGTCCGGACGGACCCAGTCCGCCAGGCGGGGGAGCGGGTCCACATTGGCCTCGGCGCAGAGGATGCGGTCCGGTCCGTATTCGGCGAGAATCCGCCGCCACTTCCGGTAGATGTCATGCAGCGCCGGCTGGCCGAACATCGGGGCGTCATGGCCCGGGTAGCCGTCGCAGCTGTTGCCGTCGGCCCGGCCGCCCCATTCCGGAAGCCCCGGAGCCTTGACGAGAGCGTGGGCCACGTCCACGCGGAACCCGGCAACCCCGCGGTCCAGCCAGAAGCGCAGGACGCGCTCGAATTCCTCGTGCACGGCGTCGTTGTCCCAGTTAAAGTCCGGCTGGGAGGTGTCGAAGAGGTGCAGATACCACTGGCCGGGCGTGCCGTCGGGTTCCGTGATCCGGGTCCACGCCGGGCCGCCGAAGTGGGACTGCCAATTATTCGGCGGCTCCTCGCCGAAGGCGCCACGTCCGTCCCGGAAGATGAACATGTCCCGCTCCCGGCTTCCGGCGGGCGCAGCCAAGGCCGCCTGGAACGCCTGGTGCTGGTCCGAGCAGTGGTTCGGGACGAGGTCCACGATCATGCGCAGGCCCAGCCGGGCGGCCTCCGTGATCATGGCGTCGAAGTCCGCGAGGGTGCCGAAGAGGGGATCGACGTCGCAGTAGTCGCTGACATCGTAGCCGGCGTCGCGCTGCGGGGAGCGGTAGAACGGGGAAAGCCAGACGGCGTCGATCTCCAGTTCCGCGAGCTTCGGCAGTTCGGCGGTGATGCCGGCGAGATCGCCGATGCCGTCCCCGTTCAGGTCCCGGAACGAGCGCGGATAGACCTGGTAGATGACGGCGGAGCGCCACCACCCGGGGATGCTGTCGGCGGGGTGGACCGGCGTCAGGGTGCCAATCAGGGCGGCGGGGGCGGCGAGTGCTGAATCAACGGACATGCCGGTAATCGTAAGGCTGATCGGTCGCAATTGAAAACGCTTCCAGTTATGTGTCGACCGCACCGCGTTCGACCACCGTATGGACATTCCCCAGGCGAATTTGCCCGCCTTTCCGGCCCATCCGGATGGCTTCCCCGGGCTGCAGGGGTTTGCGGGTCTCATGTGGCGGCTCGAGCTCCCGGCCGGCAGGTGGGCCGTCGAAGGCCAGGTCACCGTGTTCTTTGGAAGCGTTTGCACGTGTGACCCACATCATTGGCGGTGCGACGTCGGGTTGAGGCGTCAGCAAGCCGCGCTGCATTCATGACTGGGCAGATCAGGGCGGATGCGGCTGCCGGAACCGCCCTGATCTGCACCAGCGGCCCGGCGGCGGCCGCGTGGGTCCTGCCGGGACCCGGGTGCCGGTCCTGCGGCCGTAGACTGAAATCCGGATTCGATGGAGAACTGGAGAGACCGCATGCGCAGCATCATTGAGGAGCTGACCTCTGCCCTCGGCACGGCGAAAGTGGCCGGGGACCCGGACACGCTGGCCGTCTACGCCGTGGACCAGGCCCCGGTGCTGGACTACCAGCTCCCCCAGGCCGTGGTCCGTGCGGAATCGGTGGCCGACGTCCAGGCGACCGTCAGCGCCTGCGCCGCCCGCGGAATTGCCGTGGTGGCGCGCGGTGCGGGCACCGGCGTGTCCGGCGGCGCCCATGCCAGCGAGGGCTGCGTCGTCCTGAGCCTCGAACGAATGAACCGCATCCTGGACCTCAACCCCGACGATGAGACGGCCGTCGTGGAACCCGGTGTCATCAACGCGGACCTCAACGCCGCCGCTGCGGTGCACGGGCTCATGTATGCCCCGGACCCGGCCAGCTTCAAAATCTCCACCATCGGCGGCAACGTGGCCACCAACGCCGGCGGGCTTCGCTGTGCGAAGTACGGCGTGACGCGGGACTCGGTTCTGGCGCTCGACGTCGTGCTGGCGGACGGCTCGCTCATCCACACCGGCCACCAGACCTTCAAGGGCGTCGCAGGCTACGACCTCACCGGACTGTTCGTCGGTTCGGAGGGGACCTTGGGGATCGTCGTCGGCGTCACGGTCCGGCTCAAGTACCTGCCCCGCGAGGTGCACACGATTGCCGCCTTCTACCCGGACTTCCGGAGTGCCGCGGCGGGCGTCCTGGCTGTGGGCAGGGCGCGCGTGCAGCCGGCCATCATGGAATTGCTCGACGGCGGATCGCTCGCCCAGCTCGATGACGTCCACGGCTCGTCCCTGGCCGCGCGCGGCGCCTCCCTGCTGCTCATCCAGACCGACGGTTTTGGGGCCGCCGCCGAGGCTGCGGCCATCCGGCCTGTGCTGGCGGCCGGCGGCGCCGAGGTGACCATGGAGGCCAGCGCGGAGGCCGAGCGGCTCGTGGAACTGCGCCGTAACAGCCGCGGCGTCGAGGTCGACGACGAATACCGCGTGGGCGAGGACGTCGCCGTGCCGCGTTCGCGCCTCGTGGACTATGTCGCTGAGCTGGAAGCCATGGCTGCCGAGCACCAGGTCCGGCTCAAGGTCGTGGCGCACGCCGGGGACGGCAACCTCCACCCGACGTTCTGGGTGGACCGGAGTGACAGCGGCGTCGACGCTGACGCCATGACGCGCCTCGGCGCGGCCCTGGACAAGTCCATTACCGTGGCTTTGGCCATGGGCGGCACCATTACGGGGGAGCACGGCGTCGGCCAGTTCAAGCTGCGCTGGCTGGGCCTCGAGCAAAAAGAACCCGTGCGCGAACTGCAGCGCCGGATCAAGGAACTCTTCGACCCTTCGGGCATCCTCAACCCGGGCAAAGCGATTTAACCCGCACGGGCCACAACGTGTAAGCCCAAGTAGCTAGCAGCAGGGGCCGTTCTGAGGGCCCAGAACGGCCCCTGCTGCGAGTCAGTTGGGTGGGGCATCAGTAGGCGTGGCCCAGCGCGCAGCCTAGTCGTCGGAGTCCGGGTACTCGTCCTCATCCTCGTCGCCGTAGCGCGATTCCTCGGTCTCCACCTCGAGGATCTTGAGCATCGCCGTGTCCGGGTTGAGCATGATGGCCGCCTCGTCCCGGCGGTGGCGGAGCTCGGAGTCGATGTAGGACTGCACCGCCTCGGCCAGGGGGATGTGCCGGTTCTCCCTTTCGGACATGTACCAGCGGTGCTCCAGGATCTCGTGGACCGCCTCCGCCGGCTCGAGCTTGCCGGAGAGGTCGCGCGGGATGGAGCGCACGATCGGCTCGAAGATCTGGCTGACCCACAGGTGGGCGCTGTATTCCTCGTCCATGCCGGGGTTGTTGTCAGCCCTGAAGGAGTCCATATCGTTCAGGAGCCGCCGGGCCTGGTTTTCCTGCGCGTCCAGACCGGTCAGGCGCAGGAGCCGTCGCTGATGGTGCCCTGCGTCCACGACCTTGGGCTGCAGCTGGATGGTGGAGCCGTTCTGGGTGGTCTTGATGGCATATTCCTCGACGTCGAAGCCGAGTTCGTTGAGCTTGCGGATGCGGGCGGCCACGCGCCAGCGTTCACCGATCTCGAACGACTCCTTTTCGGTCAGCTCGGTCCACAGGCGCCGGTAACTGTCCATGATGAGTTCGCTGGTGGCCACAGGATCCACCTTCTCTTCGATGAGGCCTCCGTCGAGCAGGTCCATGAGCTCACCGGCGATGTTGACCCGGGCGATTTCGAGATCGTACTCACGCTGCCCGGTGGACAGGTCCGGGTACAGCTCGCCCGTCTCGGCGTCCACGAGGTACGCGGCGAAGGCGCCGGCATCGCGGCGGAACAGGGTGTTGGAGAGGGAGACGTCGCCCCAGTAGAAGCCGATCAGGTGCAGCCGGACCAGCAGGAGCGCCTGCGCGTCGATCAGGCGGGTCAGGGTGTCTTTGCGCAGCATCTGGGAGAAGAGCGCACGGTACGGCATGGAGAACTTGAGGTGCCGGGTAACCAGCACGGGGTTCAGCGGACGGCCGTCCGGGGTGGTGCGTCCGGTGATGACGGCCACCGGCTCCACGCAGGGGACGTCCAGCCGCGCGAGCTTGCGGAGCATGTGGTACTCGTGCCGGGCGATGTGCTCCGAAGTTTCCTTGATGGCGATCACGGACCCGCCGAGGTGGGCGAAGCGGACAATGTGGCGGGAGATGCCCCGGGGGAGGGCGGCGAGGTACTCGGCCGGCCAGTCCTCAAGGGCGACATGCCACGGCAGGTCCAACAGTTCGGGCTCGGTCGCGGCCGCGGTGATGCTCAGCGAACTGGAAGCGACGGAGGCCTTCTCATCGTTGGCGCTGGCGGCTTCGAACCGCGGCAGTTTCCCGATCTGACCGTAGTCGGTGGGTTCGTCGTGCCACTGGGCGTTGCTTTCCTCGGTCATGAACCAATTCTTCCGTACGAAGGGCGGCGGCCCTAACGAACGGGGCAACGCCGGCGAAATGGGGGCGCTTAACGGACGACGGCGGCCCTCCACTGGGGAGGACCGCCGTCGGATACGCGCAGAGGGGATCAGTCGCCGAGGCGCAGGCCCGTCTTGGTGTCGAACAGGTGTACGTGGCCCGACTGCGGACGAACCCAGATGGATTCACCCTTCATCGGCGGGCGGCGGCCGTCGACGCGGGCCACGATGTCGTGGCTCTGGCCGTCCAGGGTGGTGTGGCCGTAGACGTAGGCGTCGGCGCCGAGTTCCTCGACGACGTCGACCTCGACGTGGAGGCCCTCACCCTCCGGTGCGGTCTCGAGGTCTTCCGGACGCGAACCGACGGTGACCGTGCGGCCGTGCGCCTCTTCGAGGACATCGCGCGGTACGGGGTAGACGGTTCCGCCGAACTGCACGCCGCCGTCGACAACCGGAAGCTCGAGCAGGTTCATGGCGGGCGAGCCGATGAAGCCGGCCACGAAGACGTTCTTCGGCTTGTCGTAGAGGTTGCGCGGGGTGTCGACCTGCATCAGCAGACCGTCCTTGAGTACCGCAACGCGGTCGCCCATGGTCATGGCCTCGACCTGGTCGTGGGTCACGTAGACGGTGGTCACGCCGAGCCGGCGGGTCAGGGACGCAATCTGGGTGCGGGTCTGGACGCGGAGCTTGGCGTCCAGGTTGGACAGCGGCTCGTCCATGAGGAAGACCTGCGGGTTACGCACGATTGCGCGGCCCATGGCGACACGCTGGCGCTGGCCGCCGGAGAGCGCCTTGGGCTTGCGGTCCAGGTACGGCTCGAGGTCGAGCAGCTTGGCGGCTTCACGGACCCGCTCGGCACGCTCTTCCTTGCTGACGCCGGCAATCTTCAGCGCGAAGCCCATGTTGTCCGCGACAGTCATGTGCGGGTACAAGGCGTAGTTCTGGAAAACCATGGCGATGTCGCGGTCCTTGGGCGGAACGTCGGTGACATCGCGGTCGCCAATGAGGATACGGCCGGAGTTCACGTCCTCAAGACCTGCAAGCATGCGCAGGGAGGTCGACTTTCCACAGCCTGAGGGTCCGACGAGGACCAGGAACTCGCCATCGGCGATTTCAATGTTGAGCTTGTCAACAGCGGGCTTTTCGGTGCCCGGGTAAAGACGTGTTGCGTTATCAAAAGTAACTGTAGCCACAGTTATCAATCCCTTCACCGGCAGGTACGTGCCGGACGATCCGTAGTGAATGGTCTTTGTATGCAGTTGTTATTCAGTTATCCGCACGAGACGTGCGCATACTCCCCGGCCGAAGCCGAGGAGTATCCAATGACGCCGCACGGTTCTTGTGCGCCACATCACAATCAGAGTATGTCAGATATATGGCATTTGGGCCAAAATGTTACGGATGTCACATGTGATACCGCTTACCGGGCGTTGCGGGGCTCCCGCTGCAGGCCTGGCGGCCCAGGCGCTGACTACCCGCTGACTACCCGCCTGCGCTCCCTCAGGAGCGCCTCCAGGAACTCGCAGACGTGCTCGGGGGACTCCACCCGGAACTCGGCCTGGGTGAAATCGGGCCCCACTTTCACGCCCAGATCCCCGGGGAGCAGATGACCGAGGGCGTCCTCGTCGGTGGTGTCGTCACCGGCGAAGACCACGGTCGTCGCGCCGCATGCCTGCCGCAGGAAGTCGACTCCTTCGCCCTTGGAGGCGTTAACCACGGAGGTCTCCAGCACCCGGTTTCCGGATTTCACGAAAACGTCTTTGCGGTCCTGCAGGACAGCACGGGCGGCGGCCACCGCATCCTCGGCGACGTCGTCGGCGGCCAGCCTGGTGTGCAGCACGACGCCGGCCGGCTTGTCTTCCAGCAAAGTGCCCGGGGCCTGTTCCACGATTTCCTCGAGCATCTTGCGGACTTCCGCGAGCAGGTCCCGCTGGGCGTCGTCGAGCGTCAGCTGCGTGGAACCGGGCCCCATCCAGATTTCTGCCCCATGGCTGCCGATCAGCAGGGTGTTCTCCGGGGGGGAAGCGACCGCCCGCAGGCTGTCCAGCGCCCGTCCCGAGATCAGTGCCGTCGTCGTCCTGGGAAGCCCCGCCAGCCCGGCGAAGGCGGCCGCCGACCGCGGCAGCGCACGGGAGTCGGCCGCATGGTCCACGAGGGGCGCCATGGTGCCGTCGAAATCCATCGCCACGAGCAGGTGCCCGGTGCCTGCGACGCGCCGCACCGCCTCGAGCAGCCCCGGGGAGAGCGGGAGCGGCGTGGTGCCTGAGCTGTTGGTGCCGGCCTCGCCGGTACCGGCCGCGTCAGGAGTCATCGCGCACGACCTTCTCATCGAGGGCGGTCAGGAAGTCGGAGGACCAGAGGTCGACGTCGTGGTCCAGGATCTGCTTGCGCATCGCACGCATCCGGCGGGCAGCCTCGGCGGGCTGCATGTTCACGGCCTTCATGATGGTGTCCTTGAGACCGTCGATGTCATGCGGATTCATCAGCAACGCCTGCTTGAGCTGGTCCGCGGCGCCGGCGAACTCGCTGAGCACCAGCGCGCCGTCGTTGTTCGTCCGGGCGGTGACGTATTCTTTGGCCACGAGGTTCATGCCGTCGCGCAGCGCCGTAACAAGCATGACGTCGGCCGCGAGGTACAGCGCCACCATTTCTTCAATGGGGTAGCTGTGGTGCAGGTAGCGTACGGCAGTGTTCTCCATGGTGTCATAGGTGCCGTTGATGTGGCCAACGGTCCCTTCGACTTCCTCGCGCAGCAGGCGGTACTGCTCCACGCGTTCCCGGCTGGGGCTGGCCACCTGGATCAGGGATGCATCTTCCACCGTGACCTTGCCGTCGGCCAGCAGCTCCTCGTAGGCCTTGAGCCGGTGGCGGATGCCCTTCGTGTAGTCGAGACGGTCGACGCCGAGCAGGATGGTTTTCGGGTTCCCGAGGTCCCGGCGGATCTGGCGCGCGCGCTCGATGACTTCCGGATTCCGGGCCAGTTCGCTGATCTGCTTGACATCGATGGAAATCGGGAAGGCCTGGGCACGGGCGATATGGGTGGTGTCGCCGTCGTTGCCCTTGACGTGGACCTGCTGCTGCTTGACGCTGGCACCCAGGAAACGGCGGGCTGAGCGCATGAAGTTCCCGGCGTCGCTGCTGCGCTGGAAACCCACGAGGTCCGCACCCAGCAGGCCGTCGATGATCGCCCGGCGCCATGGCAATTGGGCGAAGATTTCCGGCGGCGGGAAGGGGATGTGGTTGAAGAACCCGATCCTCAGGTCCGGCCGCGCCTCACGGAGCATCTTCGGGACAAGCTGGAGTTGGTAGTCCTGCACCCAGACCGTCGCGCCGGAGTTTGCGTGGTGGATGACGGCGTCGGCGAACCTTCGGTTGACCTTCCGGTACGAGTCCCACCAGGCGCGGTGGAACTCCGGCGGGGCGATCACGTCGTGGTACAACGGCCAAAGGGTCGCGTTGGAAAAACCCTCGTAGAAGAGCTCGATGTCCTGGGTGCTCAGCTGGACCGGGACGAGATCAATGCCGCCATGGCTGAACGGCTCGACGTGCTCGTCCGGCGCGCCGTGCCAGCCCACCCAGGCGCCGTCGGTCTTGGTCATCATGGGCGCCAGCGCCGTCACGAGTCCGCCGGGGGAGCGGCGCCAGCCGTCATCGCAACCGCGCTCGTCCGGAGTGCAACGGTCAACGGGCAGGCGGTTGGAAACCACCATGAAGTCATACTGTGCCGCGGCATCCTCTGCGCCACCGTCAGGGCCGGCCTTGCTTCCGGACTTCGGGTCCGTCCTTTTGGATCTCGGCGCGGTCTCATTCGCCGTGTCGGCGGTGGCCGAACCGGCATGATCTGCGTGGTCGGTTGCTTCCATTGGTGCCCCCTGGGGTCGCTGTGGCTCTCAACCCACCCTAGCTGGATGGAATCTTCCGGGCTATTCGCCCGTTGGGGAGGCGGGACGGAAACTTGAAGGCGCAAGCTCCCGGGTTTCTCCCCTAAAATGATGAAATTGCCAATGAGTGGACCTTCCAGGCCGATCGACACGAGGAATTAATGAGCCCCGCAAACGAACCCCGACCGTCCAAGGCGGAGCGCACCGCCGCGGCCCGCGAGAAAGCCCGTGAGATCCGCGAGGCTCAGCTGAAGAAGGACAAGCGCAACAAGCGGCTCATCGGCTGGGGCATTGTTGTGGCCGTCGTGGCAATCCTCGCAATCGTGGCCCTCGTCATCACGACCGGGATCAAGAACAACGCTCCGGTCGCCGACAACGGACCCACCCCGGCCAACGGCAACGTTCACGGCGGTGTCACTCTCCTTGCCAATACCGACGTCGCGAAGTCTAATGCCGGGACGGTGAAGATCGCTGATCTTCCGTCGGCGCCGGCCACGCCGCCCGCGGAGGTCACCGCGCCCGGTGCCGAGGCCGAAGCCGGCAAGCCGGTCAAGGTGGTCCTCTACGTCGACTTCATCTGCCCGGTGTGCAAGAACTTCGAGGCGCAGTACAACGACACGCTCACCAAGCTGCGCAACGACGGCAAGATCACGGTGGAATACCGCCCGCTGGGCTTCCTGGACAGCCGCTCCACCACCAACTACTCCTCGCGCGCGGCCAACGCTGCTGCCTGTGTAGCGAACACGTCCCCGGAGAAATACGCGGACTTCTTCAACGCGCTCTATGACAAGCAGCCGGCCGAAGGCTCTGCCGGCCTTTCGGACTCGGATCTGAAGAAGATGGCCACCGACGCCGGGGCCCAGAACATCGACAAGTGCGTGGATGACAAGACGTACCGGCCGTACGTCAAGTACGCCACGCAGGAGGCCCAGGCCATCGGGGTCACCGGCACACCGACCGTCTTCGTCGAGGGCAAGCAGTGGGGCAAGGGCGACAGCGCCCAGACACCGTTCGACCAGTTCCTGCAGACAGCCATCGACGCCAAGAAGTAGGGGCCCAAGAAGCAACGGTGCCCGCGCGGGGTAGTCGCGTGGCAGCTGCGCGGCCGTCAGGGAGGCCCTGTCCCGGATTCGTCCGGGACAGGGCCTTCCCGTTTGCTTCGCAGCCTGCGCCGTCGCCGTTTTTACCACCGGGCGTCCGTGGGCTAACCTTATCTAGCGTCCAGGCGCCGGCCCTTTTGCGGCCAGGTACCGGGCGGCACAGGAATGCCTCCTTAGCTCAGTTGGCCAGAGCACCGCTCTTGTAAAGCGGGGGTCGTCGGTTCGAATCCGACAGGGGGCCCAGAGAAAACCCCGCCAGCTCCGATCATGCATCGGAACTGGCGGGGTTTTTGCTGTCGCGGAGGCTGTCGCGACGGCCGCTGTACGGGTCAAGAACCCGGAGCCTACTCCGGGATCACCAGCGCGGGGGTGTCCTTGCGGATGGTTTCGCCGCGGAAGAATCCCGGATGGAACCGGGCCGCCAGGAGCATGACCACCGTGCCCAGCAACAGGATTCCGATCCCGATGATGAACACCAGGCCCACCCCGAAGATCTCGGAGCCGCTGCCGAACTCGGGAGCCCAGCTGTCCACCGCTGTCTGGAAGAACACCACGGTGAGCACCAGGCCGCCGATCACCGGGAACAGCAGGCGCATGAAGACGTTCCGGACGCTGGAGAACAGGCTGTGCCGGAAGTACCACGTGCAGGCGAACGCGGTCAGGGCGTAGTAGAAGCAGATCATCAGGCCCAGGGCCATGATGGTGTCGTTGAGGACGTTTTCGCTGACCACCTTCATGACCGCGTAGAACCCGCCGGAGATCAGGCCGGCCACGACTGTGGCGTAGCCCGGCGAACCGAAGCGCTTGCTGACCGTAGCAAAGCGCGGCGGGAGCGCCCCGTAGTGGCCCATGGCCAGCAGGCTGCGGGCCGGGGACGCCATCGTGGACTGCAGGGATGATGCGGTGCCGGACAGCACCGCCAGGGACATCAGGATGGCAAGCGGGCCCATCACGGGGGAGGCCAGCGCGGCAAAGACGTTCTGCTGGCTGTCCGGGTTGTTCAGCCCGATGCCGTCCCCGCCCACGCCGGCCACCATCATGGTCGCCACGATCACGGCGATGTACAGGCCGAGGACGGCGATCGCCGTCGTCGTGCCCGCCTTGCCGGCCGTTCCCTTGCCGCCCTTGGTCTCCTCGTTCACGGTCAGGCAGACATCCCAGCCCCAGTAGACGAAGACCGCCAGGGACATGCCGGCCGTGAACTGCTCAAAGCTTTCGATCTTCGTGGGGTTGAACCAGTCCCAGCTGAAGCCGATGGCGGTGGGGGAATCCCCTGAGGCGGCGTGGGTGAGCGCCATGACGATGAAGATGGCCAGGACGACGACCTGGAACCCGACCATGCTGTACTGCACCAGCTTGGTGGCATGCAGGCCGCGGTAGCTGATCCAGACCGCGAGTGCCACGAACACCAGGCAGGTGGCGATGTTCAGCGCCTTGTTGGAGGTCAGGTCCGCGAGCTCGGGGTTGCCGAAGACCTGGGCCAGGAAGAGGTAGAAGAAGTCCACCGCGACGCCGGCCAGGTTGGAGAGGACGATGATGTTTGCCGCCAGCAGTCCCCAGCCGCCCATCCAGCCGACGTACGGGCCGAAGGCCTTGGTGGCCCACGTGAACGTGGTGCCGCTGTCCGGGGAGTCGGCGTTGAGCTCGCGGTAGGCGAACGCCACCAGGATCATGGGGATGAACGCGATGATGAAGATCGCCGGGAGCTGCACTCCCACGGCGCCGACGGCGGGTCCCAGCGAGCTCGTGAGGCTGTAGGCGGGCGCCACGGAGGAAATGCCAAGGACGACGACGGCGAGCAGGCCGAGCTGTCCGCCCTTGAGTCCCTTGCCGGTAATGCCGTGCTTCGAACCGGCGGGGTCAACCACGTCGTGGGGAGAGGATGCGCCGCGTTCGCGGCCGATCGTTTGACTCATGTCAGAGACCTATTCTAGGAGGCAGCCGGTTGCTGTTGGGTGATGCAGTGGATGCCGCCGCCGCGGGCAAAGAGCTCGCGGGCGTCGACGCCGATGACCTTGCGCCCGGGGTAGGCGTCACCGAGGATGCGCAGTGCTTTCTCGTCCATGGGGTCCGCGAACGTGCAGGCGATCACGCCCCCGTTAACCACCACGTGGTTGATGTAGCTGTAATCGACGAAGCCGTCGTCGTCCGTCAAGGTCTCCGGGGCGGGCACCTCGATGATGTTCCACTCACGCCCGGCAGCGTCCCTGGTGGCGGCAAGGTAGCTGATGATCTGGCGGCTGACCTCGAAGTCCGGGTGCTGCGGGTTCTGCTGGGAATGGACCAGCAGGGTGCCCGGGGACGGGATGGCGGCCACGATGTCCACATGGCCGCGCGTGCCGAACTTCTCCGAATCCCGGGTCAGGCCGCGGGGAAGCCAAATGACATGGGTGGCACCGATGGTCCGCGCCAGCTCGGCTTCAACGTCTGCTTTGTCCAGCCCGGGATTGCGGCCGGGATCCAGCTGCACGGTCTCAGTGACCAGCACGGTGCCTTCACCATCCACGTGGATGCCGCCGCCCTCATTGACCAGTGCCGAAACGAGGTGGCGTGCGCCGGACCGTGCCGAGACCTCTGCGGCCACGAGCGAGTCCTTGTTCCACGCCGCCCAGTCCTGGCCACCCCAGCCGTTGAACACCCAGTCCACCGCGCCGAGCCGGCCGCCGGCGTCCAGCACGAAGCTCGGGCCGGTGTCCCGCATCCAGGCGTCATTCAGTTCGGCGGTGAGCACCTCAACGTCGGGGTGAAGGTAGCGGCGGGCGGTCCCGACATCGTCGAGGGCCACCAGCATGGTGACCGGTTCAAATCCGACGACGGCGTTCGCGACGGCGGCCCACGTGGACCGGGCGGCGTGGGCTTCTTCGTCCGTCTCGCCCAGGGTGTAGCCGCCGGTGGGGAACGCCATCCAGATCCGCTCCTGCGGCGCCGTCTCCGCCGGCATGCGCCAGCCGCTCATGCGTCCACCGCCTGGGCCAGGGGCCCTTCGCCGCCGAGCGGGGCATCGTGGCGGACCGGCTCGGTGAGCCGGGCGTAAGTGTCCGGGCGGCGGGTCGCCAGGAACGGGAACAGCGTCAGCCAGTCCCTGCGCTGGTCCAGGTCCAGGTCTGCGACGAGGACAGCGGATTCATCCCGCGGGGCTTGGGCGAGGATCCGGCCGTAGGGATCGGAGATGAAGGACGAGCCGTAGAAGTTCAGCGTCCCCTCGTTGCCCCAGCGGTTGGGGGCCACCATGAACAGGCCGTTGGCGATGCCGTTGCCCACAATTACCTGCTGCCAGAGCGGCTGGGTGTCGAAGTCCGGGTGGTCCGGTTCGGAGCCGATTGCCGTGGGATAGACCAGGATTTCTGCCCCGCGCAAGGCGTACAGGCGGGCGACTTCGGGGAACCATTCGTCCCAGCAGGTGGGCATGCCCAGCCGTGCACCGCCGAGCTCCGCGGGGGAGTGGACCTCGTAGGCGTCGTCAGCGGCCGGGCCGGGCCGGAAGAACTTGTCCTCGTAGTAGCCGGCAGTGACCGGAATGTGGAGCTTGTGCGCCCGCGCCAGGAGTTCACCCTCGGGGGAAATCAGGATGGCAGTGTTCAGGCCCAGGCCGTCGTCCGGGCCGTCCGGGTTCTCCGCCCGCTGGTACAGGGAGGCATGGACGCAGACCCCGTGCCGGCGCGCGGCATCGGCCGCGAAACGCAACGTGGGCCCGGTGAGCAGGACCTCGGCCGTGTCTGAGGGCCGGGGCCGGACGCCGGAACGCGAGGTGTCGTTCTCCGGAAGGGTGTCCGCGGGGTAGCGGGAGAGTGTGAGTTCCGGCAGGAAGACCACGGTGGCGCCCAGCCGCGCGGCCCGCTCGATGCCCTCGTCCAGCTCGGCACGCAGAATGGCGATGTCGGCATGCCAGCGGTGCTGGACCACGCCGATCCGCAGTGCCGGGCGGTCGGACGGCGCTCTCCGGGCCAGGGATGGCGGTGAATGAAGGGAGGTGATTTCGATCATCTGACTACTCCAATGAGACGGGGATCACTAAATGAATGCGGTTCATTTAGTATCGCGGCAGACGGGACCGGAGGGCAAGGGTTAAATGAATAAAATTCATTTTTGTCGAGGGGGGCGTGTCCTGCAGGCAGAGCGCCAGGCCGGCAGGCCGGCCGGCCGGTGCTCTCGCGGCCCGGGCGGTAGGCCCGCCGGTGCGCCCGCGGCCGCAGGGACGTAAGGCCCTAGTCCGTGGAAACCGGACAGCGGACTCTGGGCGTATGAGTGAAACGAATGCGGAAAAGACACCAGAGATCAAGTCCACGCAACTCAAGGAACAGCCGACGGCGGTGCTGCGCGAAACCGTCCCGATGGCCGAGCTGCGGGACTTCTTCGGCCGCGCCTTCGGGGCGGTGATGGGGGCGGTGCAGCAGCAGCACGTCCAGCTCGCCGGACCTCCGTTTGCGCTGTACCGCGGGATGCCCACCGACGTCGTCGACGTCGAAGCCGGCTTTCCGCTGGCCGCCGCCTTTGCCAGGGCCGGGGGCTCCGACACCGGGGTTACCGCCGGGACGCTTCCCGCAGGGCCAGCCTTCGAGGCCCTGCATATCGGCCCGTACGAATCGCTGCAGCAGACCTACGGCGCGATCCTGGCCCGGATGCAGGCCGAGGGCGTGACCCCCGGCGGAGCGATGTGGGAGTACTACCTCAGCGATCCCGGAACCGAGCCCGACCAGTCGAAGTGGCAGACCCTCGTCGTGTGGCCAGTCGCCTGAAAAATATGACTTGATTGCCGCGCAACGTCGTTTTTACACGCCCCGGCGACGCATAGTGTCGCTTTGAACACACTATTCTGCAACTCCGTGCATAATGACCTAAACTGCTTCACTGAGGTGCCTGAAATGGCGCTGCGCAGCAACGAAAGTGAACCCCCGCTATGGCTACCGATTACGACGCCCCACGCAACAAGTCAGAAGAAGAATCTCCCGCTGAATCGCTGGAGGCCCTTCAGGCTTCCCGTGGAGGCGGCGCCCAGACCGCCGTCATCGACGTCGATGAGAACGACACGGCCGAAGGCATTGATCTTCCCGGGGCGGACCTGTCCGGTGAAGAACTGACCGTTGTTGTTGTGCCGGAGCAGTCCGATGAATTCACGTGCGCCTCGTGCTTCCTGGTCCGTCACCGGTCCCAGGTGGCCCGCGAAAAGAACGGCATGAAGTACTGCCGCGACTGCGAAGGCTAGGAATCCGCGTCACTGGGAAGCGCCGGACCCGAAGGGGTGCCGGCGCTTCGTAGTTTAACGCTCTGGCGGCGATCCTTCCGCCGACCTCGCCGCGGGCCGCCAAGGCTCCTATTCTTGAGGTATCGCGGCACTCAAGGAGGCGGCCCAGATGAAGACGTTCCGGGTGTGGCTACTGGCCATAGTGCTGGTCATAGGATCGGGGCTGGTCTCAGCGGGCCCGGCCGCCGCAGACCCGTACTGCGGGCTGGTCTGGGGTTCGCTGGCCAAGGCGGATCCAGCCATGAGCCAGGCCAACGTCGTCAACGTCCGGACCGGGCAGCACTACTGCCTTGACCGCCTGGTCATCGACCTCAACGGACCGGTTGCGGGATACACGGTCCGCTACGTCCCCCAGGTGGTGCAGGACGGCTCGGGGCTTCCTGTCCAACTGAGGGGCCAGGCCTTCCTCCGGGTCACAGTCAACGCCCCGGCCTATGACGACAAGGGCCATGCCACGTACACCCCGACGGATCCGAAGGAATTGGCGAACGTGGCCGGCTACCAAACGTTCCGGCAGGTGGCCTGGGCCGGCAGCTTTGAGGGCTACACCAGCCAGGGGATCGGGGTCCGCGCCCGTCTGCCATTCCGGGTGTTCGCCTTGGCGGGGCCGGATGCCGGATCCCGCCTCGTGATCGACGTCGCCCACTTCTGGTAACGGCGGCGTTACAGATTCAAGCTGCCGGCTGACGGCGGTGTTTGCTAGAGCGAGCCGAGGTCGGCCCGGAGCGGGTAGTCGCGGCCGTCCAGGACGAGCTGGGTGCAGCGGCGCGTGCCGGGATTGAGCACGATCGGGGCCATGAGGTTGACCGTGGTGGATTCGGGGGAGTGGTTGAGCACAACGAGCAGCTGTGGCGCCTCTCCCGGTTCCAGTTCCAGCGCTTCCAGTGCGGCTTCCGAAATCGGCGGAGAGTAGCTTGGCGCGAATACGGCTGCGTCGGCCAGGAACAGCCGCACCGCCGCGGAACCAGCTTCGAGGGCAAACAGCCCGTGGGCGCCTTCGACACTCCGCAGCGCGAAGTCATGCACGTTCTCGAATCCCGGCATTGGCGCGGTGAATGTGACGGGGGTGTTGATGAGTGCCGTGTTCATCGGAGGAAGTCCATCAGGGTGGGCTGCAGGACCTTCGCCGTCGCGGCCAGGGCCACCTGGTAGTTGGTCTCCTGAAGCTTCAGGTCCATGATCACGCTGCCCAGGTCTGCCTTTTCTATGCCGGTCTTCTGTGCATCCAAACTGGCCCCCAGTTCTGTGTTGACGTTGCCGGCGCGATCCAGCCGCACTTGCTGCGTTCCGATTTCAGCCCGGCCGGAGATGACATTTTTCAAGGCGGCGTCCACGTCGTTCAACTTCGGAGAGATATCCGAGCCAGCCCGCAGTGCGGTCGCCATATCGCTGACGAGCTTGAAGACCGACGAGTCGCCGGCGCCGAAGATCTTTGAGCCGTCCGCATCGACGCGGATTGTCTGGTCGGCGCTGATGCGGCGTTCCACCGAGCTGTCCGCCACGCCGTTGAAAACCGACGGATCCGCCGGGCCGAAGGCGGTCGCTGTGTCCGAGCTGCCGGCAAAGATGTTGCGCCCGAGGTGCTTGGTGTTCGCGATGGAGAGCAGGTCCTGGTTCAGCCCGTCCAGCTGGATGGCGATGGCGTCCTTGGCCGTTTTGTTGAGGGCGCCGTTGCCGGCCTGGACGGTCAGGTCGCGGATCTTGTTCAACACGTTGTTG
This sequence comes from Arthrobacter sp. 05T442, assembly GCF_056395945.1. Lineage (NCBI taxonomy): Bacteria > Bacillati > Actinomycetota > Actinomycetes > Micrococcales > Micrococcaceae > Arthrobacter > Arthrobacter sp. 05T442. The sequence goes on along the minus strand of NZ_JBFTKM010000003.1, from coordinate 303,734 downwards.
GCGTCGCCTAAGGCCGAGTCGGCGGCGGTGAGCCAGCGTCCGCCGTCCTCGATGTTTCGTCCGTACTGTGCATTGGCGGCCAGTCGGGCCCGGGTTTGCATTGCCTCCCCGGTGGCAGTGGGATCGTCCGAAGGGCGCGAGATCTTGTTGAGAGTTGCGGCCTTGTCCTGCAGCCCGGCCAGTTTCGACTGCTGGGCCTGCAGGGTGCGCTGGGCCGCCGCGGTCATGGTCAGGTTTGTAACCCGGTTCAGCATGTCTACCTTCCTACCAGTCCGGTGTGGTTAATGAGAACGTCGAGCGCTTCATCCACCGCGGTCATGACTCTTGCCGCTGCCTGGTATGCGTGCTGGTTGGTGAGCAGGCTGACGTTTTCCTCGTCCAGGCTCACGGAGGCGGAAGAGGCGCGTCCGGCCAGAGCGGAGGATTCGGCCGCGGCGCTGAGCGATTCGTGCTGCTGGGCGCCGCGTGAGAGCACACCGATCCCCGTGACCACGTTGGTCCAGAAGTTGTCCGGTGAATTCGCACCCGTGCCGAGCTGTGAGATTTTGTCGGCGAGAGTGCCGTCGAGCCTCCCCGCATCCTTGATGCCGACGCCGAGGCCCGCCGCGTCCGTGGGGACTACGGCCAGGCTGCGGGCGGCATCCGTGGCTGAGAAGCTGAAGAAGGCGCCGGCACCTGTACCGGCGGACGTTCGTCCGCCGGAGTGGAGCGCGTTAACTGCGTCGCCGAGCCGGCTGGCGAACTGGTTGAACGAGTCCGCGGCCGAGGCAAGTGGGCCTCCTTTGACGGACGTGGCCAGCACGGCGAGGGACCCGGCGATTTCGCCATCCGTAACGGCTACTGCGGTCCCTGGCCGGTCCGCCCATTCAAGCTGCACGGAAGCCCCGAGTTTGTCGGTCAATTGACTGCCCGAAAGTGCGAGGGCCCTGACCGAGGTACCCATCACGAGGGGGTTGCCGCCCACGTGGATGTCTACGGTGCCGTCGGATTGTTCCCGGACAGTGGCGCCGGTCAGCCGGGAGATGGTCTCCGTGAGCTTGGCCCGGGCGTCGATGAGTTCGTTAGCCGATCCCCCTGCGGCGAGGGTGGAGCGGATGGTGCTGTTGTAGGCGGCCACCTGCGTGGCGGCGGCGTTGACTGCCTGCACGGCTCCGTCGGCCTGGCTCCGGACCCCGCTCCACTGCGTGTCCAAAGCGGTGTAAGCGGAAGAGATCTTGGTGGCAAGGTCGTTTCCAGCCTGAAGGACCAGGCCCTTTGCGGCCGAGTCGTCGGGCTGGTTGGAAGCGCCTTGCCAGGCGGACCAGAAGCCCTGCAACGCAGAGGAGATGCCGTTTTCGCCGGGCTCCTGAAGGATCCCCTCGATCCCCTGGAGGGCGGATGACACGGCGCTCGCATAGCCGGCCTGGGCTCCCGCGGAGCGCACTCCCGCGTCCAGGAAGCTGCTGCCCAGCCGGGCGATGCCGTCCACGGACACGCCGTTGCCGGACTCCGGCCGGCCGGAGCCGAAGAGCCCCTGTGCCGGGGTGGCCAGCGCCGACTGCTGCACGCGTTGCCGGGTGTAGCCCTCGGTAGCGGCGTTGGCAATGTTCTGGCCGGCGACATTCATGCCCTGCTGGGCGGTCGTCAGCCCACGGTAGGCGGTATTCAGGGCGCCAAAGGTGCTCATGGTCGCTTCCTTAGAATTGCTTGTCGAAAAGGCGGGAGCCTGCGGTTTCCCCGGTCTTGCCCTGGGCATCGTACGTGCCGGCGGCTGCGGCGGGCCGCAGATCGGCAAGGGACTCCTGGGTGGAGCGGACCGCGGTGCGCAGGTACTGCTCGTTGGAGTCGCGCAACTCCTTGATGAGGGCCGTCTGGCGGGTCAGGGCGGTCAGGTGCGCGGTCAGGACCTCGGACCAGGCGCCCTCCGGGGCGGCCGCAGCCAGCTCGCCGAGTGAAGCGTCCGAGGGCAGGCCCCAGGTTTCGGCGACGACGGCGGCTTCGATGGTCCGCGCGAGGCTCGCCTTGAAGAGGTGCTCGAGGACCTGCTCGACTTCCTTGGTGCCGTGCGCCAGCCAGCGTGACTTGCCGGAGGTGAGGAGCAGCTGCTCTTCTTCCAGTTTGAAAGTGAGAACGTCCAGAAGTTCACGCTCCCGCCACAGCAGGGCTGAAAGTTCGTGGATGGCCATGTTCTGGACGGCTCCCTCATAAGTGTGTAGCGGTTGACAGGTGCGGTGGTGCCGGCGCGGCTATTCAATCGTGCGGACGACTCAGCCAACAGCAGGGTTCGTAGAAACTATCGGCCAGTCCGCGCCATGCGTTAGCGGGAATAAAGCGGATAAAAGGGCAGTCCTAGCGCGCGGGGCCGGATCTCGTGAACTGGGAAAACATTTTTCGGATTCCCCTTACCTGACTTGTCCGCCGGGCGATAACTACTCCTGAAGGCCCATGGATGGGCCATCGCACACCGTCCCACATCATGGAGGAAACATCATGGGAATGCAGATCAACACCAACCTGGCTGCGAACAACGCGTACCGCAACCTCAGCAACACCCAGAACGACCTGTCCAAGTCGCTGGAGAAGCTTTCCAGCGGCCTGCGCATCAACCGTGCCGGCGACGACGCGGCCGGCCTGGCGCTGTCCGAGGGCCTGAAGTCCCAGATCGGTGGGCTGACGGTTGCCGCTCGTAACGCCCAGGACGGCATCGGCGCAGTCCAGACCGCTGAAGGCGGCCTGAGCCAGACGCAGTCCATCCTGCAGCGCCTGCGCGACCTGAGCGTTCAGGGCGCCAACGACACCAACAACGCCGACTCCCGCAACGCCATCAAGACCGAGGCCGACAGCCTTGTTTCGGAGCTGGATCGGATTGGAAAGTCCACCAACTTCAATGGTGCTCAGCTGTTGGACGGCTCGAGGAACGCCACGAACCCGATGAACTTCCAAGTCGGGGCCAACGGTGACGCGGCCAGCCAGATTTCGGTTGATCTCTCGGCCGCAAACGTCTCAAAAATCGCCAACGCTCTCAAGGGTCTCGACGCGAATGGGCTTGCGCTGCCGGCGAAGAGTTCGATTGACGGTGTGAAGTTCACCGCACCAAGCACAGGCGTCTACACGGTTTCCCAGGCAGGCGGGAAGAGTGTAGACGTCACTTTGGACGGAAGCGAGGCCACCCAGGCCGCCATCGCCGCAAAGTTCTCGACAGCGCTTGGCGCCGATTTCACTGTGAGTGAAGCTGCGGCGACCGGCGTCAAAATCGAATCCAATGCGTCCGGCAATTTTGGAAGCGTAACCGTGACGGCCAAGTCCGGGACCGCCCTCGCCCAAAAGGGGTCGTCGACGAACGGCGGTGTGGCTCTAGACTTCTCGACGGCCGCGACAGCGCAGCAGTCCATCGAGCTTGTGACGGGTCAAATCACCAACGTCTCCACTGCTCGTGCATCCCTCGGTGCATCGCAGAACCGTCTCGAGTCTGCCGTTCAGACAATCAACGTGGCCAAGGAAAACCTGACCGCTTCCAACTCCCGTATCCGCGACACGGACATGGCTGAGGAAATGGTCAAGTTCACCCGCAACAACATCCTGTCCCAGGCGGGCACGGCCATGCTGGCGCAGGCCAACCAGACCGGCCAGGGTGTCCTGCAGCTGCTCCGCTAGGTCGTAGACCAGGAATCAGTCCGCTGATTCCTCACGCCAGGTAGTTCAGGAAAGCTCTTAGCGCCCGGGGAGGGAAACCTCCCCGGGCGCTAAGCAGCACCGGGCGACCTCCAGCCCAGATGTCAATTTTTTCAAAGGAGTTGTGAATCGTGGGACTCTCCATCGACGGCCTGTCCAGCGGGCTGGACACCACCAGCCTGATCAACTCCTTGATGACCCTCGAGGCGGTGCCGCAGGCCCAGCTGAAGAGCCGGGTGGCGGATGTGCAGTCCAGCATCTCGGCGTTTCAGGGCCTGAATGCCAGCGTGGCCGACCTCGCGTCCAAGGCCTCGAAGGTGGCTCTGCCCAACGCCCTCGACCTCTACTCCGCGACGAGTAGCTCCGTATCTGTCACCACGACGGTCGGTGCGGGCGCCAGCTCGGGATCCCTGGACTTCACCGTGGATCAGTTGGCTGGCGGGCAGGTCTCAGTAAGCCAAGCGATGACGGCGTGGCCATTTTCCACGATGACCATCAACAGCGGGGGTAAGACCGTCACAGTTACCCCGGCCAGCACCTCGATGGACGACGTCGTAGCGGCCGTCAACACGGCCGGTGCCGGAGTGACGGCCAGCAAAGTTTCGGTGGGCGGAGGACAGTTCCGGCTCCAGTTCACCTCGACGACGACCGGCAGCGCCGCCGCTTTTACGATCGGCAACCCGGACGGTACGGCCGCGGCCTTGACCGATGTGAAGACCGCCCAGGACGCGAAAATCAGGCTGTGGGCAGGCGTCCCCGGGCTTGAACAGCCGATCACCTCCTCGTCGAATAAATTCGACGCCATCATGGCTGGCGTCTCGCTGACGGTTTCAGAGGTTTCCGCCACCCCGGTGCACGTTGCCGTCGCGCGGGACTCGGACCAGATCAGTAAGACAGCCTCGGACCTGGTGGGCGCCGTCAACACTGTCCTGGCCCAAATCTCGACCAAGAGCACCGTGGTGGCTAGTACGGATGGTGCGGGTAATCCGATCACGTCCGGCGGTCCCTTCACCGGCGACAGCACGGTCCGTTCGGTGAATGACGCCATCCTCAGCGCAGCGTCGCAGCCCGTCAACGGACGGTCCCCGTCCGAGATCGGCATCGTGCTGACGAAGACCGGAACCATGCAGTTCGATTCCGCCAAATTCGCCGACGCCATGGCGAAGGACCCCACCGCAACCATGGCCGCCGTCGGGGTCATTGCCGGCCGCGTGGCGGACGCCGCCAAGCAGGCCTCGGATCCCACGACCGGGCTGCTGACAACCAAGATCCTCGGGCAGCAGTCCGACGCCAAGGACATCAACAACCAGATCGCCAGCTGGGACGAACGGCTGGCCATGCGGCGAGCTACCCTCCAGCAGACCTATTCCGCCTTGGAAGTCGCGCTCAGCGGCATGAAGGCACAATCATCCTGGCTGACGGCCCAGCTGGGCGGAGCCACTTCAGGAAGCAGCGGAGCATGACCAGCACCCCCTTCGGCTACGGCAATGCCGCCCAGCGCAACCAGTACCTCGCAGACTCGGTTCTCTCTGCCCCGCCGGCCCGACTCCTGACCATGCTCTACGACCGGCTCCTGCTGGACCTCGGCCGGGCCCAAGCGGCCCAGGAAGCAGCGAACTGGTCCGTCGCCTCAGAGAACCTCATCCACGCGCAGGCCATCATCACCGAACTGTCCTCGTCCCTGAGGACTGACACCTGGGACGGCGCCGACGGACTCCTGGGGATCTACAACTACGCCGCCACGGCGCTGGTCAACGCCAACATCCAGCGCAACCCGGCCCTGACCAGGGAAGCGATCGACCTGCTCGAGCCCTTGCGCCAGGCCTGGCATGAGGCCGCCGCGGCGGCTCCGGCCCCCGCGGCAACGCCGGCATTCACGGCTCCGGCGGCGACGCCTGCCTTCGCGGGAACCGGGGCCTGGAACACCCAGCCCGGAACCGGTGGCGGGAGCCTCGGTTTTGGCTGAGCAAACGGACACCACCCTGGCCGCCTGGACGGTTGTCCTGGACGTGCTCGAAATGGCCGTCCAGGCCGCCGAACGCACCCTGAAAGATCCGCTGGGCCCCCTCGCCGGCCCCGCGGGGTTCGCGGCGGAACCCCGGCCGGAAAAACGCTGGGCTCCGCCGTCGCTGGCCGGCCCCCTCCCCGCGGAAGCCCGCCGTCGCGCCGTCGCCCTCGCAGCCGCGCAGGAACGGGTCGCGCGCCGGCTGGAAGATGTCCGGAACGACGTCTCCCGGCAGCTGCAGGCCGTGTCCGCTGTCCCCGGTGTCGCCGAGCCCTCCCGGGCTGTCTATCTAGACGTGCACGGCTGAGAAGACCGGGCTCCGAAGAACCCGAAAAACTCGTTTCATATTTCCCCTAACGCGGCGCTGACCAGTGCCGATAACCACTGTAAGAGCACGGATCGCTCGCATTTCGGCCACGGATCGGCCACACCCCACCTTTCCCAGGCAGGACACTGTGCTCGAATCCGTGACCTCCGCCGCTTTGACCAGCGCCTTGAACGGGCTGTCACTGCGCCAGCGGACTATCGCGAACAACATCGCGAACGTCAACACGCCGAACTACCACGCGCAGCGCGTCAGCTTCGAGGACGCCCTGGCGCAGTCGGTACAGTCAGGCGATGGCCATGTCCAGGCCACCACGGCGGCGTCCCTGGAACCCACCCAGCTGAACGGCAACAACGTCAACCTGGACACCGAAACGCTGTCCAACATCGACACCGTGCTGCGCTTCCAGTTCGCCGCACGGGCCGTCACGAACGAGTTCACCGCCGACCGCGCCGCCATGAGGACGAGCTGATGACTTTCGACGCAATCGGCATCGCCGGCTCAGCCCTGACAGTGCACCGCAAGTGGCTTGACGCCGTCTCGGACAACCTCGCCAACATGAACAACGTGTCCCGCACGTCCGGGCCCGCTTTCCAGGCCAAGTACGTCGAAGCCGCCGAAGGCTCCGAGGGCACCGGCGTGTACGTCAAGAGCACCCCGCTGGGCAGCGGCACCGGCCGGATCGTCTACCAGCCGGACCACCCCCTGGCGGATGCCAACGGCAACGTGAAGTACCCGGACATCGACATGGCCGAACAGATGGGCGCGCTCATCGTCGCCCAGCGCGGCTACCAAGCCAACGCACAGGTGGTCGACCGCGCCCGCGAGACCTACATGGCGGCCCTTGAGATTGGAAAATCCTGATGCCTATTTCCCCGATCGCCCCCGTCCAGGGGGTTCTGCCCACGGACTACATCTCCGGGACCAGCCCCGCCACCGGCACGGACGGCTCCGGCTTCGCCGCCTCCCTCTCCGGTGCAGTGGATAACCTCCAGCAGCTGCAGTCGACGTCGAACCAGCTCGCCGTCTCGGCCGTCACCGGCAACCTGGACGACATCCAAAACGCCACCATCGCGGCCACCCGGGCACAAGTGACCCTGGAACTGGTGGCATCCATGCGCAACAAGGGTGTTGACGCGTTCAACGAGATCATGAGGATGCAAGCCTGATGCCTCCGCAGATTACTGGCTTCTTCCAGCGGTTCGGCATCGGGCTCAAGGGCTTCTCCGCCGGCCAGCGCACCATCGCCGTGATCGGCGCAGCCCTGCTGGTCGTGGGCATCGTGGCCCTGTCGGCCTGGCTCACGCGCCCTGCCTTGACACCCCTGTTCTCCGGCCTCAAGAGCGCCGATGCTAGCGGCATCGTGGACCAGCTCAAGAAGGACAACATCCCCTACGAGCTGAGCGACGGGGGCGCCACCATCCTGGTCCCGCAGGAGAAGGTCTACGACGAGCGCCTCAAGGCCGCCGCCGCCGGCCTCCCGACGGCCGCCGCCACCGGGTACTCCCTGCTGGACAAAATGGGTGTGACCTCCTCTGAATTCCAGCAGTCGGTCACCTACAAGCGGGCGCTCGAAGGCGAACTTGCCAGCACGATCTCGGCCATGGACGGCGTCAAGACCGCCGCTGTCCGCCTGGCCATCCCGGAAAAGACCGTCTTCGTGTCCAAGACGCCGGACACCACGGCCTCGGTGTTTGTTGAGACTGCCGCCGGGACCACCCTCTCGAGCGACAAGGTGCAGGCAATCGTCCACCTCACCTCGGCCGCCATTGAGAACCTCAAGCCCACCAACGTCTCAGTCGTCGACTCCCAGGGCAACGTGCTCTCCACGGTCGGCGGCGCCGCCGCAGGTTCGTCCACGAAACAGGCCACCGACTACCAGAACCGCACGTCCGACGCCGTGAAGGCTGTCCTGGACCGCGTGGTGGGCCCCGGCAACTCCACTGTTGCGGTGGCCGCAGACGTCACCGGCGAATCCGCGCAGCAGAAGAGCGAAACCTTCTCCAACACGGACGGGGCGCTTCCGCTCAGCGAGTCTTCCAAGACCGAGAAGTACACCGGATCCGGGGGAGGGGCCGCAGGGGTCCTCGGCCCCGACAACATCGCGGTGCCCGGCGGAACGAGCGGAAACGGCAACTTCGATTCCACCACCGCCACGAAGAACAACGCCGTGAACAAGGTCACCGAAGACCGTGTCATCCCGGCCGGGGCCGTGAAGCGCCAGACCATTTCCGTGGCCGTCAACCAGTCCGCCGCCGGGGGACTGAACCTCGCCTCGCTGACCTCACTGGTCACCTCCGCTGCCGGAATCGACAAGACCCGCGGCGACGTCGTCACGGTTGAGGTCGTGCCCTTCAGCACCGCGGCCGCCGACGACGCCGCGAAGGCGCTCGCCGCGGCGAAAGCCGACGCCGAAGCCCAAAAGCAGTCGGAGTTCTTCGGAACGCTGATCACCGCCGGCAGCATCCTGCTGGGACTGCTGATCCTGGCGCTGATCATCACGATCGTCCTGCGCCGCCGGCAGAAGCGCGAACCCGTGGACCTGGGCGAACGCCTGGACCTGGAAATGATGCCGGTCATGCCCGCCGTCTCGGCGCTTCCGGCCGCCGCGCCTGCGACGTCGGCGATCCCCATGACTGCGTTGCCGCCGCTGCCGCCGCGGCCGCTGCCGGGGCCCCCGCCCGAGCAGATCGAGTCCGAGCGCCGCCGCTTTGAGATCGACAGCATGGTCGCCGCGAACCCGGAAAAGGCCGCCGACTACCTCCGCAGCCTCATGGAAGACAGGCAGCCGGTATGAAAACAGCCGACTCGACCCTGACCGGCACGCAGCGTGCCGCCGTCGTCCTCATGCAGATGAGCCCGGCGAACGCTGCCAAGGTCATGGCCCAGTTGACGGACTCCGAGGCCGAGGAAATCGCGGCGGAGATCGTCAAGCTCCGCAAAGTGGATTCGGACGTCGCCGAGCAGATCATGAAGGATTTCCACCACGCCGCGCTGTCCAGTCCCCGGCAGGCGCGAGGCGGCCGGGAACTCGCCGAGGGCCTGCTCGCGGCGTCCTTCGGATCCGAAAAGGCCGCCGGACTGATCAACCGACTGACCGTCAACATGGCCGGCAGGTCCTTCGAATTTCTCGAAGACATTGAACCCGTGCAGATCCTCGCCCTGATCGACGGGGAGCTGCCGCAGACCATCGCGCTGGTCCTTGCGCACCTCAGCCCCCGGAAGGCATCAGCGGTGATGTCGGGGCTGCCGGGGTCCCTGCGGGCCGACGTCGCCCTCAGCATCGCCACAATGGGTTCCGGCGCGCCCGAAGCGATCGGGATCGTGGCGGAGACCCTGAAGCTGCGCGGCGGCGCCGCCGTCTCGCAGCAGGCCTCCAAGGTGGTGGGCGGCATCCAGCCGTTGCTGGAAATCATCAACCGGACCGACGCCGGCACGGAGCGTTCCGTGCTGGACGGACTGGACCTGCTGGATCCGGAACTCGCCGTGGAGATCCGGGCCCAAATGGTGACATTCGAGGACATCGTGAAGCTGGAACGCCGCGACGTCCAGCTTGTCCTCCGCGGTCTGGACACGGCCGTGCTGGCAGTCGCCATGAAGGGAGCGTCGGAAACCGTCCTGGAAACCATCACCACCAACGTCTCCGGCCGCAACCTGGAGATCCTCGAATCCGAGATTGCAGCCCTGGGGCCGTTGCGCACCTCGCAGATCGAGGAGGCCCGCGCCGCCGTCGTCCGGTCGATGCGCGAGCTCGACGCCGATGGCCAGATCACCATCCAGCGTGGGGACGAAGAGGATTATGTCTACTGACAGCGCCCCGGCGCGGATCGTCTTCCCCTCGCTGCGCGCGAGCGGTCCGGCCGCCGAGCAGGCCGGCTACACCGAAGGCCATGCCGCAGGCTACGCGGCCGGCGTCCGCGCGGCCGCCAAGGAACAGCGCCGCTGGCGGGACAGGATGGCCGCCGAACAGGCATCTTCCCTGGCCGCCGGACAGCAGGACCTGGACCGCGCCGTGCGCGCACTGTCCGTCGCCCGGAACGATTTCGCGCACCGCAATGTGCAGGCCCTGCACGAGACCGAAGAGATCCTTGCCCGCACCGCATTGGAACTCGCCGAGGCCATCCTCGGCTATGAACTCGCCGACGGCACCCGGACGGCACGCGCCGCCCTGGACCGGGCCCTCTCCGGAAACGATGCCGCGACGGTCCTGGCGATCCGGCTGCACCCGGCGGACATTGCAGTCCTTGCGAAGGAAGGCCAGGACCTGCCCGCAGGCCTGCCGCTCATGGCGGACCCGTCGCTGAGCCGCGGTGACGCCATAGTCGAATACCAGCAGGGCTGGCTCGATGCGAGCCTCGGAAGTGCCCTGGCCCGCGCCCGCGCAGCCCTCCTGGGAGAGCAATGGGACGACCGCGTAGCCGGAGAACCCGCATGATCGACCAGTGGCGCCCCAAAGGTGCCGACTACGCCGCCGCCCTCGCCGCCGCGGCACCCCAGCGGGTCGGCGTCGTGACCTCCGTTATGGGCCTGGGCCTGGAAGTGTCGGGACTGGACTGCGCCCTGGGCGACCTCGTGACGGTGGGGGAGAACCCCGGCCTCGACGCCGAAGTCGTCGCCGCGCTCGAGGGCTCCGTGCGCTGCATGCCGCTGGGCCGGCTCGCCGGAGTGGCAGCAGGGGACCCGGTCCGGACCAAGGGCAGCGCCGTGCTGGTCCCCACCGGACGGGGGCTCTTCGGCCGCGTCATTGACGGGCTCGGACGGCCCATCGACGGCAAGGGCCCGCTCACCAGCGGCCCCCGGGTACCGATCGACAACGAAGCCCCGAACGCCATGAAGCGCGCCCGCATCGACACCGCACTCCAGACCGGCGTCCGGGTGCTGGACACCATGACGACGCTTGGCAAAGGCCAGCGCATGGGACTCTTCGCCGGGTCAGGCGTGGGAAAGTCGTCCCTGCTCTCCATGATCGCCCGCGGCACGGACGCCGAAGTCTCGGTGATCGCCCTCGTGGGGGAGCGCGGCCGCGAAGTCCGGGAATTCCTGGAGGACGACCTCGGAGCGGCCGGCCTGGCGCGCTCGGTCGTCGTCGTCGCCACCTCGGATGAGCCCGCCCTGATGCGCATGCGCGCGGCCTTCACCGCCACCCGCATTGCCGAATCCTTCCGCGACGAGGGGCAAGACGTCGTCCTCATGATGGACTCGCTCACCCGCGTCGCCATGGCCCAGCGCGAGATCGGCCTCTCCGCCGGGGAGCCCCCGGCCACCCGCGGCTACCCGCCGTCGACCTTCTCCATCCTGGCGCGGCTGCTGGAACGCGCCGGCACCGCCGAAACGGGGTCCGTCACCGGCATCTACACCGTGCTGGTGGACGGCGATGACCACAACGAACCGATCGCCGACGCCGCCCGGTCCATCCTGGACGGGCACGTGGTGCTGGACCGCAAGCTCGCCGTGACCGGGCACTTCCCGTCCGTGGACGTGCTGGGATCCGTGTCGCGCGTCGCCACAAAGGTCAACTCCCGGCCCCACCTTGAGGCCGCGGCCTCGCTGCGCCGGGTGCTTGCGGCCCGGAAGGCCGCGCAGGACCTGATCGACGTCGGCGCCTACCAGGCGGGCACCAACCCGTTGGTGGACGCCGCCCTGAACCACGAGCAGGACGTGAACAGCTTCCTGCAGCAGCCGATGGGGGAATCCACCGCCCACCCCGAGTCGTGGCTGCGGCTCGAGAACCTCACGTCGATCCTGGGAGCAGCAGCATGAACCGCCAATTCTCACTGGCAGGCCTCCTGCGCCTCCGCCAGCTCCAGCAGGACCAGGCCGCAACCGGGCTGGCCCGCGCCCGCTCACGCTCCAGCTCCGTGCGGGCCCGGGAAACCGCCGCCCGCCGCGAGCTGTCCGCGACCGACGACCCCATCTCGAGCTCGGCCTCCCTGCGTGCCGTTGCGGCCGCCCGGTCCTCCTCGCACAGCATGCTGGCGGACCTGCAGAACCTCGCTCGTCTTGCCGAAACCGATGAAGCCGCCGCCCGCGAGGAGTTCATCGCCGCCCGGACCCGCTCGGTGGGACTCGAAAAGCTGCAAGCCCGGCACAACGCCGAGGTCAACACCGAGGACCTGCGCGCCGAACAGTCGGCGCTGGACGAGATTGCTTCCACCATGTGGCACCGGGACGAACCGCAGGTGAAGTCATGAGCATGACCGAAGCGATCGGCAGGATGCAGGGCATCCAGTCCATGATTGCCGAATTGACCCGCCCTCCGGCCACCGAAACAGCTGCTACAGCCGTGAAAGCCGCCGCGGTATCTTCCCTCGCGACCGGAACCGGCAGCGATAACGCCGCTTCCTTCACCCAGGCGCTCACCGTGGCCTTGGGCGGCACGACAGGAACGGATGCCTCCTCCCTCACGGACGGGCTGGGACTGGGAAGCACGACGGCGTTGGGAACCGCGCTCAAGGGCATTACCGCACCGGCCACCGTCCCCGGCACCGCCCCCGCGGCTGGCGCGGCCACGGGTAACGACGTAGTGGCGATGGCCAAGAAGTACATCGGCGTGCCGTACGTCTGGGGTGGCACCAACCCGGCGACCGGCATGGACTGCTCAGGATTCACCCAGCGGGTCTTCAAGGACCTGGGCGTCGATATTCCGCGCGTGGTCAGCGATCAGATGCGCCAGGGCACGCCGGTGGCCTCCCTCGCTGAGGCCAAACCCGGCGACCTGCTGGTGAGCTTCGGCGGCAACCACGTTTCCATCTACCTCGGCAACGGAAAGGCGATCGACGCCCCGGTGCCCGGCAAGACCATCCAGATCCGTGACGCTTGGGAGCAATACTCCAACCTGACCTCCATCCGGCGCATCGTTCCCGCAGGGACGGCGTCGTGAAGGGCGCGGCTCCGATGGACGTCACCTCAGCGCTGGCCTCCGCACCGGTTCACGCCCGCGCGCAGCACGGCGGGCGCTCGCGGCCGGAGACCGGGACCGCGGACGCCGGCTCCTTCGGCGCCGTCCTGAGCGACGTCCAGGGCGCACCGGGCACCGGTTCGGACAAGACGGCGGGCAGTGCCCTGGACGTCGGCGCGCCGTCGGCCGATAAGAAAGCCGACCACGATTCTGCCGTTCCGGCACCGGACATGGCCTCGACCGCTGCTGCGTCCTCTGACGGCACGGTCATTGGCATCACGGCCGTCAACGCGCCCACCTCGGTCGCCGGCTCCCCGCCGCCTGCAACCCCCGCCCAGCACGGCGCGCCGCTGGCCGCGGCCGGGCCCGGGACGCCCGACGTCCAGGACGTGTCGACGTCCCCGGCCGGTGCGACGGCGCCCCTGACAGCGGCCGTCGCACCGGCCCCCGGACTGTCCGACCCGCGGCTTTCACTACCAGCTCCCACAGCGGCGAAGAGTCTGTCTCCGGCTGAGAGCGCGACCGCTGTCCCGGTTGGCGCCGCGCCTGCGCCGCACACCGCTGCCGTGCAGCCACCGGCGGCAACAGGCTCCGTCATTCCCTTCGGGGCTGCCGGCCCAGCCGCCCCGGGCACCCCGCCGAATGCAGTCCCACGTGCCGTGGGGGCCACGGGTGCCGTTGGCGCCCCGGTGACAGCACCGATGCGGGGCATCATTTCGGAGGCCAGCCCGACGCCGACGGCAACGGCTGCCGGCGACGGCGCCACCTCAGCCTCCACAGCAAGCTTCCCTGGCGCCGTTCCGGCCGAAACCAGGCCCTCCGCCAGCGCGGGCCCCGATAAGACCGCTGCGGGCAACACGGCCCCGGCAGTCCCTACCGCCGCGCTCGCCGCAGGCACGGCGGCCCCGGCCACGACGCCGGCTGGCCAGCCGCCGTCGGCTTCCGTCCCGTCAGCAGCGCCACAGCCGGCCCCGGCCGCGCCCCAGGCCGCCCAGACCCTCCAGCCGCAACTCGCCAAGCCGCTCTTCACTCTGGCCGGCGCACCGCACGGACAGCACGTCATGACCCTCAAAGTCAGCCCCGAGGACCTCGGGCCGCTGACGGTCCGGGCGCATATCGGCGCCGCTGGTGTCCGGATTGAGATCTTCGCCCCGGGCGACGCGGGACGCGATGCCGTCCGGGGGATCCTGCCCGAGCTCCGCAAGGAACTCACCGACGCAGGCTTCGGCGCGAGCCTGGACCTCTCCGAGCACAGCGGACCGGGCGGCGCAGGCCAGGACCGCGCAGGCCAGGGAACGGCTGGCCAGGAGGGCGCCGGCGCGGACCCCGGCGGGAACAACGCAGGCCGTGGCGGACGCAACGGATCGGGCGAACCCCGCCCGGGCAGCCGCTGGGACGCACTGGCCGACGCAGCCGCCCTGCGCAGCGCCAGGACCCTGAACGGCCCCCAGGCCACCCTCGACATTCTTGTCTGACACGAAGGAACGCGACTCATGACGATCCAACCCATCGCATCCCAGCCCATCGCGCCGCAGCTGGTCACGCCTCAGCCGGTCGCCGGCGCAGGTGCCACCACCGCGCCCTCCGCCGTGCGGACACCCGTGCAGAGCATGGACGCAAACGTCTTCATGACGCTGCTGGTGGCCCAGATGAAGAACCAGAACCCGAGCGCGCCCATGGACACCAACCAGATGATGAGCCAGACCATCCAGCTCTCCATGATGGAGAAGACGACCGAAATGACCACCAACAGCAAGGAGGCATTTTCCCTCCAAATGCGGTCCGCCGCAGCCCAGCTGATCGGCCACACTGTCGACTACACCCTCGGCGACGGCACCACGGGCACCGGCCTCGCCGGCTCGGTGTCCTACGCCGGAACAGTTCCGACCGTCAAGGTCGGCGCTCTTGCCATCCCCCTCGACTCCATCACCGGGCTCACCGCGCCGGCCGCTTCCTGACCAGTTCTCCACCCGCAGAAAGGCAGTTCCCATGCTCCGCTCGCTGTACTCCGGAATCTCCGGCCTTCGCGCCCACCAGGCCATGCTCGACGTCACCGGCAACAACATCGCCAACGTCAACACGGCCGGTTTCAAGGCCTCGACCACCCAGTTCCAGGACACGCTCTCGCAGATGACCCAGGGCGCTTCCTCCCCGCAGGCGCAGTCCGGCGGCAGCAACCCGGCGCAGATCGGCCTCGGCGTCCGCGTAGCCGGCGTCAGCACCAACTTCAGCCAGGGCTCGTCGCAGAGCACCGGCCGAGCCACCGACATGATGATCTCCGGCGAGGGTTTCTTCGTCACCAGCAAGGGCGGCCAGCAGCTGTTCACCCGTGCGGGGTCGTTCAACTTTGACGCCGCGAGCCAGCTGGTCAGCCCCGACGGCGGAATCCTCCAGGGCTGGACCGCCAAGAGTGGTGGGGCGATCGATACGGCCGGAGCGATCGGCGACATCACCCTGAACCCGAACAACATGGTCGCCGCCGCCACGTCCGCTGTGACGCTGGACGGGAACCTGCCCGCCGAGGGCGCCACCTTGAACCGCGTCGTCAAGGTCTACGACGCCACCGGCGCCGAGCGGAGCCTCAGCCTGACCTTCACCGGCGCGGGCAACGCTTGGAAAGTCGACGCGACCGATGACAACGGGAATACGGGAACAACCAATCTCACCTTCAAGGACGGTCTCCTGACGGGCGGCGGTTCATTGACCGTCGGTACCGCTGGTTCCCCCGGTGCCGTCGCCGTCGACCTGTCAAAGGTCACGGGCTACGCCCAGATGAACTCCCTCATTGTCAGCGGCCAGAACGGCTCCGCCACCGGCAAGCTGGAGTCCTTCACCCTCGGCAACGACGGCTCCCTGATCGGCTCGTTCAGCAACGGCACCAAGCAGGTCCTGGCCAAGATTGCGCTGGCGAAGTTCACCAACCCGACGGGCCTGGAAAAAGCGGGCGGCTCCTCCTACGTGGCCACCGCGAACTCGGGCGGAGTCCAGCTCGGGGGCGCAGGCGACGCCGGCATCGGCACCCTGGCCGGCGGGTCCCTGGAAATGTCCAACGTGGACCTGTCCCAGGAGTTCACCAACCTGATCGTCGCCCAGCGCGGCTTCCAGGCCAACGCCCGCATCATCACCACCTCGGACGAGGTCCTGCAGGAACTGACGCAGCTGAAGCGGTAGCACCCCGGGTTTGGCGCCCGCAGCATCCACCGCCACTGCGTAGATGCTGCGGGACGCCTACCTTCACACGCCGGCTATGCGATCAGCGCGTCACTGGAGGGCGCCGGAGAGGAATTCAGTGATGGCGTCCCTGACTGCGGCGATGTCCCCTGGAAGTACCTGGGCATACCGTGTAGCGGCCGAGGTGTCGCCGTCGAGCACGCATCCCTGCAGGATCTGGCAGGTCTGCTCCACGGCGAGCGCTCCGACCATGTGGGCGTTGACCTTGAGGCTCAGCACTGCATTGAGGGATGCAGGGATGTCATCTTTGCCGAGGGCGGCGAGGATGCGTTCATGCCGCTTTTGGAGCAAGTCCACAAATTTCAAGGCATAGTTCCTCGCGACGGTGCCGCTTTGCAGCTGGTCGGCGAGGTTGCCGAGGGCGGCCGCGTCAAGGACGGTGTCGCCGGCATTCTCTGCCATGGTTCTCCCTGGATCGAGGCTCATTGCCGGGTGGTGGTGCGGTTCCGCGCGTGGGTCAGCCGCCGGTGGTCGTCGGGCTCCGGACCTGGGTGCGGTTGACCGTGACGCCTATGGTCAGCGTTGGGGTCGGGGTGTTTGGGACGGTTCCGTTGACATTGACCCTCGCTCGCAGTCGTATTGTTGTTCCGGCCCCCGTCGGGACAGCGGTGGAGACAATTGATGTGGTGGAGGATCCCCAAGGTGTGATCAGGCTCGCGGTCGTTGTGCCGGGTGCACCCTGGCAGGCGCCGGTGGTCTCATTCCACGTGCCGCTGCAGGATTCGACGATGAATTGCACGGTGGAAGGGGCAACCGCCGTCCCGGTGTAGCTTGCCTGGGTGATAGGCAGGGTCCCGGTGTTGCCCACGGTGAAGTACTTCGGCGCGAACGACGGTTGTGTGGTGCTGCCGGTATTTCTGAAAGTCAGCTTCAGTTGGCCTGTCCCGAAGGGGGCGGCGGTGCGCAGCGTGGCCACCGCCCCCCAGGTGCCGCTGCCTGTGGCCTGGGACGGGGAGGCCGCCCTGGCGATGGCCGCGGCTTCAGCCGGTGTTGACGTGCACACCAGCAGGACCGCGGCCGCGATGGCGGCCGCCGCCCTGCTGGGGTAGGAGCGCACGTTCATGCGGGTTTAGCTTCCGGTAGTGGTGGCAGTGCGCTGGGTTTCGCCGAAGGTCCAGGTCAGCGCCGAGGACAGGCCCTGGATCGTGCCGGCGGGAACGGTTCCGTTGGTGGTGGTTTCGTTCTGGTCCGGCAGGGTCAGGGAGACCTGGAGGTTCAGGACGGTGTTGGCTGCGATGGCCCCGGACTTTACTGCTGCCGGGACAGCCAGCGTGCTCAGGGGGGTGCTGGTGAGCAGGACAGTGGGGGTTCCGCTGCACGTGCCCGCGCCGGTCCCGGGGACCCATGCGACCGAGCACTGGGTGACGGTGGCACGCAGTCCCTTGGCGGCGCTGGTGGTCAGGAGGGTCGGGGTGGCGTCGGCGACGGCCAGGGTGATGTCTTTGCCGTCCAGGGTGGCGCCCTGGGTGAGGGTGACGTAACGGTTCACGAAGTCGCCCGGGGCGACGTTGGAGACGGCCTGGCTGAATCCGGTGCCGGTGTTGGCCATGGTCAGGCTCAGGACGCCGGAGGTTGCGTTCTGGGCGGTGGTGTTGCTGGCGTTGGCGTTCAAGGCCGCGTAGACGCCGCCTCCGGTGATCGCCAGGCCGGCTGCCGCTACGGCGCAGGCGGCGAGCAGGGCCGGGGCGGGGCGGCGGGTGGTGCGGGCGGTATGGCGGGCTGTGATTGCAGACATGGTGGATCCTTTGCGGGAAGTGGTGCGGGGATTCTCTAGTGGGCGGGGATGGCGCTGCGGCGACCGGAAGTGCCTGGTGTAGCGCGGCGGCCGCGGGAGGTCGGGGTGGTGCGGAGGATCCGCCAGACAACGGATCCGGTGACCGTCAGGCCGAACAGGCCGGTCAGGAGTGCCCGCTGGAGAGGGTTCTGGATCCACAGCAAGGCGGTGCCCGCCGAGGGAATGACGGCGACGACGACGGGCACCTGTGCCTGGTTCAGGACGGCCCGCCAGTGGTCCGCGTCCGGGTTAGCGTCCCCCTTGGTCGTGAGGACCGGCTGGGTCGGGGTGCCGGCGATGGCGGTGATGCGGTGGGCGAACGGGATGGATTCTCCCGGCGGGGTGAAGACGGCGATCCGGCCGGGCCGAAGGCTTGCGACGTCCGCGGGAGCGGTGATCAGCAGGTCCCCGGGTGCATATGCCGGGCGCATGCTTCCGGTCAGCACCGGGGAGAACCCGATGTGAAGCAACGGGGCCAGGACCCCGACGGCCAGGAACGCGAGGGTCGCGGCGGTGGCGGCGATGATGCCCAGCACACGCAGTGCAGTGATTGTTCGATGGGTCCGCGCCCCCCGGCGGGGACCCATGCCCGAGCTGAATGAAGTGTCCATGGGGACGTTTCCGTTTCGTTTGAGACCGTTTGGCGGGAACAACACCAACATTGCCGGTCTCACATCAAGGCAGCCACGCGTCTTAGGACAAGACTCTGTCAAGAGTTCCGTTGGCCGCTTGAGTAAATCATGAGGAAGCAGCGCACCAGTGCCGGGAATCGGTCTTGAGGTCCGCATCGTTTGTCCCGGCCGTGGCTCGTTTCCAGAGGCTGCGGCTGCCGTTAGGATCGGGAAGTGAAAAAACAATCCTGCGGAAACTGCGCTTCGCCCGTCTTCTTTGAGAACTCCGCGTGCCTTCATTGCGGAACTGCGCTCCGTTACTCGCGCGACGAGCAGCGCGTCGTCACCGTGGACAGCAGCGGCACGTACACCGGGCCAGGGGGTGTCGAGTGGCACAGTTGCGTGAACCTGGAGCTTTCCGCCTGCACCTGGCTTACCGCGGGCAAGGACAGCCAGTGCTTCAGCTGTGAACTCACGCGGACCCGCCCCAACGACGCCGACGCCAAGGGCCTGACCCAGTTCGCCGTCGCCGAACGCGCCAAACGCCACCTCATCGCCGAGCTTGATGCCTTGCGGCTGCCGATCATCACGCGCAGGGAAGACCCCGAAAAGGGCCTGGCATTCGACTTGCTGTCCAGCGTGAACGAAAACGTCACCATCGGCCACGCCAACGGGATCATCACGATCGACCTGGCGGAGAGCGAGGACGCATACCGAGAACGGATGCGCGCGAAGCTGGACGAACCGTATCGGACCATGCTGGGCCATTTCCGCCACGAGGTAGGCCACTACTTCGAGGGCGTCCTCGTGTTCGGCAGCGCCGAGCACGCCGACCAGGCCCGGACGTTGTTCGGGGATGACACCCAGGACTACGGCGAGGCAATCGACCGCCACTATTCCGAGGGTGCCCCGGCGGGCTGGGAAGAGGAGTACATCTCGAGGTACGCCACGATGCACCCCTACGAGGATTTCGCCGAAACCTTTGCCCATTACCTGCATATCCAGGACACCCTCGAGACGGCCCGGGAGTTCGGCCTGGTTTCAGCGGGCCCGGACCGGGAGCGGGCCTTCACCAAGGTCCTCGTGGACACGTGGGTGCCGCTCTCGATCGCGCTGAACCAGGTCAACCGCAGCATGGGAATGGACGACCTCTACCCGTTCGTGATCCCACCGGCCGTGATCCAGAAGCTCGATTTCGTCCACTCCCTGCGGGCGTGACGGGCCCCGGTAGCGCTGGCCCCTAACGAAGACGCCTCGGCTGCCGACAGTAGGGAGGAGAACACCCTTCCCCTCACAGAGCAGATTCGGCCCATGATCGTCGTCACACGCCTCAACGGAACGCGCTTCGCGGTCAATCCGGACCTGATTGAACGGATTCACGAGAGTCCGGACACGCATCTGGTGACCCTCGACGGCGCCGCCTACGTGGTGCTCGAAAGCCTGGCTGAAGTGGTCGAGCTCATCGCCGACTACCGGGCCTACGTCCTGAGCAAGGCCCGGGACTTCCCGGCCGTCACCGGCTACCCGTTGAGCCTGGTCCGCACGGAAGACCCCGACGACGGCGGCCCCACCGCACCCGTGCAACCAAGAAAGTAAGCCATGGATCCCGCAACAGTCATCGGACTGCTCCTCGCCTTTGGCTCCGTTATCGCCATGGTGACCATGGAAGGGGCCAGCGTCACGTCGCTCCTGCTGCCGGCCCCCATGGTGCTGGTCTTCGGCGCCACCCTGGCCGTCGGGTTCGCCGGCAATACCCTCAAGGATGCGCTGCAGGCCTTCAAGGCCCTGCCGAAAATGTTCATCGGCAAGACCTCGAAACCGCAGGAAAGCATCGAGCAGATGGTGCGGTTCGCGGAGAAGGCGCGCAGCGAGGGCTTGCTTTCCTTGGAAGAAGAGGCGGCCGGCGCCCAGGACCCGTTCCTGGCCCGGGCCCTGCAGAACATTGCCGACGGCACCGACGCCGAGGACCTTCGGATGCAGCTGGAGGACGAGATCGACACCAAGTCCCGCAGCGACCACGCGTCCTCGAAATTCTTCGCCAGCCTCGGCGGTTACGCCCCGACCATCGGGATCATCGGCACGGTCGTGTCCTTGACCCACGTCCTGGAGAACCTCTCCACCCCGGACCACCTCGGTCCCATGATTGCCTCTGCGTTCGTTGCCACTTTGTGGGGCCTGCTGTCGGCAAACTTCATCTGGTTGCCCTTCAGCTCGCGCCTGGCCCGGCTGTCCGAGCTGGACATTGAACACATGACGCTGCTGATGGAGGGAATGCTGGCAGTCCAGTCCGGCGCCCAACCCCTGCTGCTTGCCGAACGGCTGCGCTCCATGGTCCCCGAGCACCAGCTCAAGGCCACGGACAGCGGCCGAAAAACGGTTGACGACGCGGGCGACAAAATGGACAAGGCCGCGTGAGTCCCAGACGACGCGGCCGGTCCAAGCCGGCAGAGCACCACGTCGACGAACGGTGGATGGCGTCCTACATGGACATGGTCACCGTGCTGATGTGCATGTTCATCGTCCTGTTCGCCATGTCCTCGGTGGATGCGAACAAGTTCGATAAGCTCCGCAACTCCCTGGCCACCGGCTTCGGGGCAGTTGCCTCCCAGACGGTGGACACCGCGTCCGGCACGGTCGTGCCGCCGGACCAGGTGGACAAGAACCTGGAGGCGTTTGCTGCCGTGAAGGGTCCGGAGACCACTGCGGCGCCCGACGCCTTGGCCGAGGCGCTCAAGGAAGTGGACCGCCTGCGCGCCCTTGAGGCGAAAATGAAGGCCGGTCTGGCATCTGCGGGACTCAGCGAAAACGTCGAATTCCAGATCGACCAGCGCGGACTGACGGTAAAACTCATAGGATCCCAGGCCTTCTTCGAAGCCGACCGGCCGGAACTCACAGACCGGGCCTCACAGGTCCTGCAGATCATCTCGCCGACCCTGGCCCCCGCCGGCCTGGAAATCATGGTGGAGGGCCACGCCGCGAACGGCATCACGTCCTATCCCTCCACCTGGGAACTGTCCTCCGCGCGGGCCGTCAACGTCCTGCGCTACATGGTGGACCACGGCGGCATCCCGCCCGGATCCATCGGGGCCGTCGCGTTCGGCTCCGCCCGGCAGGTCAACGACGATTCCACCCCGGAACTCATGGAACGCAACCGCAGGGTGGACATCGTCGTCGTCTCCGACAAGCCCGACGTCGTCCGTGCACTGATCCCCGAAGCCCTGAAGATGACCGAGAAATAGGCTGTCCGTTACTTGCACGCATTGCCTGTGGGTTCTGCCCGCACGTTTTGCCTGCAGGCATTGCTTACCGCAGCGGATCCCTTGCCGATAGTGGCAACCGTGAGTGTTCTGGATGAGCGGGAAGTGGTACGGGAGCGGACCGTCAGCGTCTACGACTTCCGGCGTCCCGCAACGCTGGCCCGCGAACACAGCCGCGTCCTGGAACTCGCCTTTGAGACCTTTGCCCGCCAATGGGGCACCCAACTGACGGCCAAGGTCCGAGTGAAGTCCGTCGTGCGGCTCGAAGACGTCAGCATGCTGAGCTACGACGAGTACGCGGCATCCCTGCCGGCAGTTACGGCCATGGTCCTGTGCACCGTCGAGGCCAACGATTCCAAACTCGTGGTGCAGTTCCCGGCACCGGCCGCGCTCGGCTGGGTGAACCGGATGCTTGGCGCCTCGAACGATTCACCCATGCCGGACCGCAAGTTCACGCAAATTGAGCAGGCCCTGGTCAAAGGCCTCATGGACGAGGCCCTCGAGGACCTGGGCTACTCCCTGGGCCCGCTCATGAGCGAAGCCGTCCGGGTGGACACCATCCAGTACAACTCCCAGTTCGCCCAGGCCGCAGCGCCCAGTGAACTGATGATCGTCGCCGCCTTCACCATGAGCGTCGGCGACATCAGCGCCCCCGCCACCCTGGCGGTCCCTGCGGGCATCCTGCTGGGCCGGCTCAAGAAGGTCAACCCGACCGACAACCGCGACGACGCCGAAGCCCGCGTCAGCGCCCAGCTCGAACGGGTTCCGGTGGAACTTTCGGTGCGGCTGTCGACGTCGTATGTCACCCCCAGCCAGATCCTGGGCCTCGCCGTGGGAGACGTCCTCACCCTGCCGCACCTGGAGAACAGGCCGTTTGACCTGACCCTCGACGGCACCCGGCTCGCCACAGCCGCCCCGGCCCGCAACGGATCCCGCGCGGCTGCCGTCATTGTCACAATCGAGGAGAATCACCGATGAGCATCACCCTGACCAAGCACGAATCGTCGGCGGAACGGCTTGTCGAGGAGCTGCCGACCCCGGTAGCCCTGAAGGTTGTCGCGCTCGTGCCGGCACGCGCAGCCGCAGCTTACGCCCGCCAGGCGGTCACCGCCACGTTTGTCGGCTCCGTCACGGCAGACCTGGCTCTCATGCTGAGCGACCGCACCTTCCTCGACGAAGCCGCCGGAGCCGGAACCCAGTTGGGCCACGTCTCCGTGACCGATGTGTTGCGCCCGGCGATGGAAAGCGCCAGCTCGGTCTTCGGCGCCGGGGTCTTGTCCGACCTGCGCGAAACGGACGTCTCCGGGCTGCTCTCGGACACCGACACGGCCGTCTTTGAACTCTCCGACGGGACCAGCCCCGCGGCATGGTTCGCTGTCCGTCTCCGCGAACACGGCAACAGCCAGGACGGCGCCGGCGACGTCTTCGGCGGCGGAGACACCGTGGCCGGCCGCCTGGGCCGGATCAACAACATCGAAATGGCCCTGACCGTGGAGATCGGACGCACCCGGATGTCCGTCCGCGACGTGCTGTCCCTCGAACCCGGCAAAATCATCGAGCTTGACCGCTCCGCGGGGGCACCGGCCGACGTGCTGCTCAACGGACGGCTTATCGCGCACGGCGAAGTGGTGGTCCTGGACCAGGACTACGCAGTACGGATCACCCGCATCCTCGACGTGGCCGAGGGGCTCAGCTGAATGGACTCACTGATCCTCGGGCTGCGGGTAGTCGTGGCCCTGGGCGCGGTGCTTGGCCTCATGTGGTACCTGCAACGCCGGCTCGGCAAAGGCACCGGACGGCGCCGGGCTGACCGCGCGCTGACCGTCGTCAGCCGCCAGAGCCTGGGACAGAAGGCCTCCGTGGTAGTGGTCGACGCCGCCGGCCAGCGCTTCCTGCTCGGCGTCACCGAGCATGCCGTGAACGTCCTGCATACCGGTGACATCCCGGAAGAACCCGAAGAGGAGGCCCCCGTGCCCGGGACCAGCCGGGGCTTCGGGGAATTCGCCCGGATCCTTTCGGAGGCCAACCCGCTGTCCGGCCGTCAGGGGGGCGCTCCCACCGACGGTCAGGCCTACGACGGCACTCCGTCCGAGGGCCAGGCCTCCGACGGCGGGGCCTCCGATGACGGGGACAGCTCGCGGAACATCCCCGTGTCCCGTCGCGCCTCCATCCACCGGAACGCCCACACCCGCGGTCTTGCGGGACGGGGAACCGGCCACCCGCCTTTGCACGGTTCGATCCTGGCCGGCTCCACGTGGAAGCAGGCCGCCGCCGCTCTCAGGACCGGACGCCGCAATTGATCCGCCCTCTCACCGGCGGGCCCTCCGGCGTCAGCACCCGTTCAGCCGTTGCCCGCACCGAAGCTCCCCGCCCCGAAACTGCCCGCCCCGCCAGGATTCTGGTCCTCGGGCTCGCCGCCGTGCTGTTCGCGGTCCTGCTGCTGTGGCTGAACGCCACGGCCGGGCACGCCGCGCCGGTTGATCCGACCCCGCCGGTCGCTCCGACGGAACCGGCGGCCCCTGGCGGCGGCAATGTCAACATCCAGATCAACGGGCTCGACGGCAAACCCTCCACGGCCGTACTGACCCTGATCGGGATCACCCTGCTGTCCGTGGCGCCGGCGCTGTTGCTGATGATGACGTCCTTCACCAAGATTTTCGTGGTCCTGGCGATGACCCGCAACGCCCTCTCGCTGCCGTCCATCCCGCCGAACCAGGTCCTCGCCGGACTGGCCCTCTTCCTCTCCATCTTCGTGATGTGGCCGGTCATCAATGAGATGAACAACATCGGCATCCAGCCCTACCTCAACGGGACCCTGGACTTCAACGGGGCCGTCAGCGCTGCCTCCGGCCCGTTGCAGCACTTCATGCTGGCCCACACCCGGGAAGAGGACATCGCCCTCATGACCCGGGCCGCCGGTGCAGAGAACCCGGCAAGCCCGGAAGCGGTGCCGCTGCAGACCCTCATCCCGGCGTTCATGATTTCCGAGCTCCGCGCCGCGTTCATCATCGGCTTCGTCATCTTCATCCCGTTCCTCGTGATCGACCTCGTGGTGTCGGCGGCGCTCATGTCCATGGGCATGATGATGCTGCCCCCGGTGATGATCTCGCTTCCGTTCAAGATCCTCCTGTTTGTCCTCGTGGACGGCTGGGGCCTGATCATCACCGCACTCATCCAAAGCTATGCAGGCAGCGGATGAACACCAACGCCGTCCTGGACATCTGCCTCCAGGCCATGATCGTGGCCGCCAAACTCGCGGCGCCCGTCCTGGTGACCGCCCTCGTGGTGGGCCTGGCCATCTCCTTGCTGCAGTCCATTACCCAGCTGCAGGAAGCCACCCTCTCCTTTGTGCCGAAGGCCGCCGCGGTGGCGGTCGCCCTGATCGTCTGCGGGCACTGGATGATCTCGGAGATGGTCTCGTTCACCAATGATCTCTTCGCGAAGATTCCGTCGCTGCTCGGAGGCCTGTGAGGTGGGCATTCCGATCGACCCGACCTGGCTGGAAGTCCTCCTCCTGGCCACCGTCCGGATGACGGCATTCCTGATCGTGGCACCGCCCTTCGCGCACCAGGCCTTCCCGGCACGCGTCAAGGCGATGCTCGGACTGGGGCTGGGCCTTGCCGTGACGCAGCGGGTGGCCGGCGGCTACACCCCGCGGGACACCGCAGCCTTCGTCACCGGCGTGGTCCTTGAGCTCATCACCGGACTGGTCCTGGGATTCCTGGTCCTGGTGATTTTCGCGGCCATCCAGTCCGCCGGCAGCCTGATCGACCTCGGCAGCGGTTTCCAGATGGCCCAGGCCTTCGACCCCCAGATGATGGTCAACGGCGCGCAGTTCACCCGCCTCCTGCAAATGGCCGCCCTGGCGCTGCTGTTCTCCTCGGACGGCTACCAGCTGGTCATTGCCGGCCTCACCGGCAGCTTCTCGGCCCTGCCCCTGGCCGGCGGCCTTGACCTGGCCCAGCCGGTGCAGGCCATCACCACGGCGGTCACGGGAATGTTCCTCGCAGCGGTCCAGATCGCCGGCCCCCTCCTGGTGGTGCTGTTCCTCGCCGACGTCGGACTGGGCCTGCTGACCCGGGTGGCGCCCGCCCTGAACGCGTTCCAGCTCGGGTTCCCGCTCAAGATCCTTCTGACGCTGTCCCTGGCAGGGTTCATGTTCCTCGCGCTACCGAGGCTTGTTTCCAGCCTCGCCGGCCAGGCCGCCAAGGCCGTCCTGGGGGTGGGCTGATGTCGGATTCGCAGGAGAAGACAGAGCAAGCCACCGACAAACGGATGAAGGAGGTCCGCTCCAAAGGCCAGCTCTCCCGGTCCCAGGACCTCACCGCCTGGGTTGGAGTCGGTGCTGCGGCCATCATGATTCCCAGCACGGTGGAGCGGGCCGCCAATGCCGCCACGGACCAGCTGTTCAGCGTCCGCGGGATCGTGGCCGCCCCGGACCCGGGCAAAGCCGTCACGGCGCTCGGCGACGGATTCGCGTCCATCACGGGAACCATCGGGCCCATGCTGATTGTCGTGTTCATCGTTGTCCTCGCCGGGGCCGCCCTCCAAGGCGGCATCCACTTCAAAAAATTCAAGCTCGACTTTGAGAACTTCAAGCTGCTGAGCGGCCTAAAACGCATCTTCGGCACCCAGGCGGTCTGGGGCGGCGTCAAGGCGCTGCTCAAGGCAAGCGTCGTGGGGCTGGTGCTGTACGGCGTCGTGCAGGGCCTCGTCCCGGTCCTGCTCACGGCCGGGGGTCTGCCGGTGTCCGGGGTCGTGGCGGCCGCGGGCGGCGGAGTCGCGTCCCTGGTCCAGTTCGCGGTGGCCTCGGGAATCGTGCTGGCGGCCGTGGACTTCTTCGTCGTGATGCGGCGCAACCGCAAAAAGACGCGGATGTCCAAGAAGGAAGTCCAGGATGAGAACAAGAACAGCGAGGGCGATCCCCACATCAAGTCCCAGCGCCGGGCGCGGCAGATGGCCATAAGCCGGAACCGCATGATCGCTGCGATCAGCGACGCCGACGTCGTCCTCGTCAACCCCACGCACGTGGCGGTGGCGCTCAAGTACGAACCCGGAAAGTCCGCGCCCCGCGTGGTGGCCAAGGGGGCGGGACATGTGGCGGCCAGGATCCGGGCAGAGGCCGAGGCGAAGAACGTACCCATGGTCCAGGACATTCCGCTGGCCCGGGCCCTCCACAGCGCCTGCGAGCTCGGCCAGGAGATCCCGGTGGACTTCTACCGCGCCGTCGCCGGGGTCCTCGCGTTCGTCATGGCGCTCAAGGCCCGGGGCGCCGGCACCGGGCTGCACCGCATGGCAGGCGCAGCCGCAGGAAGACCTCCAGGAACACCCGTGGGAAGCGGCGTATGACGCCCTGCACGAAGCCCCGAATGCACCGCGTCCTGAACCGCGGGTTGAACACTTTGCGAACCAGCGTCTGTGAAAGGACCGCACCATGAACAACAGGCTCGCCCGACTGTCGGTGCCCATCGGCATCGTGGGCATCGTGCTGCTGCTGGTCGTTCCGGTGCCTGCGCCGCTGCTGGACTTCCTCATCGTCTGCAACATCCTGCTGGCCCTGCTGGTGCTGCTGACCAGCATGTTCGTCAAGAAGCCGTTGGACTTCTCCGTCTTCCCGTCACTGCTGCTGGTGGCCACGCTGTTCCGGCTGGGACTCAACGTCGCCTCCACGCGGCTGGTGCTGGGGGCAGGCTACGCCGGCCAGGTCATTGAAGCGTTCGGCAAGGTCACCGTTGGCGGCTCCATGATCATCGGCGCCGTCGTGTTCCTCATCCTCGTGGTCATCCAGTTCGTCGTTGTCACGAAGGGCGCCGAGCGGGTGGCCGAAGTGGGCGCCCGCTTCACCCTCGATGCCATGCCGGGCAAGCAGATGGCGATTGACGCCGACCTGAACGCCGGGCTCCTGACCGACTCGCAGGCCCGTGAACGGCGGGCCGAGGTTTCCGCCGAGGCCGACTTCTACGGGGCCATGGACGGCGCCTCGAAATTCGTCAAGGGTGATGCGATCGCGGGCATCATCATTATCGTCATCAACTTTGTCGGCGGCATCGCCATCGGAATGGTGCAACGCAGCCTGAGCATCGGCGACGCCCTCAACACCTACGGCCTCCTGACCATGGGCGACGGCCTCGTCACGCAGATCCCGGCGCTGCTCATGGCCGTCTCCACCGGCATGATCGTGACCCGTTCCAACGCGGAGTCCGACATGGGCCGGACCGCGTCCACCCAGTTGCTGCAGTCACCGAACGCGCTCATGATCGCCGGCGTCGCGGCCATTGCCATGGCCCTGATCCCCGGCATGCCGCCCATCCCGTTTGTCCTCGTAGGGGCCGGGCTGCTCTTCGCGTCCCGCAGGGTCGCCGCCAGGCAACAGGACGCGGAAAAGACCCTCGAAGCCGAGGCAACCGCGCTGAACCACCCGGAAATGGATCCGAACGAGAAGCTGCTGGAGGACATGCGCGTCCACCCGGTGGAGATCCTCCTGGCACCGGACCTCGTGGACATGGTCTCCGGTGCCTCGGACGACCTCCTGGCCCGGGTCCGGTCACTGCGGCACAAGATTGCCATGGAGCTGGGCCTGGTCATCCCGCCCGTGCGCACGAGGGACAGCGTGGACCTGCCGCCCGCCACGTACTCGATCCGGATCGCCGGCGTCGAGGCCGGCCGCGGCACCGCGCCGTTAGGCCAGATGCTGGCGCTGGGGGACAACCTGGATTCGCTCCCGGGCGTTGCGATGATCGAGCCGGTGTTCGGGCTGGCCGGAAAGTGGATTCCGGCCGAAATGCGCCACAACGCCGAAATGACAGGCGCTACAGTGATCGACCGTGTCTCGGTACTCGTGACGCACTTGTCCTCGATCCTCACGGCCAATGCGGCCCGACTGCTGTCCCGCGAGGACGTCCGGGTCCTGACCGAAGGCGTGCGGAAGCTGAGCCCCTCCGCCGTCGACGAACTGACCCCCTCCCTCCTTTCCCTGGCCGAGCTGCAGCGCGTCCTCCAGGGCCTCCTGGACGAGCAGGTGCCCATCAACGATCTTGCCCGCATCTACGAGGCGCTCACGCTCCGCGCCAAGATCTCCACAGACCCGGAATCCCTCGTGGAATCCGCCCGCCAGGCCCTCGGTCCGGCCCTCACGGCCAAGTTCATGGACGGGCCCGTGCTCAACGTCATCATGATCGACCCCCTCCTGGAGCAGTCCATGCTGGAGGACATGCGCCCCGCGGAAGGTGGCAGCCAGATCGTCATGGGGCAGGACCGGCTGGACTCCGTGCTGCGCTCCGTGCGCGCCGCCGCCGACTCCGCGGCCGCCGCCAACCGCCAGGCCGTGCTGGTGTGCGCCCCGGCACTCCGGCCGGCGATCCACCGCCTCGTGGGGGCACAGCCGGGGTCCATCCCCGTGCTCTCCTACCGCGAGGTCACCTCAGCCAACGTCAGGATCGAAACCGTAGGAGTAGTGCGCCATGCCGAACCGCTATCGGCTTAAAGGAAGCTCCCTTGAGGAGATCCGCCGCAAGGCAGAGCTGCAGTACGGCCCGGCAGCCCGGATCGTGTCTGCTGAACGCGTCATCAGCCAGGGCATCGCCGGCCTCTTCGCCGGCGACCGCTACGAGGCCATGATCGAAGTGCTGCCCAAACACGAGGTGGTCAGCGGCGAAGTCGTCCCCGAACCGGACGTCCCGGCTGCGGCCGGCGCCGCGATCCCCGGCGGGACCGCTCCCGTCGCGTCGCACGACGCCGGAGCTTCCGCCCCGCCGTCGGCCACGCCGGCTTCGGTCCGCACCCACGACGCCGGAACCGCCGCCCCCGGGAGTGCTGCGCCGGATGCTCCACCGGCCGCCGCCGGCCCTTCCCATCAACTGCAGGGCTCCGCCATCGCCGCCCTGCTGGAGGAGGCGGACGCTGCCGAGGCGAGCCTTCACCGGCCGTCCAACCCGGGTGTCTCCACCGAGTCGCCCGGCTTCGCGGAACTGCTCGAGCAGCTCGGCGCCGGGCTCCGTACCCCCGCCACGCCGGCGCCGGCCCAATCGGCCCAACCCGCCACACCGGAACCCGGGGTCCGTGCTGACCGACCGGCCGGCACGGAGCAGAGGAAAGTGTTCCCCGCACCGGACGCGGACGCGGCGCCCTCATCCGGCGCGGCGGGTGAAGCCGTCCCGGTGCCCCTCACCGGCGTCGGGGATCTCGTGGTGCTCGTAGGACTGGGGGAGGACGCCATGGATACCGCCTTGGCCATGTCGATGGCAGTCGGCGGCGCCGATGTCCGCACGGCAGGTGAGCTCTCCGCCTACGGCCACCTCCACGTGGACGGACGCCAGGGCGCGACGGCGGCCCGCGCCCATGCCGTGGTGACGGAGCGGACGGTCCTAGTGGCGTTCGGCCTTGGCAAAGCCCGCAACGCACTGGCCCGGGTGCCGTCGGTGGCGGCACTGAGCGCCGACCAGGTGTGGGTGGTGGTGGACGCCGGACGCAAGCACGAGGACACGGCGCGCTGGGTCCGTGTGTTGTCTGCCCAGCTGAACATCAGTGCAGTCGCTGTCGTCGGCGCAGGGGAAACGTCCACGCCCGAGAGCGTCAACGGCCTGGGCCTGCCCGTCGGCTGGATCGACGCCGGCCAGGCCGCCACGGCGAAAATCTGACCGGGGCAATCCGACATGAGTGAACCATCGGGAATCGTCCGAAGCTCCCCACGGCGAAGGGTACATTGAGAGGATGCTGGTACTAACACGCAAGCCGGGCGAACAGATCATGATCGGCGACGGGATCGTCATCACGGTTCTGGAAGGCCGAGGCGACGGTGTTCGGATAGGTATTGAGGCACCCAGGGGTGTTCCGATCCAGCGCCGGGAAGTCATTGAGGCCATCGCCGCGGCAAACCGTGCCGCGGCGGAAGCCGGACCGGACGCCGAGGACGCACTGCGCGGCCTGGTGCCGCCGGCCGACACTGCCGTCCCTGCCGCGGAAGAGTGAACCCGGGATTCGGGATTAGTCCTGGTCGCCGCCGAGGTACTGAACTAACAGGGGCTGCGTAGCCCGCCGTGTGACAGCAAGGGCCCGCTCAACGTTTTGGGCCGTCGTCAGCTGCTCAAGCAGTCCGGCGGTGTCCGTCGCGCCCGGGCCGGAGGCTGCCGGCAATCGAAGGGTCCGTAATGACTCCTCGTTGGCGTGGGCGGCATCGCTGAGCTGCCGCAGCAACCGGCGAAGCGCGTCCAGGTGTTCCTGCAGGACCTCAGGCCACGGGCCTGCCGGTGCCGCCGACACCAGTTCGATCAGGGTCGCCTGGGCGGGCAGGCCCCATGCAACCGCCACAGCGGCAGATTCCACGCTCCGGGCCAAGGCCTCGAAGCGCAACCTGTCCAGGACGCTTTCGACTTCAGACGCTGTGAAATTAAGCCATTCAAGGTTCCCGGCCTCTACATGCAGCCGCTGCGTCTCCAGCCTGAATATGAGCAGTTCCAACTGCCGCCGCTCTTGCCAGAGTGCTGCCGAGAGATCACCTGCGCCCATGGGCCCCATTCCCTTGCCGTCCCCGGATGCGCGGGTTCCGCATTTTCAGCCATGCTTTTCCCTGAGGGTACACGCAGATTGTGGATCAGGTGATAGGTTTCCTCCATGGGTGCTGCACCCAGGTTCGAACACCGCCTCCGATGGGGAGAGTCAGGGTCCGTTTGCGGGTGCGGCTCTCACGCGTTTTAACGGTTTGGAACGCTTTGGATCCGGTCTCATGGGGGGACACAGTATTGAATCGCGTGGAACGCAACGAGATGGTCACGCAGCATCTTCCGCTGGTGGGGTATCTCGTCTCAGATTTGTGCTCAAAGGCGTCACACCTTTCTCGCGATGACCTGGCTTCAGCGGGCGCTATTGCCCTGATTACGTCGGCTGATTCCTTTGATCCCGATCTTGGCGTGCCGTTCGGCGCCTTCGCGCGCCGGCGCATCCTTGGTGCCTTCGCCGACGAGATGCGGGCCAGCGACTGGGCCACCCGGTCCGCGCGGCGCCGGATCAAGGAAACCATGTCCGTGCAGGAAACCTTGGCGGCTGCTCTTGGCCGGACCCCCACTGTGGACGAACTCGCCTCGGCCCTCGGCGTCCAGCAGAGCGTCGTGGAGGCGGCGCTGGCCGACGCTTCCCGCACGCTGACGCCGCTCGACGAAGCTGTCGTGGACACGCTGGCTGCCGAGACCCTGTCCCCGGAGCACTCGGTCCTCGCCGACGAGCGGCTCCAGTACCTCCGTGCCGCCGTCAAGTCCCTGCCCGAGCGGATGCGATACGTCGTCGAGGAAATCTACTTCGGCGACCGGACGGTCAAGGAGCTCGCCGCGGAACTCGGATCCACCCACGCCGCCGTGTCCCAGCAGCGCTCCGAAGCCATCCGACTCATGCGCGACGGACTGACCGCCCATTATGCCGACGATCCCGATCAGGGTTTCGAACCCCAGTCCCGGATCACCCCGCGGCGCCGGAACGATTACCTGGCACAGTTGTCCGAGGCGACCGTGGGCGGCATCACGAGGGCCATTTTCCCGCAGGGCCCTGTACTGAACGAAGCTGTCTGAGCCGCCCCGCAAAAGGGCAGCCAGTCGTTAGTAAGCCCACTTAGTAAGCTGACCGAGAAATTCCGGGCGGAGCCATCGCTGTCCCCCTGTGCCCTGCGGTAGCGTCTGAAGCATCGGACCTATCGGTACTGGATCTACCCAGGAGGATGCATGAAAGCTTCACCTACTCTGACCGCCAACCTGCAGTCAGTGCTTGCTGACCTGATCGAGCTCCACATTCAGGGCAAACAGGCGCACTGGAACATTGTGGGCACGAACTTCCGGGACCTCCACCTGCAGCTCGATGAAATCATCGACGCGGCCCGCGCGTTCGCGGACGACCTCGCCGAGCGGATGCGCGCCCTCCATGCCCTGCCGGACGGCCGCAGTTCCACGGTCTCCAAGTCCACGTCCCTGGCCGAGTTCCCGGCCGGCCTGATCAACACCAAGGACGCCATCGAGCGGATCGTTGCGGCCCTTGAAGCAGCGGTCGGCACCATGCGCAAGGTCCACGACGAAGTGGATGAGGAAGACCCCACCACCACGGACCTGCTGCACGCATTCATCGCCAAGTTTGAGCAGTACGCATGGATGGTCAACGCCGAGACCATGCGGGCCTCAGCCAGTGTGACCACCCCGGACAGCAAGTAGCAGGGCCGACCACGACCTCATCAGTTGAAGGCCGTCCGCAGCGTCCGGCGCCGGGTTTCTCCCGGCGTCGGACGCTGTTGTCTAACCCTTGACCTCGGACGTGTCGCTTAGCGGGCGACGGGTACCTTGCGGAGGACGACGGCGGTCAGCACCGATGCCCCCGCCATCAGGACCAGTGCGATCGCGGCCGTGACGTGCACGCCCGAGTCGAAGGCGGTCCGCGCGGCGGCTGTCGCGGCCTCGGCTGCCGGGCGGGGGAGCGTCTGGGCGAGTTCGACGGCGCCGGCGAGCGTCTCGCCGGCACGGCTGTTGGCTGCGTCCGACGCGAGCCCGGCAGCTTCGGCGGGGAGCCGGAAGTTGTGCTGGTAGGACGCTGTCAGGATGGAGCCCAGAATGGCCGTGCCCAGCAGGGAGCCGACCTCGTAGCCGGTCTCGGAAATGGCGGCCGCCGCCCCGGACTTGTCGGCGGGGGCTGCCGACAGGATCAGGTCGTTCGAAATCGTCTCCGCGGAGCCTACGCCCAGGCACAGGATCAGGAGGGCGCCAAGGAGTACGGCCGGACCGCTGCTGTGGTCGCCGAAGGCCACGAGGAAGTATCCTCCCGCGCTCAACAGGAGCCCGCCTGCCACCACAAAGCCCGGCCGGACTTTCCGCACCAGCGGAACCACCAGCAGGCCCGACAGCACGGTGGCAGCCAGCGCCGGAACCATGGCGACGCCGGACGCCGAAGGGGACTGCCCCTCGAGCAGCTGCAGGTGCTGGGCCAGGAAGAGGATGAAGCCGTTGTAGGAGAAGAGCGCCAGGACGTTGGCGGTGATGGCCGTGCTGAAGATCCTGTTGCCGAAGAGGCTGACATCCAGTAGCGGCGCCGTCTTGCCTCCCCTCCCAAGCGCCCGCTGGCGCCGGATGAACAGGTAGCCCATGATCAGGCCGAGACCGATGCTTGCCAAGGACTCCGGCGACAGGCCGTGGGTAGCGAGTGCCTTGATGCCGTAGACCGTCGGAACCATGGCCAGCAGGGACAGCCCGATGCTGGGCACGTCCACCCGGCCCGGATGGGGATCGCGGGATTCCGGAATCAGGGCGGGCCCAAGCGCCACCAGCGGCAGGATGATCGGCACGGCCACGAGCAGGACGGCTCCCCACCAGAAGCGCTCCACGAGCCAGCCGCCGACAATCGGGCCCAGGGCTGCGCCGCCGGAGAAGCCGGCCGCCCAGATGGCCACCGCCAGCCTCCGCCGGCGGGGCTCCGGAAAGATATTGCGGATCAAGGACAATGTGGACGGCATGAGCATGGCGCCGAAAAACCCCAGCCCCGCGCGTCCGGCGATCAGCCAGCCGGCGCCGGGGGCAAAAGCCGTGACGGTCGAGACGGCGGCGAAGCCGGCACTGCCTATGAAGAGGAGCCTGCGACGGCCGATCCGGTCTCCCATGCTGCCCATCGCCACCAGCAGGCCGGCAAGGACCAGGGGGTAGGTGTCGACAATCCAGAGCAGTTCGATGCCTGAGGCATGGAGGCCGTGGGCGATGGACGGCAGCGCAAAAGTCAGGGCGGTGTTGTCCACGGCCACCAGCAGTACCGGAAACATCAGCAGGCCCAGCGCCAGCCAGTCACGCCACGGTGCCCGCGGGGCGGTGCGGATGGCCGGGCTGGTCAGTGTGGAAATCGACGTAGCGCTCATGGTCAATAACTATACCGTCTGGACGGTGCAGTTAAGAAATGCGCGGCATCGCGGGCATGATAAGAACCATGCCCAGAAAACCCGTCGCCCGTGAGGCAGTCCTCGACGCCTTTGAGTCCCTGCTCATCGAAGAGGGTGAACGTGCCGCGACGCTGGACGCCGTCGCCAAGCGCGCGGGCGTCTCCAAAGGCGGGCTCCTCTACCACTTTCCGAGCAAGGAGGCGATGATCTCGGTGCTGCTTGAGCGGCTGGACCGGCTCCTTGCCCAGGATGTCGCGGCCATGGCGGC
This sequence comes from Arthrobacter sp. 05T442, assembly GCF_056395945.1. NCBI lineage: Bacteria > Bacillati > Actinomycetota > Actinomycetes > Micrococcales > Micrococcaceae > Arthrobacter > Arthrobacter sp. 05T442. The sequence continues at coordinate 268,825 of NZ_JBFTKM010000003.1, read as the reverse complement.
TGCTCCGGAAGGTGCCGCGGCGTACTTCATCAAGTCTTCCCTCTGGGCGGACACGCGGCTGGACCGGGCCTTCGTCGCCGCCACCCGGCTCGCTGAAGTGGCGCATGAAGAGGCCCTGCACCGGTTTGCCGCCGCGCAGTCGCGCTGGCTGGAACTGCTGTCCGGCGACGTCGGACCGGCCATGGCCAAGGCTGTCCTCTACATGGGGGACGGGCTGTACTTCAATGCGATGCTCGCCCGCGGCCCCGGCGGGCCCCTCCCGGAGGTCGGAGCGGACCTCGAGAGCCTGCTCGCCGCCGTCGAACGGCTGCGCGGCTGAGCAGTACTCCGGCCGCCGCCAGCTGAGGTCGCCGGAAACGTGCGAGGTCGCCGGAAAGTTCGGGCGACCTCGCACGTTTCCGGCGACCTCATGGGCGGGGTTGTCGGGCGGGGCAGCCGGGCGGCCACTCCGGCCGCCGCCAGGCCGCCGCCGTAACCCTTGGGCTCCCGGCGCAACCGGTTTGCGGACGCGGGCCCGGCGTAGGACAATGGAAGCTGTGACTGCGGTCACGAGCAATTGAATATGCCTTTGATCTGCGGCGGGAGAGTTCTGCAAGTAGGTACAAGCAGGCGCCGTAGGAGCAAACCCTCCCCAGGAATCTCTCAGGCCCATGTACCGCCGCGGCAAGGCAACTCTGGAAAGTAGCAGGCTGTCCCTGACACGCTGTGCTCACCGACGGTGCAAGCGAGGCCATGCGAGAGCACGGCTGCGCGGAAACTCTCAGGTCCAATACAGAGCGGGGAGGAACCCGAATCAATGTGGCGTACCCTGCGCCGCCTTAGTTATGGAGTTCCTTGTGACTGTTACCTCAGCCTCCACGTCCTTCGTTGACCGGCACATCGGCGCTCGCCGCCAGTCCGACGTCGACGCCATGCTGAAGGCTGTCGGCTACGACACCGTCGACGCCCTGGTGGACACCGCCGTTCCGAAGGACATCCGGCAGGCCTCCCCGCTGGGGCTGGGGGAAGCCCTCAGCGAAGTCGAAGTCCTCGCCGAGCTGCGCCGGATTGCTGCGAAGAACAAGACCGCCGTCCAGATGATCGGCCAGGGCTACTACGACACCCTCACCCCGGCCGTCATCCGCCGGAACATCCTTGAGGCGCCGGCCTGGTACACCGCGTACACGCCCTACCAGCCGGAGATCTCGCAGGGCCGGCTCGAGGCGCTGCTGAACTTCCAGACCATGGTCCAGGACCTCGTGGGCCTGCCCATCGCCAATGCCTCCCTCCTGGATGAAGCCACCGCCGTCGCCGAGGCCGTGCTGATGATGCGCAGGGCCAACAAGAACAAGACGGCCCACGACGGCAAGACCGTCCTCGACGCCGACTGCCTGCCGCAGACCATCGCGATCGTCAAGGGCCGCGCCGAGGCCCTCGGCTTCGAGGTCGAGGTCGCGGATCTTTCCAAGGGCCTGCCTGACGGCGTCATCAACGGCGTTGTCCTGCAGCAGCCGGGCGTCTCCGGCCGCGCGTTCGACCACTCCGCCGTGATCGCCGAGGCCAAGGAACGCGGCGCCCTCGTGACAGTCGCCGCCGATCTGCTGTCCCTGACCCTGATAACCTCCCCGGGTGAGCAGGGCGCCGATATCGCCGTCGGTTCCGCGCAGCGCTTCGGTGTGCCGCTGTTCTTCGGCGGTCCCCACGCTGCCTACATGGCCGTCCAGAAGGGCCTGGAGCGGTCCATGCCCGGGCGCCTCGTCGGTGTCTCCAAGGACAACGCCGGCGTCCCCGCCTACCGCCTGGCGCTCCAGACCCGCGAGCAGCACATCCGCCGCGAGAAGGCCACGTCCAACATCTGCACCGCACAGGCCCTGCTGGCCATCGTGGCGTCCTTCTACGCCGTCTACCACGGCCCGGACGGGCTCAAGGCAATCGCCGAGACCACCCACGGCCACGCCAAGACCATCGCCGCATCGCTGAAGGCTGCCGGCCTCGACGTACTGCACGCCTCCTTCTTCGACACCGTAACCGTGTCCGTGCCGGGCAAGGCAGCAGACATCATTGCCGCCGCCGAGGCCAAGGGCATCAACCTGCGCTCCGTCGATGCCGACACCGTCGGCATCTCCGCCGATGAAGCCACGACGGCGGCCATCGTTGCCGACGTCGTCGCCGCCTTTGGTGCCACCGTGGTGGAAGCGGTAGATGGCTTCGCCCTGGACCCCGCCGTCGAGCGCACCTCCGACTACCTCCAGCACCCGGTCTTCAACACGCACCGCTCCGAGACCCAGCTGCTGCGCTACATCCGCCGGCTCTCGGACCGCGACCTCGCGCTGGACCGCACCATGATCCCGCTCGGTTCCTGCACCATGAAGCTGAACGCCACGGCCGAGATGGAAGCCATCTCCTGGCCGGAATTTGCCTCCATCCACCCCTTCGCCCCGGAATCCCAGACTGCCGGCTGGCGTGAACTGATCGAAGACCTCGAAGCCCAGCTGACCGAGATCACCGGCTACGACCAGGTCTCCATCCAGCCGAACGCCGGCTCCCAGGGCGAGCTCGCCGGCCTGCTGGCCATCCGCGGCTACCACCACTCCCGCGGCGACTCGCAGCGCAACGTCTGCCTGATCCCGGCCTCCGCGCACGGGACGAATGCGGCCTCCGCGGTGCTCGCCGGCATGAAGGTCGTCGTCGTGGCCACCGCCACCGACGGCACGATCGACCACGCGGACCTCACTGCCAAGATCGAGCTGCACAAGGGCGCGCTGTCCGCGATCATGATCACCTACCCGTCCACCCACGGGGTGTACGACGCCGACGTCCGCGAAGTCTGCGACGCGATCCACGCGGCCGGCGGCCAGGTCTACATCGACGGCGCCAACCTCAACGCCCTCGTCGGCCTCGCCCAGCCGGGCCAGTTCGGCGGCGATGTGTCGCACCTGAACCTGCACAAGACGTTCTGCATCCCGCACGGCGGCGGCGGCCCCGGCGTCGGCCCGGTCGCGGCCAAAGCCCACCTGGCACCGTTCATGCCGGGCAACGCGGCGGATCCGGCCAACGGTGCCGACGGCACCCCGATCTCCGCGTCCCGCTACGGCTCGGCCGGTGTCCTGCCGATCTCCTGGGCGTACGTGAAGCTCATGGGCGGGCAGGGCCTGACCGAGGCGACCAAGTCGGCCCTCCTCGCGGCCAACTACATCGCGTCCCGGCTGAACGACTTCTTCCCGGTGCTTTACACCGGCGACGGCGGCCTCGTGGCCCACGAATGCATCCTGGACCTGCGCGAACTCACGGCCAAGACCGGGGTGACCGCCGAGGACGTCGCCAAGCGCCTGATCGACTACGGCTTCCACGCCCCGACGCTCGCGTTCCCCGTGGCCGGCACCTTGATGGTCGAGCCCACCGAATCGGAGGACCTCGGCGAGATCGACCGCTTCATCCAGGCTATGGTGTCCATCCGCGCCGAAATCGACCAGGTGGCGCACGGCGACTTCACCGTGGAGCACAGCCCGCTGCGCAACGCCCCGCACACCGCCGCCGTCGTCATCAGCACCGACTGGACCCAGGAGTACCCGCGTGAGCAGGCCGTCTTCCCGGTCCACGCCCTCAGGCAGGACAAGTACTTCCCGCCGGTCGGCCGCATCGACGGTGCCGCGGGTGACCGCAACCTGATCTGCTCCTGCCCTCCCCTGGAAGCCTTCGAGGAAAGCACAGCAGCCTTCGAGCACCACTCCGACGACTCCGCCAAATAAGGACAGCCAACGATGACTGAGAACTACACGGCACTTTACGAAGAACACAAGAAGCTCGGCGCCTCCTTCACGGACTTCGGCGGCTGGCAGATGCCACTCAAGTACAGCTCCGAGCTGGCCGAGCACCACGCGGTCCGCAAGTCCGCGGGCCTGTTCGACCTCTCCCACATGGGCGAAGTCTGGGTCACCGGCCCGGACGCCGCAGCATTCCTGGACTACGCCCTCGTCGGCAAGATCTCCGCCATGGCGGTCGGCAAGGCCAAGTACTCGCTGATCTGCAACGAGGACGGCGGCATCATCGACGACCTCATCACCTACCGCCGTGACGAACAGAAGTTCCTCGTGGTCCCCAACGCCGGCAACGCCAAGGTCGTGGCTGCCGCTCTGGCCGAGCGGGCTGCAGGCTTTGAGGTCACGGTCCACGACGTCTCGGCCGAGACTTCGCTGATCGCGGTGCAGGGCCCCAAGGCGCAGGAAATCCTGCTGCGCCTGGTTCCCGCCTCCGACCACAGCCTCGTCACGGACCTCAAGTACTACGCCGCCGTCGAAGTTCCCTTCCTCGTTGGCGGTACGAGCCAGGACCTCCTGCTGGCCCGCACCGGCTACACCGGCGAGGACGGCTTCGAGATCTTCGTCGCCAACGAGGACGCGGCAGCCCTCTGGCAGGCACTTGTCGCCATCGCCGACGACGGCGAGCTGACGCCCGCCGGACTTGCCTCCCGGGATTCTCTCCGCCTCGAGGCCGGCATGCCGCTGTACGGCAACGAGCTCTTCCTCGAAGGCGACCCGTTCGCTGCCGGCCTGGGCCCGGTCGTCGCGCTGTCCAAGGAAGGCGATTTCGTCGGCAAGGCCGCCCTCGCCGCCAAGAAGGAAGCCGGCGCAGGCACCACTTCCGGCCGCAAGCTCGTCGGGCTCAAAGGCCTCGGCCGCCGGGCCGGCCGCGGCCACTACCCGGTCCTCAAGGACGGCATCGTCGTCGGCGAAGTCACCTCCGGCCAGCCCAGCCCGAGCCTCGGCTATCCGGTAGCGATGGCGTACGTCGACGTCGAGTTCACCGAGCCCGGCACGGCCCTGGACATCGATCTGCGCGGCAAGGCCGAGCCCTTCGAAGTGGTCGCACTGCCGTTCTACAAGCGCCAAAAGTAGCCGAAGCTGTCCCGGTCCCGGAGCCGTGGCTGGCTCCGGGACCGGCCGTCTGGGTTTTCACGCGTGCTCGCTCGTTTTCCCGCCGTCCCCCTCGCCTCGCAAGCTCGGCCAGGGAACCCGGACGCCGGTCACTCGCTTAGACGCACGCTTTCGAAAACCCAGCCCGGCCGCCCCCTCAGAGGCAGCTCACCTCACGTTCCAAGCACCTTGGGAAGCGCCTTCGAACGCCAAAGGTGCTGGGGATATACCGCCTACCGAGGGTCGGCTCTAGAAAATATCGAAAAGCCACTGTTTCTTTCCGGAAAACGGTTGGCACCGAGAACTGAACTGGATATTAGCGGCGGGGGCTCGGCATCCGGAAGCGTGCGTCTAAGGGGGGCCCACACCGTCAGGGTTCCCTGGCCGAGCTTGCGAGGCTAGGGAGACGGTGGGGAGCGTCGCGTCCGCCCAGCGGGCGCCTTCGCGACCGAGCACGCGGAGGAATTCGGTTTCCGGCCGCGTAACCCGACCAAGGCTCGTACGTAACCCAGCCACAATTGATTTAGCACCAACGACCACTCCAAGACTTAGGAAAAACACATGGCAAAAGTTGCCCCTGAACTGCAGTACTCCGACGAGCACGAGTGGGTTGCGCGGGAGGCCGGGAACGTAGTGTCCATCGGCATCTCCGCCGTCGCCACGGACGCCCTCGGCGACATCGTCTACGTTGACCTGCCCGAGGTCGGCTCCGCTGTCACCGCGGGGGAGACCTGCGGCGAGGTCGAGTCGACCAAGTCCGTCTCGGACCTCTACGCCCCCGTCACGGGCGAGGTCACCGAAATCAACCCCGCCGTCGTCGACGATCCCGCACTGATCAACAGCGATCCGTACGGTGCCGGCTGGCTCTTCAAGGTCGCCGCTGAGTCCGACGGCCCGCTGCTCTCCGCCCAGGACTACGCATCCAAGAACGGCGGCGAGCTGTGAGCGCCGCCGCGGCCGCAGGCACCGAGACCGCATTTGAGCAGGTTCTCTCCCCGAGCCTGGACGCCGAGCTGTCCGCCCTGGATCCGGAGATCGCTGAGCAGATCGACGCCGAGCTCACCCGCCAGCGGGACGGCCTGGAAATGATCGCCTCGGAGAACCACACGGCCAAGGCCGTCATGCAGGCCCAGGGCTCCGTGCTGACCAACAAGTACGCCGAGGGCTACCCGGGCAAGCGCTACTACGGCGGCTGCGAGCACGTCGACGTGATCGAACAGCTCGCCATCGACCGGGTCAAGGCCCTGTTCGGCGCCGAATACGCCAACGTGCAGCCGCACTCCGGCGCACAGGCCAACGCCTCCGTCATGCACGCCCTGATCCGCCCGGGCGACACCATCATGGGCCTGAACCTGGCCCACGGCGGGCACCTGACGCACGGGATGAAGATCAACTTCTCCGGCCGGCTCTACAACGTCATCCCGTACCAGGTCCGCGAAGAGGACCACCGGATCGACATGGCCGAGGTGGAGCGGCTGGCCCAGGAGCACAAGCCGCAGCTGATCGTGGCCGGCTGGTCCGCCTACGCCCGGCAGCTGGACTTTGCCGAGTTCCGCCGCATCGCCGACTCCGTGGGCGCTTACCTCATGGTGGACATGGCGCATTTCGCCGGGCTGGTCGCCGCGGGGCTGCACCCCTCGCCGGTGCCGCACGCCCACGTCACCACCTCCACGACGCACAAGACCCTTGCCGGTCCGCGCGGCGGCATCATCCTCTCCAACGACGCCGCCATCGCCAAGAAGATCAACTCGGCCGTGTTCCCCGGACAGCAGGGCGGCCCGCTGGAGCACGTCATTGCCGGCAAGGCTGTGGCGTTCAAAATCGCCGCGTCTCCCGAGTTCAAGGAACGCCAGGAGCGCGTCCTCGCCGGTGCGCGGATCCTCGCCGAGCGCCTCGTCCAGGCGGATGTCACCGCCCAGGGGATCAACGTCATTTCCGGCGGCACCGACGTGCACCTGGTCCTCGTTGACCTGCGCAACTGCGAGCTCAACGGGCAGGAAGCCGAGGACCGCCTCGCGGCGATCGACATCACCGTCAACCGCAACGCCGTCCCGTTCGACCCGCGCCCGCCGATGGTCACCTCCGGGCTGCGCATCGGCACCCCGGCGCTGGCCACCCGCGGCTTCGGCGAAGCAGCCTTCACCGAGGTCGCCGATATCATCGCCGAGGCCCTGACCGCCGACGCCGGCGCGGACCTGTCCGGCCTGCGCACCCGGGTGGAAGCCCTCGCCGCCGCCCACCCGCTCTACCCCTCGGTTGATAACCTCGCCTAGAGGACGTATTACAGAAGTAGCAGTAACACCCGCATTGCAGAAGTACCAGTACAGATCACGACGCCGGGCCGCCGCCACCAGTTGCCGCCCGGCGTCGTGCATCCGGCCGTGATGCCGCCCACCGGCGGTATGACCGCCTTCCGGCAGGACCCCCTGCCGGGCCACAGTAAGACCTAGTTAGGAACCGACCATGGCCGTTGGAGTCTTTGACCTTTTTTCCATAGGAATAGGACCGTCCAGTTCGCACACCGTGGGCCCGATGCGGGCCGCCGCAGTGTTCGCCGAAGAGCTGAAGGCGTCCGGAGACCTGGACCGGGTGGTGTCGCTGCGCGTGGACCTCTACGGTTCGCTCGCCGCCACCGGCCACGGCCACGGCACCATGACCGCCATCCTCCTCGGTTTGGAGGGCTTCCACCCGGAGCGCATCCTGCCGGAAGAAGTCGAAGAACGGCTCGCCGCGATCGCCGAGACCGGCACGCTGCAGTTGGCCGGAGCTGTGGCCCTGCCCTACGGAGTCCAGGACATGGTCCTGCGCCCCCTGACCATCCTGCCGCGGCACACCAACGGCATGACGTTTACCGTCTCCGGCGCCGACGGCGGAGTCCTCCACACGGCGACGTTCTTCTCCGTCGGCGGCGGCTTCATCGTCCGCGAGGGGGAAGAGGACGCGGCCCTGAAGGAACTGGCGGAGTCCAAGAAGGAGCTTCCGTTGCCGTTCCGCACGGCCGCGGAACTGCTGGGCAGGTGCCAGTCGAAGGGCCTGTCAATCGGCGAGATCATGTTCGTCAACGAACGCGCTGCCCGGACCGACGAGGAGATCCGCGAAGGCCTGCTGCACATCTACTCGGTCATGGAGGGCTGTGTCGAGGTCAGCCTCAAGCGCGAGGGGCTGCTTCCCGGCGGACTCAAGGTCCGCCGTCGGGCGCCGGACTGGCACGAACGGCTCCTGAAGGAAACCCGCGGCCAGGACCCCGACTACCGGGACCCGAAGTACTGGCAGGAATGGGTCAACCTGATCGCCCTGGCCGTGAACGAGGAAAACGCTTCCGGCGGCCGCGTGGTCACCGCCCCCACGAACGGCGCCGCGGGCATCATCCCCGCTGTCCTCTACTATGCGCTGCACTTCGCCCCCGGCATGGACAAGGCAACCCAGCAGGACCGCGACGACGTCGTGGTTAAATTCCTGCTGACCGCGGGAGCGATCGGGGTGCTCTACAAGGAGCAGGCCTCGATCTCCGGCGCGGAAGTCGGCTGCCAGGGCGAAGTGGGCTCGGCATCGTCGATGGCCGCCGCCGGCCTGGCGGAAGTCATGGGCGGCACGCCCCAGCAGGTCGAAAACGCTGCGGAAATCGCGATGGAGCATAACCTCGGCCTCACCTGCGATCCCATCGGCGGCCTCGTCCAGATCCCCTGCATCGAACGCAACGCGATTGCCGCGGCCAAGGCCATCAACGCCGCCAAGATGGCGCTGTGGGGCGACGGCTCGCACCGGGTATCCCTCGACGAGGTCATCGTGACCATGCGGGAGACGGGCAGGGACATGAGCTCCAAATACAAGGAAACCGCGATGGGCGGCCTCGCAGTGAATGTGGTGGAGTGCTAGGGCTAGTTGTGCAGCGCCACCCAGAGATTGAGGGACGCGGCGAAGACGATCCAGGACAGGTAGGGCAGCATCAGCACCCCGGCCGTCCGGCTGATCGGGCCAAAGAGCATCACTGTTCCTGAAACGGCCACCGCGAGCGCCACGATGATGGCGAAGGCGATCCACAGCGCCGGGGTGCCCAGCGCCGGATACAGGCCGAAGAAGGCCGGTGTCCACAGCAGGTTCAGCGCCAGCTGCACGGCATAGACGGTGAGGGCAGCCCGTGACCCTTCCGCGCGGCGGCGCCAGATGAGCCAGGCTGCGACGGCCATGGCCGTGTAGAGCACGGTCCAGACCGGCCCGAAGACCCAGTTCGGCGGTGACCAGGGCGCCTTGTCGGCGCCCGCATACCAGCCGTCCACATTCTTGAACGTCGCCAGGCTGCCCACAGCCGCCACAAGCGCAGAGGCGCCGAGGAACAGCAGCAGCCCCGTCACGCGCAACCCCGGCCCGGTCCTTGCGGATCCCACGGTTTCGGCCCCGGAGCCCTGCGCAAACAGTCCATGGTCAGCCTGCATGACGCCAGCGTAGCCGCTCTGCGCGGACCGGGGGCAGGGTGCGGGACGGATAGACTTGAATCTGCATGTCCGCATGCCGCCGAAGCTCATTCCGCAATGATTGGATACCGCGCACTTGCGAGAATTCACTGCCCGCTTTGCCTCCGCCGAAGAGGTCGCCAACTGGGACTCCCACGTCACCGCGAACCCGAACGGCGGCAATCTGCTGCAATCCGAGGCGTTCGCCGAGGTCAAACAGCACTTCGGCTGGAAGCCCCTGCACCTGGTCTATGAGACAGCGGACTACACGAGCTACAACCTCGTCCTGGAGAAGTCCTTCCCCCTCCTCGGTAAGCTCTGGTACCTCATCAAGGGGCCGGATGTGGCCGACGTCGAGGACATTCCCGGCATAGCGGCGGCCAACGCCGACTTCGTCAAACGGGCCAGGCTGGGCGTGTTCGCCGTCAAGATCGAACCTGACATCGTGTTGTCCGACGGGGCGAAGCGCGTCATCGAGGGGGCCGGTCTGGTCAAGACCCACAACCTGCAGCCCAACGACTCCACGGCGCTGCTGGACATTTCGCCCCAGGAAAACCAGCTGCTGCGCAATCTGCATTCCCGCGGCAGGAATGCCGTGCGCCGGGCCATCCGGGAAGCGGTGGAGGTCCACAACGTCGAACCCACGGAGGAGAACTTCCGTGCGATGTACGCCCTGATGACCAACACGGTGGAGGCCAAGTCCCAGGTCCGGGTCCGCGAATACGACTACTACCGCCAGTTCTGGACCAACTTCTCCAGCCGCGGCCAGGGCAGGCTGCTCTTCGTCTACGAGAACGGAGAGCCGTCGGTCGGTGCCTTCGTCATCAACTATGGCCGCAAGGCAACGTACAAGGATGGCGGCTCCCTCCAGAAACGCAGCCAGTACGGTGATTCACACCTGGTGCAATGGACCGCCATCAACCAGCTCAAGGAACTCGGCTGCACCGAGTACGACTTCTGCGGCACGCCGCCGAGCGACCAGCTCAAGGACACCTCCAACCCGTTCCACGGACTGGGACTGTTCAAGACCAGCTTCAGCAAGACCGTCACCGACTTTGTCGGCTGCTACGACCAGGTCCTGAGCCCGCGGAAGTACAAGGCCTGGATGGCCGCCGGTGAGCGGGTGGCGCGCCAGCTGTACACCCGGCGCACGGGCCAGCAGTTCTACTGAGCCGGCCAGATCGGAAATTGAGGAGGCCGGAATGACCAAAGCACCCGACGGCCGCCGCAGGCCGCCCACGGACGGCCTGCCCCGGACCGAGCCGATGTCGCCCATGCAGGTGCGCCAGAATGCCGCCGCCAAGCGCATGCTCCGCCGGCTCGTCCAGGGGGAGAACCCGCCGACAGCCCCCATGAGCATCGTGGACCGGCTGGCCGGCAGCCCCTACGCCAACCCCATGATCCAGGTCGGCGGGGTGGACACCTCCGCGCGCAAGACCATCGACTTCGCGCTGCACCTGGCCGAATCCATGTTCCGGTACGGCGCCGGCGCGCTGGAAGTCGAAACCAGCATCATCGCCATCACGGCCGCCCTGGGGCTGAAGAACATCGAGGTGGACATCACCAACCAGTCGGTGGCCATTAACTACGCGCCCAAGGACCAAACCCCCATCTCGCTCCTGCGCGTGGTGCGGTCCTGGACCAACAACTATGCGGGCCTGGCGAAGGTGCACCAGCTGGTCACGGACATCGTGGCCGGCGGCGTCGGCCGGGAAGAGGCCGTGCGCCGGCTCGAGGAAATCATTCGCAGCGCCAAGCCGTTTCCGCGCTGGATGGTGACCGTGGCGTTCGGGGTCTTCTCTGCAGTCTTCGTCGGGGTCCTTGGCGGCGGGCCGGGCGCCTCCGCGGTCGCCTTCCTGTCCAACCTGCTGGTGAGCCTGTTGGCCCGGCAGTTGGGGCGGTGGCGCACACCCGACTTTTTCATCACCGCATCGTGTTCCTTCCTGGTCACCATCATCGCCCTGCTCCTCTGGCGCTTCGGCAGCCCCGTGGGGATCCAGATCGCTCCGGCCATCGTCGTAGTGGGCGGGATCCTGCTGCTCCTGCCGACCGGCCGTCTGGTGTCCTCGGTACAGGACGCCATCAACGGGTTCCCCGTCACGGCGGCCGGCCGGTTCCTGTCCACCATGCTGACCTTTGGCGCGCTCGTGGCCGGGATCGCCGTCGGCTTTGTGGCGGGCGACATGACCGGCATGGAGAAGATCAACGTCACCGAAACATTCCCGCCCGCGTATCCCTTGTGGGCGGTGATCATCATGATCGCGGTCGCCGTCCTGATGATCGGCATCACCGAGCAGACCTCGTGGACGCTGCTGCTGCCGACGGCGGCCGTCGGCGTCGTCGGGTACCTCGTCCTGATCGGGGGAGACGCCATCGGAATCGGTGCCCGGTTCGCGCCGGCCCTCGCCGCCGTCGTGATCGGGCTGCTGGCCCGCGTCGTGGCGCTGCGGATGGGGGCGCCGCAGCTCGTGGTGGCCGTCCCGGCGGCGCTGATCCTACTGCCCGGACTCACCATATTCCGCTCCATGTATGTATTGACCATCGAGGAATCGGAGATCCTCATGGGAGCCGGCGGCATGCTCAACGCCGGGGCCATCGTGCTGGGCGTTGCGGCAGGAATCGTGCTCGGTGACACCCTGGCGCGGCCGCTGACCCGGAGCCTGGCAAGCAACGAACGACGCCGGGCACGCCGCCGCTAAGCTGCGCCACCACAGCCCGTCCGGCCACGCTGAGGCACCCGCAGCGCCGGTCGTGCGTCGTTGGATCTTGCTGCTTAGATCTTGCCGATCGGGAGTTTTTTCTCCGCCTGGAAGTCGTCCTCCACCCGGCCGTTGGCCCAGTAGCCGGACAGTGAAACCTGCGCTCGCTCCAGGGACCGCTGGACATAGAATACGTCCCGCAGGCTCTTCATGTAGCCGCGTTCTCCATGGGCAAAGACGTGTACCCGGCCTTCGGGCCATTCTGCATCCCGGACGGCGGTGACCAGGATGTCGCTGGTCCCGGCGGGGACGCCGCCGCGCCGGAGCCAGCGCAGTTCGACCCCGGCCGGTGCGGCGATCGCCTGGATATCGGCGTCGGTGTCGACTTCCAGGAACGCCAGTCCGCGGGCGTCCGCTGCCAGCGACTCAATAGCGGCGCTGATGGCCGGCAGCGCGGACTCATCGCCCGCGAACAGGTGCCAGTCCGCTGCCGGATCCGGGTTGTAACCGCCGCCCGGCCCGGTGAAAATGAGGGCGTCCCCGGGTTCGGCCGCGGCCGCCCACGGCCCGGCAAGGCCTTCGTCGCCGTGGATGACGAAGTCGATGGCTAGTTCCCGGGCGGCCTCATCGACCCAGCGGACGGTGTAGGTCCGGGTGTGCGGCCATTCCTGGCGGGGCATGGTTTCCCTGACAGCCCACAGGTCCAGCGGATCCGGGTATTCGATGCCGGGCTGCGGGAACACGATCTTGACGTACCGGTCCACGAATTCGTTGTTGACGTAGCTGTCAAAGCCCGGGCCCCCCGCAATGATCCGGACCATGTGCGGTGACAGTTGCTCGCGGCGCAGGACCGTGAGGTTCGTCTGCGGGCGCGATTTCCGGGTGGCAGAGGTGGCGGCGGGGACTGAGGTCATGGAGCTAAGCCTAACCAAAGAAGCCTGAGCGGAAGCCTGAGTGCGCGGTCCGTTACGGCAGCGGCGGCAGTTCCCAGTCCACTTCGCCGTCGCCCTGCTCCAGGAGCAGTTTGTTGGTGCGGCTGAAGGGCCGGGAGCCGAAGAAACCCCGCGAGGCCGAGAGCGGGCTGGGGTGGGGGCTGGCGATCACCGGCGCGGTGCCCAGCAGCGGTGTAGCCGATTCCGCGTCCTTGCCCCAGAGGATGACGACAAGGGGCGCCGGCCCGCCGCCTGCGGTGCGGCGGTGGGCAACTGCGGTGATGGCCGCTGCCGTGATGGCTTCCCAGCCCTTGTTCCGGTGTGAGCCTGCGGCCCCGGCCTGGACGGTCAGGACCCTGTTCAGCAGCAGGACGCCTTGTTCGGACCAGCATCCCAGATCCCCGTGGACCCGCGGCGGGAGGCCCAGATCGGCGTCGAGCTCCTTGTAGATATTGGCGAGGCTGCGCGGGATGGGCCGGGTGGCGCCGTCCACGGCGAAGGACAAGCCCACGGCGTGGCCGGGCGTCGGGTAGGGGTCCTGGCCCACGATCAGGACCCGGACGCCGGCCAGCGGCTGCCGGAAGGCCCGCAGCACGTACGACGGCGGCGGCAGGACTTTGTGCCCGTCGGCCACTTCAGCGGCGAGGAATTCCAGCACAGCCCGCAGCTGCCCCTCGACCGGGGAGAGAGCGTCCGCCCAGTCCGGCGCGACGAGTTCACCCAGGGGCAGGCGGGCCATCTCGGCGAAGCTCACGGTTTCTGCAGTGTGAGGTTCGTGCTCGAACAAGGCAAACGAATCGACCATGGGCTCCATTCTCGCAGGCTGCTCCGACACCGTACGGGCTGGTCCGAAAAGCTCCCGAAGCCGGTCCGGCGCAAATGACAAGGCTGTGGTTCGCCCGTACCATGGGGGAGGAATTCATCCGAACGAGTCAGGGAGTGTGTCGTGGCCGAACAAGCGCAAGAGCTCCTGCCCGCGGACGAGGATGCGGAAGCTGCCGAACTTCGGGGTTCCCGCGGGGACTCTCCGCTGAGCAGCCGAGACCAGCAGATGCTGGCACTGGAGCGGCAGTGGTGGAAATACGCCGGGGCCAAAGAACAGGCCATCCGGGAACTCTTCGATCTGTCCGCCACGCACTATTACCAGATCCTCAACGCACTCATCGATACAGAGGATGCGCTGGCCCACGATCCTATGCTTGTGAAGAGATTGCGTAGACTACGTACGTCACGCCAACGTGCCCGCACTGCACGCCGGTTGGGGTCAGACGCGTAAAACCGCGGGAATCACAGCCGGATTCGCACGCTTGTGCGCCGGCTCCGGCCTCGGGCACCTCGTAAGAAATCAGCAAGGACGTCGTTTTACCATGACCAAATACGCACGGGATGAATTTGATCGGGTCCCGGAGACCTCCGCACGGCAGGGGGTCCACCGGGCCGCCGCCGAATCTCGCCGCCGCAGCCTCATGCCCATCCTCGCCGTCGGATGTGTGGCGTTGGCCATCGGTCTCGTGGCCTTCCTGATCCTGCCCAAGCTCGGGTTCTCCTCCGCTGGCGAAACCTCGGCGCTGTCGGCCGCCCAGTCCGGCGCCAGCGTCTCGGCATCGGCCGCACCGACCGCGGGCAGCGCGGCTCCTTTGAGCCCTGCGGCGCCCAGCGCCCAGCCCAGCGACGCGCCCTCGGCCCCCGCCCCGGCCTCCGCCACCGCCCCCGTCGCACCTAAGGCGGCTGCCGCCGCCGTCGACAAGACCCAGCCGGTGACCATCTACAACGGCACCACCACCGCTGGACTCGCCAGCCGGGTCGGTGGCACTGTTTCCACAGCGGGCTGGACACTCGGTACGTTGGGCAACTGGCCCGGCGCCCGGCAGGCCACCTCCGTCATCTTCTACAGCAGCGCGGCGCAGAAGGGCAACGCCGAGGCGCTGGGGAGCTTGCTTGGCATCCCGACGACTGTGGAGTCCGCCGATTTCAAGGTCCCCCTCGTTGTTGTCCTGGGGCCCGGCTTCAAGTAGCCGGATCCGGTTACGCCTGAATAACTATCGTCGCCGACCGGGCAGGCAGCCCGCCCGCCTGGGTAAGGCTGTAGGTAGAGTATCTGCGGACTTCGTTTCGCATTCCGCGGCACATTGAGGTGGGCCGCCCGCAAGCTAGCTGAAAGTGTGGACACCATGGCACTGGGAACCGTCAAATGGTTCAACGCCGAAAAGGGCTACGGTTTCATCACCGTGGACGACTCCGGGAATGACGTGTTCGTGCACTGGTCCGCGATTGTCGGGGACGGCTACCGCGCCCTGGACGAAGGCCAGCGCGTGGAGCTGGAAGTCGGCGAGGGCGAGAAAGGCCCGCAGGCCGAAAGCGTCCGGCCCGCCTAGTGACATTCCCCGCTGCAGCGCACGCCCGCCACGCCCCTGCCCGACGCCTGACGCGGCTTCCGCGCCCGGTCCGCGCCGTAGCCATCGGAGGGGCCGCGGTTCTGGCCCTGTCGGCATGCCTGGGCCCGTCAGGCAGCGCCCGCGTGGCCGGCGCTGACGCCAGCGGTGACGGCACGCTGCGGATAGGCCTGATCCTGGACAATACCGGCGCGCAGAACTTCCTCAATGCTCCCCAGCTGGCCGCCGCGAAGCTTGCAGTCAAGGAAATCAACGCGGCCGGCGGCCATAAAGGCAAACCGGTCGAGTTGCTCCCGGAATCGATCAGTGCGGACGCCGCTGCCCAGGCCAAATCCCTGGTGGCGGCCAAAGCCGACGTCGTGATCGGCCCGACGGATTCCAGCCACGCCCCCGGTGCCATCGACGTGCTCTCCAACGCCAAGATTGCTGTGATTTCGCCAGCCAATTCCGCCGGCGGCCTCAGCACCTACAAGAGCGGCGGTTACTATTTCCGCACGTCGGCTTCCGACGTCGCCCAGGCCCCTGTCCTCGCCAAACTCGTCAAGGACGGCGGCTCCAAGACTCTAGCCGTGGTGCACGAGGAAGGCAGCTACGGCACGGACGTCGCGGCCGCTGTGACCGCCGCCGCCAAACAGGCCGGAATGGATCCCGTGGCCGACGCCGAGTTCAAGCCCGGGCAGGCGCAACAGGCGGCAGCCGCCGCCAAAGCGGCGGCGCCCGACGCCGTCGTCCTCATCGCCAAGGCGGGTGCTCAGGGCGCCATCGCTGAACTGAACAACGTCGGGCTCGCAGGCAAGAAGCTCATCCTCAGTGACGGGGCCGTCAACCAGTACGGTTCCGGGCTGGGCGCGAACGCGCTCGACGGCGCGCGCGGGATCCTGCCCGGCCTGTACGCGTCCGCGGCGTTCCAGGCCTCGCTGGTGGCCGTGGATCCGGGCCTGAAGGACATGACGTACGCCGCCGAGACCTACGATGCCGTCATGCTCGCTGCCATCGCGGCTGCTTCCGCGCAGGACGACGCCGGCACCTCCATCGCGGCTAACCTCGTCGCCGTCTCCGGCGGGACCGCACCGTCCGCCCAGGCCGGGCAGCCGGCCGGTGAAGCCCAAACGTGCAACTCCTACAAGGAATGCACCGACGCGATCCGTGCGGGCAAGCGCCCCGACTACGACGGCACGTCCGGACGGATCAACTTCGACGCCCACGGCGACATCACGGAGGCGAACTACACGGTCTACGCCTACGGCGCGGACAACAAGGCCAGAATGAGCGGCAACGAATCCTCGAGGAGCAGCGGCCGCTGATCGCTTGTAGCGTATTGGGCCCCCGAACGGCGCGGCCCCGGCAGCCCACTGCTTGCACTCTACCCGGGGGAGTGCTAATTATTGACTTAGCACTCCCGCGTACTGACTGCTAAAACGACGCCCGGTTCCGCCGGTTGCGAAGCGAGGCATTTGGACCGGGAGCGAAAGAAATACCTGGCTGGGGTGAGATCCCGGACCCAGCGGCATACAGAGGCCGCCGGGGAAGGATCGTCCGTCGCGGGCACCGCAGCAAAGGTTCATTCTTAACGACTGTCCCGAAAGGACTACTGCCGTTATGGCCAAGATCATTGCATTTGATGAAGAGGCACGCCGCGGTCTTGAGCGGGGCCTGAACATCCTCGCCGACGCCGTCAAGGTCACCCTCGGCCCGCGTGGACGCAACGTCGTCCTCGAAAAGAAGTGGGGCGCCCCCACGATCACCAACGATGGTGTTTCCATCGCCAAGGAGATCGAGCTGGACGATCCTTACGAGAAGATCGGCGCCGAGCTGGTCAAGGAAGTTGCCAAGAAGACGGACGACGTCGCTGGCGACGGCACCACCACGGCCACCGTTCTGGCACAGGCCCTGGTCAAGGAAGGCCTGCGCAACGTCGCGGCCGGAGCTGACCCGCTGTCCCTCAAGCGCGGCATCGAGAAGGCTGTAGAAGCCGTCACCCGCGAACTCCTGGCATCCGCCAAGGAAATCGAAACCAAGGAAGAGATTGCCGCCACGGCGTCGATCTCCGCCGGTGACAACGAAATTGGCGCCCTGATTGCCGAAGCCCTGGACAAGGTCGGCAAGGAAGGCGTCATCACCGTCGAGGAGTCGAACACGTTCGGCCTCGAGCTGGAGCTCACCGAAGGCATGCGCTTCGATAAGGGCTACATCTCCGCGTACTTCGTCACTGACGCCGAGCGCCAGGAAACGGTCCTTGAGGATCCGTACATCCTGATCGTGAACTCCAAGATCTCCAACGTCAAGGAACTGGTTGCTGTCCTCGAAAAGGTCATGCAGTCCAACAAGCCGCTGCTGATCATTGCCGAAGACATCGAGGGCGAGGCCCTGGCCACCCTGATCGTCAACAAGATCCGCGGCACGTTCAAGTCCGTCGCCGTCAAGGCCCCGGGCTTCGGCGACCGCCGGAAGGCCCAGCTTGCGGACATCGCCATCCTCACCGGTGGCCAGGTCATCTCCGAGGAAGTCGGCCTCAAGCTTGAGACCGCCGGCCTCGAACTCCTCGGCCGCGCCCGCAAGGTCACTGTCACCAAGGACGAGACCACCATTGTCGAGGGTGCAGGCGACGCCGACCAGATCGCCGGCCGCGTGTCCCAGATCCGCGCCGAGATCGAGAACTCCGATTCCGACTACGACCGCGAGAAGCTGCAGGAGCGCCTGGCCAAGCTGGCCGGCGGCGTTGCAGTCATCAAGGCCGGTGCCGCAACCGAAGTCGAGCTCAAGGAACGCAAGCACCGCATTGAGGACGCAGTCCGCAACGCCAAGGCTGCTGTCGAAGAGGGCATCGTCGCCGGCGGTGGCGTTGCCCTGATCCAGGCCGGTGCCAAGGCATTCGCCAACCTGCAGCTCGAAGGCGACGAAGCAACCGGCGCGAACATCGTCCGCGTTGCCATCGACGCCCCGCTGAAGCAGATCGCTTTCAACGCCGGCCTCGAACCCGGCGTCGTGGTGGACAAGGTCCGCGGCCTGCCTGCAGGCCACGGCCTGAACGCTGCAACCGGCGAGTACGTGGACCTGCTGGCTGCCGGCATCAACGACCCGGTCAAGGTAACCCGCTCTGCCCTGCAGAACGCGGCGTCCATCGCCGGCCTGTTCCTCACCACCGAGGCCGTTGTGGCCGACAAGCCGGAGAAGAACTCCCCGGCCATGGGCGGCGGCGACGACATGGGCGGCATGGGCGGCATGGGCGGTTTCTAACCACCCGGCTCCCAGGCCCCTGAACGCCTGACCCACAAGGTCCGGTTTCAACGACGGCGGTCCCACCTTCGGGTGGGGCCGCCGTCGTCGGTTAATGACGGCCCCGGTCCAACCCTCCCTCACGTATCGCCCCCCTCTATCCAACCCTCCCTCAGTTGTGGTCATTGCTTGGCCGACGCCGCCTCAGGTATGACAGTGATCGCGCGAATGCTCCCTCACCTGAGAACCGGATGCTACCTCACCTGAGAACCGGATGCTCCCTCACCTGAGAACCGGATGCGCGGGAGCGTTGGGTGGATTGGCGCCAAAGGTGAGGGAGCGTTGGGTGGATTGGCGCCAAAGGTGAGGGAGCGTCCGGTGGGGTCGGCGGGTCTGGCAGGATAGTGCAGTGACGATTACAGCAGCGGCCGACGGTTCGGCTTTAGGAAATCCCGGCCCCGCCGGATGGGCCTGGTACGTGGACGACGACTGCTGGCGGGCCGGAGGATGGCCCCACGGCACGAACAACCAGGGTGAGCTGATGGCGGTCCTGGACCTGTTCCGTGCTACGGCTCACGTGCCTGCGGAGGATCTCCACATCCTTTGCGACAGCCAGTACGTCATCAACGCGGTCACCAAGTGGATGCCGGGCTGGAAGCGCAAGGGCTGGCGGAAGGCGGACGGCAAACCTGTCCTGAACGTGGACCTGCTCAAAGACATCGACCAGGAGCTCGTTGGCCGCAAGTACACCTTCGAATGGGTGCGCGGCCACGCCGGGCACGACCTCAACGAAGCAGCGGACGACCGTGCCCGGGCGGCAGCCACCGCCTTCCAGCAGGGCGTGGCCGTCCGGCAGGGCCCCGGCTTCGGCCCGACGCCGCAGGACGCCGCACAGCCCATACAGCCCGTGCAGCCCCGGATCCCCGCGCCGCAGACCGGCCGGCCGACGAACCCGCCGACCGCGCCCGCGCCGACCGGGCAACAGGAGCTCTTCAGCGAACCCGGCGCCTTCAACGAACCCGATCTGTTCAGCGAACTCGACGAGGCGGACCGCCTGGCCGCAACCGCCGCGGAGGCCAGCCCTGAAGCACTCGTCGAATCCCTTGAACGCGAACTGCTCCGGCCGGAAACCCGGGCTGACCTGGGCCGCACCGGAGTGCTGCTCCACCCCGATTTCACCGAGATCGGCAGCTCCGGCCGGATCTGGACCCGCGATGCCATGATGATGGCCCTGGAAGAGAACCCGGGCAGCCCCACGGAACTGGAACTGCTTGCCGCCGATCGGCTGGGCGAAGGCACCATACTTCTGACGTACCGCAGCTCCACGCGCTCAGGCAGCGCCCTCCGCAGCTCCCTGTGGGTCCTTGACGGCACCCAATGGCGGCTGCGCTTCCACCAGGGCACGCCGGAGGCCTGAAGCCCGCACGGGGACACTCAGCTAAAGCGCTGGGCGTTGTTCAACTCCGCCTGGTCGTAGCTGGCGGCTGCAGAGCTCAGGGCGAGGTTGATGGAGGCCAGGGACGCTTCGACCCTGCCCTGGGTCACGGTCCATTCGGCGACCAGGCTTTGGAAGTTGGTGGCCGCCGAACCGCGCCAGCTGGCCTGGAGCTCGTCGAGCCCGCGTTTCATGGCCTGGACGTCGGCGCTGATCCGTTCGACGGTGGCCTTGACGCTGGCGGACTTGAGCTGAAGCAGTTCCGTGTCGACGGAGATAATGCTCATGGAGATATCCTCTGGACAGTGCCGTGAGGCGGCCCGGAACCCGCGGGACGAGGGGGCTGCCTGGTCCGGTTGATCCGGACAGCCCGAGCCTAGGCCGTGGCCGGCAGCGGGGGACCAAGCCGCCACCCGTATGTGGATAGTGCGCGTATGTGGACAGCGCCCTACGGGGAGGCCGGTTCGGGGCCCTCTGTGCCCTCGTCCAGGAATGGAAGGCTGACTACCAGTGTGGCCCCGCCGCCGTCGGTCTTCCCGACCCGCACGGAGCCGGCGTGGGAACCGACGATGGCGGCAACAATGGCCAGCCCGAGCCCGCTGCCGCCCGTTTCCCGGGTCCGGGACGTGTCCGCCCGGTAGAACCGCTCGAAGATCCGGGCCGCTTCGTCATCCGGGACGCCGGGACCATGGTCCCGGACCTCGATGACGGACTGTTTGGTTCCGTCCGGGGCGGTCCGGACCCCCACGCCGAGTTCGATGGGGCTGCCCTCGGGCGTGTAGCGCAGGGCATTGCCGACCAGGTTGCTGACCACCTGCCGCAGCTTGGCCTCGTCGCCGAGCACGGGCGCCGGCCCGGCGGCGGCGCCGTCGATTCCCGTGAGGGTGATGACGCGGCTGCGGTCGCTGGCCTGGGTGTCCACGACGGCGTCGTTGGCCAGCAGCAACAGGTCTGCCGGCTTCTGCTGCAGGGGGCGCTGCTCATCGATCCGTGCCAGCAGCAGCAGGTCCTCGACCATGGCGCCCATGCGTTTGGCTTCGCTTTCGATCCGTCCCATCGCGGTGGCCACATCCTCCGGGGTCGCCAGTGCCCCGTGCCGGTACAGTTCCGAGAAGCCGCGGATGGTGACGAGCGGTGTGCGCAGCTCGTGCGAGGCGTCGGCGGCGAAGCGCCGCATGCGCGCCTCGGACGCCATCCGGGCGGCAAAGGCCGTCTCGATGTGCGCCAGCATGGCGTTGAGGGAGCTGCCCAGCCGCCCCACTTCCGTGCCTGGGTTTTCGACCTCCACACGCCGGGAGAGGTCTCCGGCGGCGATCGCGGCCGCAGTCTTCTCCACCCGGGCCAACGGCCGGAAGGACCGGGAGACGGTCCAGGTGGCGATGAAGAAGGCCAGCACGAGGGTCAGGAGCCCAACCCCCACGACGACGAGGAAGGCGTGCTCCATGACGGAATCGACAGGGTCGAGCGGGAGCCCGATGACGACGACGGCGCTCCGCTGGTTGCCGTCCAGTACGTTCAGCGCAACGACCCGCCAGTTGCCGCCCTCCGTGCCGCGGACCTGGAACGGCGCCTGCTGGCGGTCCCTGGCGTCGGCGGCGGAAATGCCCGTGATGCCAGGATGGGACTCCTTGTCGCCGCCGAAGACGGCGGCCGGAAGTCCCGGGCTGAAAAGCATGAGCGAATAGTCGGTGGGAACGTTGGGGTTCGTGTCCTGCAGCTGGCTGAAGGACTGCTGCTGCCGCACGGAATCGATGGCTGCCTTGAGCTTGTCATCCACCTGGCCCTGCAGGAAGCTGTGCAGCAGGGTCAGGGTGCCGGCGCCGGTGGCGGTGAGGGCCACCAGCATCAGGGCCATCATGATGGCGACAAGCTGTGACCGCAGCGAGGCCGATTTCCAGCGGTGCAGCAAAGTCAGCGCTTCTCGGCTGTCCGCAGCACGTAGCCCACGCCCCGCTTGGTCTGGATCAGGGCCGGGGCGTCAGGATCGATATCCACCTTGCGGCGCAGGTAGGAGATATAGGACTCCACAATCGAGGCGTCGCCGTTGAAGTCGTACTCCCAGACGTGGTCCAGGATCTGGGCCTTGGACAGCACCCGGTTCGGGTTAAGCATGAGGTAGCGCAGGAGCTTGAACTCCGTGGGGGACAGCTCGATCACGGTGCCGCCGCGGCGGACCTCGTGGGCGTCGTCGTCGAGCTGCAGGTCATCGACCCGGATCACGGCGTCGTCGTCGTCGAGCTGGGGCTGGGTGCGGCGGAGCACGGCGCGGATTCGGGCCACGACTTCGTCGAGGCTGAAGGGCTTGGTGACGTAGTCGTCACCGCCGACGGTCAGGCCCGTGACCTTGTCTTCGGTGTCGTCCTTGGCCGTCAGGAACAGGACGGGGAAGTGCTTGCCGGCGGCGCGGAGGCGCCGGGTGACGGTGAAGCCGTCCATGTCCGGCAGCATGACGTCCAGCACGGCGAGGTCCGGGGAGTGCAGTTCCGCGGCGGCCAGGGCCTCGCGTCCGTTGCCGGCCGAGACTACCTCGAAGCCGGCGAAGCGCAGCGAGGTGGACAGCAGCTCGCGGATGTTCGGTTCGTCATCAACGACGAGGAGCTTGGCTTCGGGACCGTTCTTTTTCATACTTCCCATAATGCTCCCAGACTCTGTGAGTTTTCTGGGTGGCAGATGTGTGTTGGGTGGATCCTTCGCCCGTGCCGGCTGGGGCCGTCAGCGGGCCGTGCCCACATCCTTGGCGTCCATGATCCGGTACGCATAGCCCTGTTCGGCGAGGAAGCGCTGCCGCTTCGCGGCGAAGTCCTGGTCCAGGGTGTCCCGGGCCACGAGCGAATAGAAGCGGGCGGCGCGGCCGTCCTTCTTCGGGCGCAGCAACCGGCCCAGGCGCTGGGCCTCCTCCTGGCGGGAGCCGAAGGAGCCGGAGACCTGGATCGCGACCGAGGCTTCGGGCAGGTCGATGGAGAAGTTGGCGACCTTGGACACCACGAGGATCTGTTCCGCCCCGGCGCGGAAGGCTTCGAACAGCCGCTGGCGTTCCTTGACCGACGTCTCACCCTTGATCACCGGCGCCTGCAGGCGCTCGCCGATCTCGTCCAGCTGGTCGATGTACTGCCCGATCACGAGAAGTTGTTCGCCGGCGTGCTCTGCCACGAGCTGTTCCACGACGCGGGTTTTAGTCTCCGAGGTGGCGCACAAGCGGTACTTGTCCGCGTCCTCGGCCATCGCATACGCCACCCGTTCGTCGCGGGGGAGGTCCACCCGGACCTCCACGCAGTCGGCCGGGGCAATGTAGCCTTGGGCCTCAATGTCCTTCCACGGAGCGTCATAGCGTTTCGGGCCGATCAGGCTGAAGACCTCGCCCTCCCGGCCGTCTTCCCGGATCAGGGTGGCGGTGAGCCCCAGCCGGCGCCGGGCCTGCAGGTCGGCGGTCATCCGGAAGATCGGGGCGGGCAGCAGATGGACCTCGTCGTAAATGATGAGTCCCCAGTCGTTGCCGTCCACGAGCTCCAGGTGGGGGTAGAGCCCGCCGCGCTTGGTGGTGAGGACCTGGTAGGTCGCGATCGTGACGGGACGGACTTCCTTGACGGAGCCGGAGTATTCGCCGATCTCCTCCTCGGTCAGGGACGTCCGTTTGAGCAGCTCGTCCTTCCACTGCCGGGCGGACACCGTGTTCGTCACCAGGATCAGGGTGGTCGTGGAGCTCGTGGCCATGGCCGCGGCGCCCACGAGGGTCTTGCCCGCACCGCAGGGAAGCACGACGACGCCGCTGCCGCCGGCCCAGAAGTTTTCCGCGGCCAGTTGCTGGTACGGACGCAGCTTCCACCCGGTCTCGTTGAGCATGATGGGGTGGGGCGTGCCGTCCACGTAGCCGGCGAGGTCTTCCGCCGGCCAGCCGATCTTGAGCAGCAACTGCTTGAGCTGCCCGCGCTGGGAGGAGTGCACCACCACTGTCTCGGCGTCGATCCGCGGTCCCAGCAGGGGTTCGATCTTCTTGGCCCGGCTCACCTCTTCGAGCACCGGATAGTCTGACGTGCGCATCACCAGCCCGTGCTGGGGGTCTTTTTCGAGCCGCAGGCGGCCGTACCGGGACATCGTCTCTTCGACGTCGATCAGCAGCGAATGCGGCACCGGGAAGCGGGAGTACTTGAGCAGGGTGTCGAGCACCTTTTCGGCGTCCAGCCCGGCGGCCCGGGCGTTCCACAGGCCCAGCGGCGTCAGCCGGTAGCTGTGCACATGCTCCGGGGCGCGTTCCAGTTCGGCAAAGGCCGCGATGGCATGGCGGGCTTCGGTGGCCAGCTCATGGTCGACTTCGAGCAGGATGGTCTTATCACTCTGGACGATCAGGGGCCCGTCATTCACTGGAGCATTTCCTCTGTGGTTTCTACGTCAATAATGCGGTGGATGGACAGGACCCGCTCGGTTTCCTTGTCCGGGTCGAAGACCCGCACGCGCCCGCCGTTCACTGCTACCGGAACGACCGTCTCGCGGCTGGCATTCCCCATGCTGTCGACGACGTTCATGACGACGCGCTGTTTGAGCCGGATCGCCTTCTGCAACGTTTCCAGGCCGAGCTGGGTGGCCTCCTCGCTGCCCGGAGCCGCGGCCGGAAAGTGGCCATCGGGGGAGCCAGCAGCGTGGACCCGGCCGCTTCGGAGCACCGCGAGCTGGGCGGCGACGTCGGCTTCCGGCGGGGCGGTGCGCGGTGCCGTATAGACCGGACGCCCGCTGCCGGGCACGGCGGTGCTGCGGCGCAGCCGCACGACGGCGGATTCGGACTCCTGGACCACGGGCGACAACCCCAGTGCGCGGAGCACCTGCGCGGCGTCCCGGGGCGCGGTGTGCGAGATGAGCACCGTGGGGGCAATGCGCGCCAGTCCCAGGCCGGCAGCGGCGGGGGCGTTGAGCAGTTCGAGCAGCGCGGCTTCGTCCTCGCTTTGGATGAAGCTGCCGGCGGCTCCGACACGGAGCCGGGAATGCCGCGCTGAGGTGTCTTCGATGAGGTACTTGAGCGGCTGCGGGATGGCCGTGGCCGAATGCTGGCCCAGGAAGTCCAGGATTGCCTGGGCGTCCTGGCCTGCATCGAGGGCCCTGCGGACTGACGCCACGGAGAACCGGTAGATGGTGGCCGGCCCCTGGCCTTCGGCGGTGGCCATGGTGAGGAGTCTCTCGCTCAGTTCCGGTGCGAGATAGCCCGGCGCCACCGCGGTCAGGTCTGCCTGCAGCAGGACGTGGTTCAGCGCCGCCGGGAGGTGTTCGCCGAGGATTCCCAGGGCGTCGTCCGGCTGTTCGGCTGCTATCGCCGCACCGAGCTGGCTGAGGGCCCCCGAGCCGAAGAGGCCCAGCATTTCCGCCTCGGCCAGGACGCCCCGGACCAGCGAGCTGAAGCGCCGGGCCATGCGGGGCTGCGCCCAGTCCGCGCGCTCCAGCACGGCGGCGGCATCGAGCACCGGAGCCTGCCCGTCCGGCGCAGCGGCCTCCAGCGTGAGTTCATTCAGGATTTCCAGGATCCGCTTCCGGACCACCGGCGCATCCGGCCGCTGGGCCTCCGCGGAGAGCGCATTGATCGTGGTGCCGGCTGCGCCCCGGTGCCCGGCCGGTCCGGACGCGGCGCCGCCGGCGGGCTGGCCGACGAGGGAAGGCGCGCGTTCACTGGCCAGCCAGGCGTGGACCAGCCAGAGCCATTGTTCCTGCCGCGGAAGGGTCAGCCACTCAAGCTGCGGGGGCTGGACCCAGGCCGAGCTGTCCACGTCCAGGCGCAGGAGCCCGGCAAGGGCGCACAGCTCCGTGAGCACCCCGGCCTCATGCAGTTCGATCCGCAGGGAGTCGGCCAGGCGTTTCATCTCGCGGACACCGACCCCGCCGCTGCGGAGGGTCACA
Source organism: Arthrobacter sp. 05T442 (assembly GCF_056395945.1). NCBI lineage: Bacteria > Bacillati > Actinomycetota > Actinomycetes > Micrococcales > Micrococcaceae > Arthrobacter > Arthrobacter sp. 05T442. Next base: position 242,930 of record NZ_JBFTKM010000003.1, on the reverse strand, counting down.
AGCGGCTGATCACGCACGATGTAGAGGAGTTCGCCTACGAGCCGCAAGGTTTCGGCGATCGCGCCGAGGGCCGCGTTGCGCCGCAGCGCCGCGCTGGTCTGGCCGAGCCGGGGCACGGGGGGAGTCAGTGCGAAGTTCTCAATGACGTGCCCGCCGCGCAGCGAAATGCCGACGCTGTGCGGCAGTTCAACGTGGGCGGCGTCCAGGGGCACCAGCAGGCCCCTGGCCAGCAGCCAGTCCACGGGGCCGACGTCGTCACTTTCGTGAAGCACGGAGGCGCGGCGTTGCGCCTGGGGAACGGCACCCATGGCCCAGTTCCCGAACCGGGCCAGGAGGGCCGTCGTGCGTTCCGGGGCTGTGGCGAGGATCTTCTGGAGCGCTTCCGGGGTCGCCGTCCAGTGCTGCAGGGACAAGGCCGCCTCCATCGGCGTCGTGGCTGGGGAGATGGCCGCCCCGCTGCGGGCGAGTTCTCCCACGAGCTGCACGACGCGCTGGGCGAAGGCCGGCTGGAGCCGCACGAGTTCGGTGTAGCTGCGACCCAGTCCTGCAGGGTAGATGCCAATGACGTCCTTGAGGCTGCCGATCGGGAGGTAGTAGCGCTGCTTCGCTGCCGCCGGGGCGACGCCGTGCGGGGGGTCTGCCCGGTGGACGAGTGCAAGTTCCTGCAGTGAATGCAGGAGCCGCTCGATTGCCGCGACCGTGGAGCCATTGATGGCTTTCTTCAGCATTGCCGCGGACGCGCTGTGGCCGGTGTCCCCGTTGGTGCACAGATGGAGTGTTTCCAGTACCTGCATCTCGGGGCGGTTGAGCCGCTCGAGGGCGCGCTGCACGCTGACCCGGCCGCTGGCGCGGGCGGCGAGGGCAGCAAAGTCCGGAACCCCGGGGGAAATCAGGTCCGGCCGCGCGGAGAACAGGGCCCGCAACGACTCGTCGCTGCGTGCCTGAAGTTCCTTGCTGAGCGCGCGGATCTGGGACATCAGTCCAACGTTACCTTTCGCGCCGCTCGGGCGGGCGGCGACGGGCTGCGGCTCCGTCCACCACCAGCGCCAGCATGAGCAAGAACGCGACCGGCAGCCCGTAGAGGGCGGCGGAGGTGATCCAGACCGGGGTCACCACGTGGTTCGAGGCTGCGGCGATGACCGCGCCGACAGCCGCGAGGGAGAGCACGGCAACGGCGGCCGCGAGGATCAGGAGGGGCCGCCGATAGCGCTGTCGAGTCATGAGGGCAACGCTAACAGTCCGGCCTCGCCCGCGCCTCACACCGTCAAAGTGGGTCAGGCAGGATAACCTTGGAGATACAGACCAACACGGTCTCCAGGCAGTCATACCCTGAACCCGCATATCCATGCGGATGCGGTGACCGCCGGCCGTGTACCCAGCAGAACGAAGAAGGTTGATTACGTGCCTACCGGCAAGGTCAAGTGGTATGACAAGGAAAAGGGCTTCGGATTCCTCGCGGGGGAGGACGGCCAGGAAGTGTTCCTGCCCAAGTCGGCCCTGCCCGAAGGCGTCACGGAGCTGAAGGCCGGCACCCGCGTTGAATTCGGTGTCGCCGACGGCCGCAAGGGCGCCCAGGCCCTGGGCCTGCGCGTGCTGGACAAGACGCCCTCCATCGCCAAGGCAAAGCGGCCCAGCGCCAAGGATCTTGCCCCGCTGGTCCAGGACCTCGTGACCGTGCTGGACAACCTGTCCGGAACTCTCTCCGCGGGCAAGTACCCGGAAGGCAACAAGGGCAAGGCGATTGCCGTTGCGCTGCGTAAGGTTGCCGACGAGTTGGACGTATAAGGCTTTTGATGACTCCGGAACCTGATCAGAGGGTGCGCAAGGCACGCGGCGAAGCCGAATCCAAAGACGGCACCCGTCCGCGCACCGGCGTTCCCGTTTGGCGCATCGGTAAGCCCGACGCTTTCCTGGCCGCCGCCGTCGACGTTGCCCGGACCGCGCTGGAGGGTATCGCCCCGGCGTGGCAGATCGGCGAGCACCTGGGTGCCAAGTCAGAGGGCGACCGCGTTGTGACGCACCTGTTCGACTCCAAGCTGCCCGGCTACCTGGGCTGGCAGTGGTATGCCGTGCTGACCCGCAACTCGCGCTCCAAGGTGGTCACGGTCGACGAGCTCGGCCTGCTGCCCTCGGAGAATTCCGTACTGGCGCCGGCCTGGATCCCGTGGGCAGAGCGCGTGCGCCCGGAGGACGCCCAGGGCGACGAGGACACCACGGACGCTCAGGCCCAGCCGGCGGAGCAGCCCTCGGACATGTCCGACGACGAGCCCGAAGAATCCGACGACGAGCAGGACGATTCCGCAGTCGAGGCTGACTAGCGGTTGGAAGCGTCCGGGGGAGTGCACGGGGAGGGCCGGACATGATGTCCACGTTCAAGTCGCTGCAGATCCTTAACTACCGGATCTGGTTTATCGGTGCGATCATTTCCAATATCGGGACCTGGATGCAGCGCACCGCCCAGGACTGGCTCGTGTTTGCCCACCTCACCGATCACGACGCCGGTGCCATGGGCATCACGATGGCGCTCCAGCTCGGTCCCCAGCTGTTCCTTGCCCCGGTTGCCGGCCTGGTCGCCGACCGGTTCAACCGCAAACAGCTCCTTGTCCTGACCCAGTCCGCGATGGCGCTGCTGAGCGCAGGGCTCGGGGTCCTCGTGGTCTCCGGCGCCGCGCAGCTCTGGCACGTGTACGCGTTCGCGCTGCTGCTCGGCGTCGTCTCCGCGCTGGACGCGCCCGTGCGGCAGACCTTCGTCTCCGAACTGGTCCGGGACGACTATCTTCCCAACGCGGTGGCCCTGAACAGTGCCTCGTTCAATGTGGCCCGGATGATCGGACCGGCCGTGGCCGGCGTGCTCACGGTGGTCGTCGGCCCCGGCTGGGTGTTCCTGATCAACACGCTCACATTTCTCGCCCTGCTCTTGAGCCTGTGGAAGATTCCGGCGATGTCACTTCGTCAGCTGCCGCGGGCGGGGACGGGCAAGGGCCGGATCCGGGAAGGTCTGCGGTACGTCCGGTTCCGGCCGGACATAGTCGTGGTGCTCGTGGCAATCTTCATCGTCGGAACCCTTGGACTGAACTTCGCCCTGTTCATCGCCGCCATGGTAGGGACCGAGTTCGGCCTGGACGCTGGTGCCTTCGGCCTGATGAACTCGATCATGGCAATCGGCTCGGTCGCCGGGGCGTTGTTGTCAGCAGGGCGCAGCAAGCCCAGGCTGCGGATCATCTTCGGCGCCGCCGGAGCGTTCGGCGTTGCATGCGGGATAGCGGCCCTGGCGCCGGACTACTTCTGGTTCGGAGTCGCGCTGGTGCCCGTGGGCCTCTTCGCGATCACCATGATGACCAGCGCGAACGGCTATGTCCAGACCACGACGGATCCGGTAATGCGCGGCCGCGTCATGGCCCTGTACATGGCGATCTTCATGGGCGGCACCCCCATCGGCGCGCCGTTCGTGGGCTGGGTGGCCAACGTTGCCGGTCCGCGCTGGTCGATGAGCGTGGCGGCCGGCTCCGGCCTGATCGCGGCACTGATCGGGGTCCTGTGGATTGTCCGGGCGAAGCAGCTGCGGATCCGCTTTGACCGGCGTGCCCGCGGGCTGCGGCACTTCCGCCTCGAATCGGGCTCCGGCGCAAACGCGAGCGGCGCCGCCCGGGAAACAAACCCGGACGACGCCGTCGAACACTGAACCCTGCGCGGCCGGCGGCGTTCCCCGCCCTGGGCTCGCCGCGGTGTGGCGCTATTTCTTGAGCTCGCCCACGACGAAGTCGATGCACTCCAGCAGCGCCGAAACATCGTCCGGCTCGATCGCCACGAAGGTTGCGATCCGCAACTGGTTGCGGCCCAGCTTGCGGTACGGCTCCGTGTCCACGACGCCGTTGGCGCGGAGCACCTTGGCGATGGCGGCGGCGTCGACCGATTCGTCGAAATCGATCGTGGCGATAACATTCGAGCGGTCCTCAGCCCGGGCCACGAACGGCGTGGCGTAGTCGGAGGCCTCGGCCCAGCGGTAGATCCGCCCGGCGGAGTCCGCGGTCCGGGCCGCGGCAAAGTCCAGCCCGCCATTGGCGTTGAGCCACCGCACCTGGGCATCCAGGGTGACCAGCGTGGCCAGTGCCGGCGTGTTGTACGTCTGGTTCAGCCGCGAATTGTCGATGGCCGTCTGGAGGTCCAGGAAATCGGGAATCCAGCGGTCGCTGGCCTTGATCCGGGCTGCCCGTTCCAGGGCCGCCGGGGAAAACAGACCCAGCCACAGGCCGCCGTCGGACGCGAAGTTCTTTTGCGGGGCAAAGTAGTACACGTCCGCTTCGGCCACGTCCACGTCCAGGCCACCCGCCGCCGATGTCGCGTCCACGAGCACGAGGGAACCCCGGTCGGCGCCGGCCACGCGCTTGACCGGAGCGGCAACGCCGGTCGAAGTTTCGTTCTGCGGCCACGCATAAACGTCGACGCCGGACTCTGCCTGGGCGGACGGGCGGGTGCCGGGCTCGGACTTGATGATGGACGACTCCGCGAGGAAGGGCGCCTTGTTGGTGGCGGCAGCGAACTTCGAGCCGAATTCTCCAAAGGACAAGTGCTGTGCCTTGTTCTCGACCAGGCCGAAGCTGGCGATATCCCAGAACGCCGTGGAGCCGCCGACACCGAGGATGACCTCGTAGCCCTCCGGAGCGCGGAAGAATTCACCGAGCCCCGTCCGGACCGAGCCGACAAGGTTCTTGACGGGCGCCTGGCGGTGGGAAGTTCCCAGCAGTGTCGCCGACGCCGCTGCCAAGGCCTCCATCTGTTCCGGACGGACCTTGGACGGGCCGGCGCCGAACCGTCCGTCCTTGGGGAGGAGGTTTGCGGGGATCGTGATGCTGGTGTCGCTCACAGGGGCTCCAATTTTCGGCTGATGCTTAGCGTGGCTTGGGAGATGGTCCGGCAGGGGTGGCTGCAACGAAGACTCCGTTTCATTCTGCCTGACTGCCCCGGTGGACGCGGAAAAAGGCCGTCACAGTCCGGTCATTGAGACGACCGCGCGTACGCCCGAAGATTATCCGGAGTAATTCAAAATAGGCTAAGCTGTGCTGCGAACGTACGGCGGATCCCGCCAGGGCGCAACCTGCGCGCGGTACGGTGGGAATGATGCAAGGACGGCGCTCGAGGAGCTGAGCTGAATGACGGATCTGATTGATACGACGGAGATGTATCTTCGGACCATTCTGGAACTTGAAGAAGAAAACATCGTCGCCCTCCGCGCCCGCATTGCCGAAAGACTGCGTCACTCCGGCCCCACTGTGTCCCAGACCATTGGCCGGATGGAGCGTGACGGCCTCGTGATTGTTTCGGGCGACCGCCACCTTGAGCTGACGGAAACCGGCCGGAAACGCGCCGTCGGAGTCATGCGGAAGCACCGCCTGGCCGAACGCCTGCTCGCTGACGTGATCGGCCTCGACTGGGCGTACGTCCACGAGGAAGCCTGCCGCTGGGAACACGTGATGAGCGAACGCGTGGAGCGCAGGATCTTCGAGATGCTCGACCACCCGACCGTTTCGCCGTACGGGAACCCGATTCCCGGGCTCGCGGACCTCGGCGGCACCCCGTCCAGCGAGTTCGCCGCGGACGTGGTGAACCTGCTGGACGCCATGGCCGGTTACGGCGCTGATTCGAGGATCATCGTCAGCCGCCTGGCGGAGCCGATCCAGGTGGAACCGGAGTTGCTCGTCCAGTTGGACGAGGGCGGAATCCGCCCCGGGGCGCGCCTCTCGCTGGAGCGGGTGGGCGAGTACATCTCGGTCCGGGTTCCGGATATCGAAGGCGCCCTCGAACTGCCGCCCGAAGTCGCGGCGCATGTGTTTGTAACGGTCGGCTGACCTGCGCTGACGCCTGGGTGGTGGGGCGACCTATGAGTTGTGCACAAGGGTGATTACGGATTTATTACCGGGCGGCTTAATCACCTATAGTTAGTCTCCAGTACCGATACCAAAGCGTTACCTGATCCGAAGCCGAGCCCTGCCAGCGGATCAGTCGCAGAATCGCCTTCTGGCAGGGGCGGGGGAACCACTTGCGGCCGCCTTCAGAGCGGCCTTGGGGTGAAGTCCGTCAGCGGCAAGCGCACTCCACAGTGGGATTCCAACGTGCCTCTGTGTCTGGAAGCTTGCCACGGCGGACCGGGTCTTTGATCTCTCTGACCCGAATCCGACAGCTAACTCCGCAGGCCATCCAGAGAGGAACCGTCCTTGACCACCCAGACCGCCAAAGGTCGCCGTCGCGCCGCCGGTCCTGCTCCGGTACCGCGTCAGGCTCTCGCGCCGTTGGCCGACCGCCCGCGTGACGCGCACCGCGTCGAACGCCGGGGCCGCCGCAGTCCGTTCCGCCAGATTACGGACTTTGCCGCTGCCAGCGGCGTCGGGCAGAAGGCCGGAATGGCGTTGGCTGCCACAGGCCTGGTCCTCACGGTCACCGTCCCGGTCACCAGCCCGGTCATGGCCACGGACGGCGGGCCTTCCGGATCCGTTTCCGCCGCGTCGCAGCCGGATGTAACTGCCGCAGCGGGCGCCAAGGTCGACTTCAGCCGCACGGCCGTCACCACCAAGGGTGACCCGGACGGGAAGCTCAAGCAGCTGCTGAGCGCGCAGTCCGTCGGCAGTATCACCCGTGCGGCGTCGGCCGGCACCCTCGGTGCGCCGCTGGATGTGATGATCGCTTCCTCGCCCTTCGGCTACCGTGTCAGCCCGATCACCGGCGGTGCCGGTGAGTTCCACCGCGGCCAGGACTATGCCGCGCAGTGCGGAACAGCCGTCCACGCGGCAGCCAGCGGCACGGTGACCTTTTCGGGATGGCACCCCTATGGCGGGGGCAACCGCATCGTGATCGACCACGGCAACGGCCTGGAGACCACCTACAACCACCTGTCCTCTTCCTCGGTCCACGTCGGCCAGAAGGTCTCGCGCGGCGACCTCATCGCGATGAGCGGCACCACGGGCGCGTCGACCGGCTGCCACCTCCACTTCGAGGTGATGGTCAACGGCGATGTTGTTGACCCCCTCGGCTGGCTCTGAGCCAAGATGATGGGTCACTCTCGCATTCTTGTGACACGCCGTGATCTGAATGTGACATTGAATCCCAACTGCTGTACCGTATGAGGTACGCCAACTTTTCCGAAGTTGGCGCTCTTGAGTGGATTGCCTAGCTCTGCCACCGCTCAAGGTCCGTTCGCATTACATCGTCTGGCAGGGGCGGGGGAACCAATTTTGGTCTTCGCAAGAAGGCCTTGGGGTTAAGTCGCAAAGCTTCCAAGGAAGCGGAGCGGCCGGGTGACTCCCATCCGAATCCGACAGCTCACCTCGCAGGCATTGGGAGAGGCTACTTTCGTGTCTTCACGCCACAATGCTGCGCGTCACCGCGCGTGCGCGGCTCTAGCGAGCCCGCTGGAATCCAAGTCCCGTGCTGCCCTTGCCGGCGCCCGGATTGGATCCGACTCCACACGCTTCATTGCTGCCGAGTCCGGACTGCAGGCCAAGCACCTGCACGCAGTTCCCGCTTTTGGCGCGTCTTCGCAGTACACCCTTCGCTAACTAACCCATTCGGGGCGATCCGGCGTACCCCCAAGATGCCGGAGCGTCCTCAGTCCGCGCCTAAAACGCGCGGTCCAAGGATCACGAAAGAGAGAACTGAATGACTACTCGTGCAATCGCACGGCACCGCGCCGAGGTCACCAAGACCAACTCGCTGGCTGTCATTGCCAAGGCTGTCGGCGACAACGCCGGCGGCATGGGCCGCCAGGCTGCAGTCATCGCTGCAGCATCCGGCCTGGTCCTGACCAGCGGTATCGCGGCCAACGCTGCTGAGACCAACGTTCAGCGCGAATCCACCTCCGCTTCCGCCCTCGAAGTCCAGTCAGCTTCCCCGGCAACTATTTCGGCTGCTTCGACCATCGCGATCTCCTACGAGAAGCCGACTGTGTCCACGTCGCCCGCCCCCGTGGTCGAGGCCCCTAAGCCCGTTGTGAAGGTCCAGGATGCCACCGCGGCAAAGACTGCGGGCACCCAGGCCGGCGCCACTGCATCCGTCGGCGCACCGGCAGCCATCGGCAGCGGCTTCGGCGCAACCATCGCCGCCGCCGCCTACGCCCAGATCGGTGTGTCGCAGGACTGCACCGCGCTGGCCACGAACGCTTTGGCCGCAGCCGGCATCCACTACCACGGCTGGCCGGCAGGTTACCTGTCCCTGGGCCGCACCGTGAGCGCCGCCGAGGCTCAGCCGGGCGACCTCGCTTACTACCAGAACGGTGGCGTGGGCATGGCTCACATCGCTGTTTACGTCGGCAACGGCATGGCCGTCCACGGCGGCTGGAACGGCGGCACCACCGCCCTCTACAGCGTCAACATCGGCTCCGGCCCGGTCTTCATCCGCGTCGGCGGCTAGGTCAATAGCTCCATCGTTTGAAGGACCCCTGCCCTTGCGGCGGGGGTCCTTTGCGTTTCCCCGGCATGAACCAGTCCGGTACTACGGACCCGCGGGCGAGAAAAAAATTCGGTGATACGGCACTTGGGTGTTTACTCTTGTCTTGTCGATCCATAGCCCGACCATGCAGAGGGCAGCCGGCCCTCGTGCCCCTGGCGGGTGCGGCCGTGAAGAGGTATGCGGATGCGCACTCTCGTTCTGAATGCTGGATATGAACCGCTCGCGGTAGTGACCTTCCGCCGGGCTCTTGTCCTCGTGCTCACCGGAAAGGCCAGCGTGGTGGCCGAGGGCGACGATCCCGTCGTCGGGCCGCAGGACATCCTGGGCCGCCCGTCCGTGATCCTCCTGAACCGCTACATCAGGCCCCGCTACAACACCCTGACCGCGGTCAGCCGCCGGGGGGTGCTGCGCCGGGACAGCCACCGGTGCGCGTACTGCGGCAAGGCGGCCCATACGATCGATCACGTCCAGCCCAAGTCCCGGGGCGGGGCCGATTCCTGGGAGAACCTCGTCGCTGCCTGCCTCCGGTGCAACAACGCCAAAGGTGACCACACCCCGGCCGAAATGGGCTGGAAGCTCGGCTTCGTCCCAGCCCCGCCCAGGGGCACCATCTGGCAGATCAAAGAGCTCGAGAAGCCGACGCCGGCCTGGGATCCGTTCCTGCTGCCCGAATCCGCCGCCTGACTTCCTCCGCGGTCCGGCCGCGCCGGCTGCCGCGCCGCGCTAGGCTGAAGCCGTGGAGTTCGATGCTGTCATTCTCGCCGGCGGGCGGTCCGCCAGGCTCGGCGGCGTGCCCAAATCCGGGCTGGAGTACGGGGGCGCCACCCTCCTTGAGCTCTCGCTGCGGGCCGCGCACGGCGCCGGGGACGTCGTCGTGGTCGGGCCGGACCCGGGAACCTTGCCCGCCGGCGTCTTGAACTGCCGCGAGGACCCTCCCTTCGCCGGTCCGGCTGCCGCAATCGCCGCCGGGCTCTCCGCGCTGGCCGCGCACAGGACCATGCGCCCGGGCTCCACCGGTGCCGCACCCCTGACCCTGGTCCTGGCGTGTGACATGCCGGGCGCGGAAGCCGCCGTTCGTGCACTCCTCGACGTGCTGGAAGGAAGCGGGCCGCTGGGCACGTCCGGTCACGGGGTGGCCGGCGAGACCGGGGCAGGGGGCGTCATGGCGGTCTCCGCCGACGGACGCAGGCAACCCCTCCTCGGGCTCTATAGCACAATTGCGCTACAACGATCCGTCGCGGACGCTGCCGGGCGGGGCGCCCTCGAAAACGCCTCGGTCTTCGGCCTTCTTGCTAGTCTTGAGGTGCGGGAAGTTCGCGTCCCGGCCGGTTCCACGGACGATGTGGACACTTGGGACGACGCCTCCGCGCTCGGGGTATCCGGCCCCATTCCCGGCCATGTCCAGGAGGCCGGTCCGGGGGCCGCAACTGAACACGACTTTGGAGGCAAACGGTGAAGAGCCAGGACGAAACGCTGGAGGACTGGTGCCGTGCGCTGCTGCAGGCCCTGGAACTGGAGGACGTCGAGATTGACGTGAACGAGGTCCTGTCCCTGGCCGGCGTCGCCGCCCATTCCATAGTGCGCCCGGCCGCCCCGCTGACCACGTTCATCGCCGGCTTCGCCGCCGGACTGGCATCCGGTTCCGGCCAGGCCACCGACGCAACCTCCATGCAGGCTGCCATGCGCGTGGCCCGCCAGCTTGCCAAGGACTACGCGGACGCCGAAGCTTCCGGGGCATGACACCTGCCCCTCCCCGCGGCGGCGACCCCGCTTCCGCGGACGGCTCCGGACCCGGGTATCCCCACGACGCCGGGACGCACCCGGAGAAGGACCCGACGGCGGACGGCGCCGACACAACGCCGCACCGTCACCTCGCCCACACCTGGCAAGAGGCCCGGCAGCTCGCCTTCGACTGCGCCACCCCCATTCCCGCGGCCCCCGTGCCGCTCCGTAGCGCGCTGGGACGGACGCTTTCAGCGGACGTGACAGCCCTGCAGGACATACCGCACTATGCGTCCTCAGCCATGGACGGCTGGGCCGTCAGCGGAAGCGGACCGTGGATCCTGGCTGAACCGAACCAGCGGCTCACCCCGCACCAGGCGAGTCCGATCGTCACCGGCGGACTCATCCCGGCGGGGGCGAAGGCCGTGCTGCGCAGCGAGAGCGGGACCCTCGCCACGGACGAGGACGGGCTTCCTGTCCTCAAGACCAGCGGCACCGCCAAGCCCGGTGAACCGCGAAACGGCGAACACATCCGCAGGGCCGCCGAGGAGGCCACCGCCGGCGAGGTGCTGATCCGGAGCGGCACCGTACTCAACCCGGCCCACCTGGCCCTGGCCGCACTGGCCGGGCACGACGCCCTCCCGGTGCTTGGCAAGGCCGTCGTCCGCCTCGTGCTGACCGGCTCCGAGGTCGTGTCGTCCGGTCTTCCCGGGCCGGGGAAAGTGCGTGACACCTTCGGGCCCCAGCTGGCCGGCGTGGTGCACATGCTCGGCGGGATCTGCGCCGAGGAGGTGAAGATCGGCGACAGCTACGCCGAATGGCTCGCCGCGCTCGAGGACACTGAGCCCACCGGACCGGCGGCCCAGGCCGCTGTTCCAGTCCCGGGGTCCGGCGTCGGCCAGGCGGCTGGGGCCGCCGTCGAAAACCTGCCCGCCGACGTCGTCATCACGACCGGCGGCACCGGTCGCTCAGGTACGGACCACCTCCGGCGCTCCGTCGCCGAGCTCGGCGGACGGCTGCTGATCGATGGCATCGCCATGCGCCCGGGCCACCCCGCCGTGCTGGCCGGGCTGCCCGACGGCCGCTTCATCCTCGGCCTCCCGGGGAACCCGCTGGCGGCCATGATGGCGCTGTCCACGATCGGGGCGCCGCTCCTCGCGGCATTGGGCCACGGGACCCTGCCGCCGGTCGCGGAGGTGCCGTGCGGGTCGACGATTGACCCCGATCCCGGACGGACCCGGCTGATGCCTTACCGTCTGCTCTACGGCATGGCATCACCGGCCCAGCACGCCGGTCCCGGAATGATGCGCGGACTGGCCGCGGCCGACGGCGTACTGGTGGTCCCGCCGCACGGCGTCCAGCTGGGGGCACTGGTTCCCGCCTTCGCGCTTCCGTGGGGAGCACCCATCCCGGACCCCGCGCAGGCCGCCGCGAAGGCCGCGGTGCCAACCAAGAGGCCGGCCCGGAAGCCCTCAGCGAACAGCGGGCCCGTGGACTGGAGCGCCCTTCTTGGGTGAAAGCTCCCGGGTCTGCGCCGCGCTGGCTTCCGTGACCGGCAGTTGCAATGATGGAATCAGCCGAAAACCCCCACACCACGTTGCTTAGGAGTCTTATATGGGTCGCGTGACGCAGCGCCGCAAAGTGCACAAATTCGTCCTGGACGGGTCCCCGCAAGCCCTCGAATTTCCGGTCCGCTACCGGGAAGATGTGCTGGCCGTTGAGGAACCGCTGGAAATCAGGCTGGGGAGCCTCTCGTTTTCCGTCACGATGCGCACGCCGGGCAACGACTTCGACCTCGTGGCCGGGTTCCTGGTCTCCGAGGGCGTCATCTGGAGCCCGGAACAGCTGGTCTCCCTGCGGTTTTGTGCAGGCGAGGACGAGGACGGGGTCCAGACGTTCAACGTCGTGGAGGCCCAGCTCCGGCCCGACGTCGTCCTGCCGGAGACCGGGCGGAACATCTTCACCTCCAGTTCCTGCGGTATCTGCGGAACGGATTCGATCGAAGCGGTGCGCAAGTCCTCCCACTTCAGCCCGGGGGCGGACCCGCTGAGCGTGCCGGTGGAGACGCTGGCGGCCCTGCCGGACGCGCTCCGGGAGGCCCAGGCCGTCTTTGACGTTACCGGCGGCGTGCACGCCGCGGGCCTCTTCCGGATTGCCGACGACGGTTCCGCAGAGCTGTTGTGTCTGCGCGAAGACGTCGGACGCCACAACGCCGTTGACAAGGTCGTGGGGTGGGCGTTGCGCGAGGGCTTGTTGCCGCTCAGCGGAACCGTGCTGCAAGTATCGGGCAGGGCATCATTCGAGCTTGTCCAGAAGGCATCGTTGGCCGGAATCCCCGTCCTGGCAGCTGTCAGCGCACCCTCCAGCCTGGCGGTCGAGCTCGCCGAGGCCAGCGGGATGACCCTCGCCGGATTCAGCCGGGGCACAACACTGAACGTGTATGCCGGCCAGGGGCGGGTCGCGGGTCCCGTGTCCGTGGCCGGATAGCGGGCACCGTTGGCCAAACCGCTCCGCGCGAAGTAAGTTTTGTCCATCGACTGGATGCAGCCCGGCTTCGCCCCCTAGCGCTAAGAGGATCACATTGCACGACGACCGCCGCCTCACGGAAGTCCGGCTGGACCGCTTCGTACGCGAACGCATCATTCCTGCGGTCTACCCGCGTAGCATGGACCTGACGCTGAGCAGCTGGGACGCTCCGGACGAACCGGTCGCCGCAATGGAGGCCCTGCGGCAGGAGTTCACGCCCCAGGAACACGGCGCGGCCTGGGGGCGGCCATGGAGCACCAAGTGGCTGAGGCTGCAGGGCGAAGTGCCGGACTCCTGGGGCACGGCGGCGGACACCTCGGTTGAAATGATTGTGGACCTGGGCTTCAACGGCGACCTTCCGGGCTTCCAGTGCGAGGGCATCGCCTGGCGCCCCGACGGGACGATCATCAAAGCCATCTCCCCGCGGAACCAGTACATCCCGCTGAAGCTCCTGGGCAGCGGCATGGCCATTGACTTCTATGTCGAGGCCGCGGCGAACCCGGATCTTTCCCAGGGCTGGACCTTCGCCCCCACACCGTATGGCGACAAGGCGACGTCGGGCAGGGATCCCAAGTACCGGCTGGGCCGCATTGTGGTCGCCGAGCTCAACCAGACCGTCTGGGAGCTGCAGCAGGACATCGGGACCCTCAGCGGGCTCATGCACGAACTGCCCATGGAGTTGCCCCGCCGCCACGATATCCTGCGCGCCCTGGAACGGATGCTGGATGTGATGGACCCCGACGACGTTCCGGGAACGGCGGCCGCCGGTCGTGCAGTCCTCGCGGAGGCCCTGGCGCGGCCGGCCTACGCCTCGGCCCATGAGCTGGTGGCCACGGGGCATGCCCATATCGACTCCGCCTGGCTGTGGCCGATCCGGGAAACCATGCGCAAGTGCGCCCGCACGTTCTCCAACGTGGTGGCCCTGATGGACGAGTACCCCGGATTCGTGTTTTCCTGCTCCTCGGCCCAGCAGCTGGCCTGGATGAAGGAGTTTTATCCGGAGCTGTTCGGGCGCATCCGTGAGAAGGTCAAGACCGGCCAGTTCGTCCCTGTGGGCGGCATGTGGGTGGAGGCGGACTCCAACATGCCCGGCGGTGAAGCCATGGCGCGGCAGTTCCTGGAGGGCAAGAGCTTCTTTATGGCTGAGTTCGGCGTCGAATGCCAGGAAGCGTGGCTTCCTGACACGTTCGGCTACTCCGCGGCGTTGCCGCAGATCGTCAAGTCCGCCGGCAGCCGGTGGTTCCTGACGCAGAAGATCTCCTGGAACCAGGTCAACCGGATGCCCCACCACACGTTCAACTGGGAAGGAATCGACGGCACCAGGCTGTTCACCCACTTTCCCCCGGTGGACACGTACAACTCGGACCTCAGCGCCAGGGATCTGGCCCATGCGGAGCGGAATTACCGGGACCACGGCCGCGGAACCACGTCCCTGGTCCCGTTCGGCTACGGCGACGGCGGCGGTGGCCCCACGCGGGAGATGCTCGCCTCGGCCACGCGCACAGCGGATCTGGAAGGTTCGCCCAAGGTGCGGATCGGGACCTCCGGCAGCTTCTTCTCCCGCGCGCAGGCGGAATATGAAGACCTGCCGGTGTGGGTCGGGGAGATGTACCTTGAGCTGCACCGCGGCACCTACACGAGCCAGGCCCAGACGAAGTTGGGGAACCGGCGCAGCGAGCACCTCCTGCGGGAAGCCGAGCTCTGGTGCGCCACGGCGGCGGTGCGTACCGGCTTCGGCTACCCGGCGGCCGAGCTCAAGCGGCTCTGGCGCCTGGTCCTGCTCCAGCAGTTCCACGACATCCTTCCGGGCAGCTCGATTGCCTGGGTGCACCAGGACGCCGAGCGCAACTACGCCGCCGTCGAACAGGGGCTCGAAGCAATCATCGCGGATGCCGCCAAGGCACTGCTGGGAGAAGGCGGGACCGAATTTCTCCTCAACGCGGCTCCGCATGAGCGCTTGGGTGTGCCGGCCTTCGCCGCCGCCCCGGCCGCCCGCTCAGAACAGGCGGTGTCCGTCACCGAATCCGCGGGCGGCTACATCCTGGACAACGGCATCATCCGTGCGGTGGTCGACGCCGACGGGCTGCTGGCCTCGCTCATGGACTACGCCAGCGGACGTGAGGCAATTGCGCCCGGGCAGTCCGGAAACCTCCTCGAGCTGCACCGGGACACACCCAACGAATGGGATGCCTGGGACATCGACGCGTTCTACCGAAGGAACGTCGCACGGCTGACCGAAGCCCGCTCGGTGGCGCTGGAGCGCGACCCGCTAGGGGAAAGCCCCAACGCCGTCGTGCTGGTGGAACGGATGGCAGGGTCGTCGGCGGTCACCCAGCGGATCGCGCTGGAGCCGGGTGACGATTCCCTCAGGATCTCGACGGCGGTGGACTGGCAGGAAAGCGAGAAGCTGCTCAAGCTCGGCTTCGCGCTCGACGTCAGGGCGGACCGCTCGGCCTCGGAGACCCAGTTCGGCCATGTCTTCCGGCCTACCCACCTCAACACGTCCTGGGAAGCGGCGAAGTTCGAGATCTGCGCGCACCGCTGGATCCACGTCGCCGAGCCCGGCTACGGGGTGGCCGTTTCCAACGCCTCCAGCTACGGCCACGACGTCACCCGTGACGTGCGGGCGGAGGACGGCGGGACCACAACCACTGTGAGGGTCTCGCTCCTGCGGGCGCCGAAGTTTCCGGATCCGCGCGCCGACCGCGGGCGGCATGAGCTGGTGGTGACCATCAGGCCGGGTGCCAGCATCGCCGACGCCGTCGAAGAGGGCTACCGCACGAACCTGGCCCCGAGGGTGCTCAAGGGGTCCCGCGGGGCGGACCCGCTGTTCACCGTGTCCAACCGGGCCCTCGTCATCGAGGCCGTCAAGCTCGCCGAGGACGGCTCCGGCGACGTGATCGTGCGCCTGTACGAATCGTTGGGGGAGCGGTCCGCGGGCCTTGTGGCGGCCACCTTCGACGTCACGGACGTCCATACCGTCGATCTGCTGGAGCGGCCCCTCGAGGCGCCGGGCGTGACCGGCGGCCCTGATTCCGCACAGCTGTCCCTCCGGCCGTTCCAACTGGTGACGCTGAGGTTCGTGCGCTGACCATACGCCGGGTCTTGTGGGTCTCCCGGCGCGGCCGTAACGTGGTCCGGACGGGAATCTGCCTTTAAACAGGCTGAGTGGGGGCGGTCCTCATGGACCGCCACCACTCATCCCCCCAATGGCGCTTGGACGACGTCGTCTGCCTCGCACGGCTGACTTCCGTTCACGAAGCGATTGTCGCTTTCACACATTCATGATTCTCTCACGGTCTAATGATTATGTGAATGCCCTATGTGTCATTCTGGCGTAATGTTGCATTACCGTTACCAGATTGAGTGGGGCCCAGCCCGGAGAACCAGATGAAGGCGAAGCCAAGGACAAAGCCCAGCACGGCGCCGTAATTCACGGCATGCCGTGCCATCGCCCAGTCGTCCGGTGCGAAACACGCCGGAATGCTCGCGGCGGTGGCGAGGCCGCCGACGAGCATCAAAAGTGCACCGGCCCGGACCAGCCGCGGCAGTTTGCTCCTGGCAATCGCCAGCAGGGGCGGCATGAGAATGACGGAGACGAAGGCCGGATACGTGCGGCCGGCGGCGGCGTAATACGGCGCGAGGAGAGCGTTCGCGCCGCCGCTGTCCTGGGCGCCCAGCAAACCCGCCGAGGACTCACGCGTGTCCATGAGGAAGAACGTCACCGCCACGGCCAGACAGCTGATCCCCAACGCCCAGCGGCCCGTTCTTCCGGCAATGAGCCTGTGGCCCCGGGCGTCGCCGAGCCCCTTGGCGACGCGCAGCCCGACCAGCAATATTGTTGCGAAAACGAGGAACCGCAGGATCAGGTTGGCGAGGTTCCAGCCGCCAAGCATGCGGTCGATGGCTTCATAGGGGCCGGAGACAGCGAGGAGGCTGCACAGCGTGGCCAGCAGCAGGATCGCGAATACGGCTCTGTTCCGGCCGCGTATGGCATCCGGAACGCGGAGGATAAGCACGACGCAGCAGACTGTCAGGGTGCCCCATTCAAGGATCGCCGTCATCCTGGGTACTCCAATCGCCTGCCTGCTCAGCCCCTGGTAACAATCAGCTGAATCCGGCCATCTTTTTCGGCTTTCGCCTCGCCACCGCCCTGGCCAGCCAGATCGCGGCAAGGCCCACCACCAGGCAAAGAATGGCGGTGTAGTTGAAGAGGAACCGCAGGAATCCCAGCGCGGGCGGAATGATCGGCGACGACAGGCTCAGCGCGATGCCCACGGAACCGACAGCGACCAACCCGGCGCCAACGCGCACGAGGACGGGAAGCCTGCTGCGGACGCTGCGCACCATGGCCGGGAACAGGGCAAGAGTGACGTAGGCGGGGTACAGGCGTCCCGCGGCTCCGTAGTATTCCACCAGGGCGGCATTGCGGCCGTCTTTGGCAGAGACGGCGACCAGGCCCGCGGACGAGCCGGCGGCGTCCATCATGAAAAAGACCGCCAGCACGGCCAGCGAGGCTGCCGCCGCGACCGCGATTCCGATCGGGCCCGTGATGAGCCGGAGCGAGTCGTTCGCACTGAAGCCCCGCGCTATCCGGAGCCCCAGGAAGAAAATGGCAGCGAAACTAACGAAGCGGAGCAGCAGGTTGGCGATGTTCGTGCCGCCCAGGGCCTGATCGATGGCCATGTAGGGTCCGTCGATGCTCAGGAGAACTGCAAAAGTGGAGACGGCGAAAAGTCCGAACATGGACCGGTTCTGCCCCCGGAGGGCACCGGGAATACGGGCTAACGCGAGTGCGGCGCAGACCGCCAAAGTCGTCCATTGCAGGATCGCGATCATCCGAGGTTCTCCCAAATCTTTTCTGTTTGTGCTTGTTCCTGCTCCTGGCGGCGGAGTGCCTTGCCCAGGGTTTGTAGCCTCTCGCCGGCCAGTGCAGTGAGTTCACCGTCCGAGAGCGCGTCCAGGGCAGACTGCTTTGCCCCTGGTGGCCAGCCTGCTTCGGTTTCGGAAATGAGGCCGGTCGCGACGAGTCCGCCTGTGAAGCCTACGCCTGCCGCGCGGGCGGTGGCGACAGCAAGTTCCGGGGACAGCCTGTTGGCCGTCAGCTGGGCCGAATAGTTCTGCGGCGCGATCCCGGTGGCGGCGGAGACGCGGTGGCGCAACTCGCCGTCGTCGATCGCGTCCACCCAGTTCCGGACGGAGGTGGCGTGCGGGGCCGGGCTGAGCGCCAGCTTGGCTTCCGGTGCGCCGCTGGCACCGGTGCCCCCGGCGCCGTGGTCGCCGGGGCTGACCTCGCCCGGGCCAGAGCGGGCAATGACCGCACGCAGCAGATCCATGGTGGCAACCTGGCTCACGAGTTCGGCCACGGAAGGTGGACGCGGCTTCCCGGCGAGCTCCGCGTAGTTCTCGAACGAGCCCAGATCCTCCAGCGGGCTCCGGTGCAAAGCCCGGCTGATGCTCACCAGGGTGGATTCGGCCACCTTGCCGCGCACCAGCTGCTGGGCAAGGGTGGTCCGCTTGATACCGGAGATCCGGCAGATGTCAGCGGTGCTCGCTGCCGGCGCGACACTGTGAAGCCAGTGCTGGAATGCCTTGGCGGGTAAGGGCATCTATGGCGTCCTGCGGTGTCGGTGGAAGCAACGGGTCCCGGTGTACGGCTGGACATCGATTTTACGGCAAGGTCTGATTGAACTATGCTAAATGGTCGAACCCGCTGGTCCGTACACCCCCCAAGTCCGGACCGGCGGGTTCTTCTATGCCCGGGCATTTTTTGGCGGCCGGGGACTACCCCGTGTGTGGCCTTTTGGGCCGTGGTGAGAGGATTGATTAATGACTGCAACCCTTGTTGCCAAGGACCTTTCCGGTGGTCACGATCACCGCACGCTATTTTCCAAACTCTCCCTGACCGTTGCTCCCGGCGACGTCGTGGGGGTCGTCGGTGCCAACGGCGCCGGCAAATCCACCCTGCTCCGCCTCTTCGCCGGCATTGACGAGCCGCAGGAGGGAACGGTCAGCCTTGCCCCGGCAGACGCCTTCGTGGGCTGGCTGCCCCAGGAACACGAACGGAGTGCAGGGGAAACCGTGGGCGCCTACATCGCCCGGCGCACAGGCTGTGCGCAGGCCACCACCGACATGGAAGCCACGGCCGAGGCCCTGGCCTCCGGCGCCCCGGGCACCGACGACGCCTATGCCCTCGCATTCGACCGCTGGATGGCTTCCGGCGCCGCCGACGTGGAGGAGCGGATTCCACCCGTCCTGGCCGACCTCGGCCTCGACGTGGGGCCGGACGCCGAGATGACCGGCCTGTCCGGCGGCCAGGCGGCGCGGGTGGCCCTGGCGGCCCTGCTGCTCAGCCGGTTTGACATCGTGCTGCTCGACGAGCCCACCAATGACCTGGACCTCAGTGGCCTCGCCAAGCTCGAAGCCTTCGTGCAGGGCCTGCGGGGCGGAGTGGTCCTGGTCTCGCACGACCGTGAGTTCCTGGCGCGCTGCGTGACCACGATCGTGGAGCTGGACCTTCCGCAGAACTCCGTCGCTGTGTACGACGGCGGCTACGAGGCCTTCCTTGAGGAACGCGCTGTTGCCCGGCGCCACGCCCGTGAGCGTTACGAGGAATTCGCCAACACGAAGGCTGACCTCGTCTCCCGCGCACGGACCCAGCGCGAGTGGAGTTCCCAAGGCGTCCGGAACGCGATGAAGAAGAGCCCGGACAATGACAAGGTCCGGCGCGCGGCCAATACCGAATCCTCGGAAAAACAGGGGCAGAAGGTCCGGCAGATGGAGTCCAGGATCGCGCGGCTCGACGAGGTGGAAGAGCCCCGCAAGGAATGGCAGTTGCAGTTCAGCATCGGGGCGGCCCCGCGGTCCAGCGCCGTGGTGGCAACGCTCCGGGAGGCCGTCGCGCACCAGGGCGACTTCACCCTGGGCCCGGTGAACCTGCAGCTGAACGCGGGGGAGCGGATCGGGATCACCGGTCCCAACGGCGCCGGCAAATCCACCCTGCTCCGTCTCCTGCTGGGCGTTCAGCGCCCCGACGCCGGGGACTCGTCCATGGGCGCGTCGGTGGCGGTCGGAGAAATCGACCAGGCCCGCGGCCTCCTGGCGGGGCATCTCGTGCTGGCCGACGCCGTCGAAGCCGTCCTGACGGACCAGACACCGGCGGAGGTGCGTACCCTGCTGGCCAAGTTCGGCCTCAAAGCCGACCACACCGGCCGCCCGGTGAACTCCCTCTCGCCCGGAGAGCGGACTCGGGCCGCCCTGGCATTGCTGCAGGCCCGCGGCGTCAACCTGCTCGTGCTGGACGAACCCACCAACCACCTCGACCTGGCCGCCATCGAGCAGCTCGAGGAAGCCCTCGACAGTTACGACGGCACGCTGTTGCTGGTCACCCACGACCGCCGGCTCCTGGAGAACGTGCGCCTGGACGCGCGCTGGAACGTCGAGGCCGGCGTCGTCACCGAACTTATAGCCGGCGCTGGCGCGGGCACCCCATCACACGGCGATCGCGCCCTGAAAGGCACCAAAAAATGAGCATGGACCGGGTCGCCTGGAGCTCCCTTTACAACATCACGCGCGCCTCAAGCGGCTCCAAGCCGTTCTCCAAGGCGACACTGAAGCGTGTGTTCGGTTTCGCCGAGCCGCACCGGAACAAGCTGATCGCCTTCGTGCTGCTATCCATCGTGATGGCGGTGCTCGCCGTGGCCACCCCCGTGCTCGCCGGCCAGGTCGTGGACGCGATCATCGCCCACGCGGCTGCCGGCACGGTGATCTGGCTCGCGGTGCTGATCGCGATCGTGGCCGTAGCCGAGGCCGGAATCGGCCTCGTGACCCGCTGGCTGTCCTCCACCATCGGTGAAGGCGTGATCGTGGACCTGCGCACCAAGGTGTTCGACCACGTCCAGAAGATGCCGATCGCCTTCTTCACGCGCACCCGGACGGGCGCGCTCGTGAGCAGGCTCAACAACGACGTCATCGGCGCGCAGTCGGCCTTCGCCGGAACCCTGTCCGGCGTCGTCAGCAACGTCGTGGCCCTTGCCCTGACACTCGCGGTGATGCTTGGAAAGTCCTGGCTTGTTACCGTGCTCGCCATGATCCTGCTCCCGATCTTCCTGATTCCGGCCCGCCGGATGGGCTCCAAGCTCGCCGATCTGCGCCGTGAAGCCGCGGACAACAACGCCGCCATGGGCACCCAGATGACCGAGCGCTTCTCCGCCCCCGGTGCCACCCTGGTGAAGCTCTTCGGCCGCCCGGATGAGGAGTCCCGCGAGTTCGCCCTCCGGGCCGGCCGCGTCCGTGACATCGGCGTACGCACCGCCATGCTGCAGTTCACGTTCGTGACGGCCCTGACGCTCGTCTCCGCACTGGCCTTGGCGTTGGTCTACGGACTGGGCGGCTGGCTCGCCCTCGGCGGCCAGCTGGCCGCAGGCGACGTCGTCGTGCTGGCGCTGCTGCTCACCCGTCTTTACGCCCCGCTCACCGCGCTGTCCAACGCCCGCGTGGAAATCATGAGCGCCCTGGTCAGCTTCGAGCGCGTGTTCGAGATCCTGGACCTCAAGCCCCTGATCCAACAGAAGCCCGACGCCGTAGCCTCCCCGGCCGGTCCGCTGTCGGTGGAGTTCGACGACGTCCGCTTCGCCTACCCGTCCGCGGACAAGGTCTCGCTGGCCTCGCTGGAAGACGTGTCCACGCTGGACACCCGGGGCGGCGAGGAAGTGCTGCACGGGATCAGCTTCCGGGTCGAACCGGGCCAGACCGTGGCCCTCGTGGGATCTTCGGGCGCCGGCAAGTCCACGATCGCGCAGCTGCTCTCGCGGTTGTACGACGTCGATTCCGGCGCTGTCCGCTTCGGCGGCACCGTGCCTGGCACGGGCGTGGACGTCCGCGACCTGACGTTCGACTCGATGCGTCAAACCCTGGGCATGGTGACCCAGGACGGGCACCTCTTCCACGAGAGCATCGCCTCCAACCTGCGCCTGGCACGCCCCGACGCCAGCGAGGAACTCATGTGGGATGTGCTGCGGCAGGCCCGGCTGGAAGACATGATCCGGTCCCTCCCGGACGGGCTGGACACCGTGGTGGGGGAGCGGGGCTACCGGCTGTCCGGCGGCGAACGCCAGCGGCTCACCATCGCACGTCTGCTGATCGCGCAGCCGCGCGTCGTGATCCTCGACGAAGCCACGGCTGCGCTGGACTCCACGAACGAGGCTGCCGTGCAGGAGGCGCTTGGTGCCGCGCTGGAAGGCCGCACCGCCGTCGTGATTGCCCACCGGCTCTCCACCATCCGCGCCGCCGACGCCATCCTGGTCGTCGAGGACGGCACGATCGTGGAGCGCGGGACCCACAGCGAGCTCCTGGCCGCCGAGGGGCGCTACGCGGAGCTGTACCGGACGCAGTTCGCCGAGGCCACCGCTGTCGTGGAAGAGGCCGTCCCCGAGTTCTAGGCGCTGCGGCCGGGACCGGCAGGCCCGGTCCCGGTCCCGGGGCCGCGCGCCGGGGCCCGGCCTGGGGCCTGGTCCGATGCGCGGGACAAGGCGGGCAATACGTGGTCCGTGAGCAGCGGCGCGAGGTCGTCCGGCAGCTCGGCGGCAAGGTCCAGCCAGCGGATCTCAGCGATTTCGGCGGACGCACGGGCGCTCCAGATGCCGGGGGCCGTGAAGACGGTGGCTTCGATCTGCGTCGCGGCTTCGTTGGCGGCGTTGGCCAGCCAGCTGCCCAGGAGCACAAGGCTTTCGGGCGGCACGACGATCCCCACCTCTTCTTCCAGCTCGCGGGATGCGGTTTCTGCAGCGCTTTCGCCGGCCTCGGGCTTGCCGCCGGGATGCATGAACTTCTCCGTGCCTCTTTTGCGCACGGTCAGGAGCCGTCCTGCGCGATCGAACACGCAGACCGCGGAGACGACAATGCGGGGGTTCATTCGCGGGGTCCCGGCATCCGCTGCCGGGGCGGCAGATCGCCGAGCCTGTGCAACACGGACTCCAGCAGCTGGTCCTTGGCCGGGCCGGTGACATCCCAGCGGTACCGGAATTCGTCCGGCCCGATCAGCTCGTAGCCCACCCGGTAAGTGTCGGGATCGCACCAGTGCCGGTCCTTGCTGCTCTGCGCCGTGAAGCCCATGCGGTGGAACGGGCGTCCGTCCGGAAAGAACACGTCCATCACGGCCGGGGTGTCGCCGGGCCGCAGCAGGTACTCGCGGCTGGCCGGTCCGGTGAACGGCTCTGCCGTGTAGGAGGTCCAGGAAACGGCGCCGTCTTCGCGCAAGCGCAGGCCGCCGTCGTCGTTCCCGGTGAACTGCACGACGCCGGTGAAGCTTCCGCGGGTGCCGGCGGCGCGGTCCAGCAAGGTGCGCTCCACGCTCCAGGAGCCCAACAGGTAGGCGCGGAGATCGAAGTCCGGACCGGTGTCCGGGGCAGGCAGGTTCAAGTGCCCTCGATTGGAATCGAACCAACGACACCGGCTTTAGGAGAGCCGTGCTCTATCCACTGAGCTACGAGGGCGGGCGCCCGGCGCGGCCGGCGGTGGGGCCGGCCCTGTCGGACACGGATATAAGCATACAAGGTAGGGGCGCGTACTACGCTCTTGGCATGACCGCAGCAGCTATCGCGCCCACCGAAGACGCCCTCTACGTCCCGGATGTGGCCTCCACCCGGTTCTACATAGGAGCCCTGGCGAAGCTGAGTGTGCTGCAGTATTTCGTGGCGGAGACGGCCGTGATCGGCTCCTGGGCGGCGCCGGAGCCCTACAGCCGCCGGACCGGCTATATCAGCGACCTCGGCGCCTTGGGCTGCGGTGTCTTCGCCGACCGGGAGGTGTGCTCGCCCGCGCACGTACTGATGAACGCGTCTTTCGTTGTCCAGGGCCTCGGCATGGCGATTGGAGCGCTGTTGCTCGGCTCGATCCTGCTTTGTACTGCGGCGCGGTCCGGTGTGCGTCTTGGTTCGGGACGCGGGCCGGGTTCGGCGCCGGGGCTGGGCCCGTGGCGGGGACGGCGCGCGGGACGGCGTACTGGACGGCGGACGCCGTGGGCGGCCGCGGTCGCAACCGTTGCCCGGGTTCTCACCTTCGCGGCCGGCTTTGGCACCGTTGTGGTGGGGCTCGTGCCGGAGGACGCAGGATCCGTCTGGCACGTGGTGGGCGCGGTGACGTACTTCGCGGCCGGATCCTTTGCACTGCTGTTGCTGGGCGGGCTTTGGCTCCGGCAGACACCGCTGGGCTGGTTCATCCTGATATGCGGTGCGGTTTCCCTCGCCGCACTGACCACGGGTGGGGTGACCGGGATGCGGGTGCCGGAGCCCGGCACGCTGGAGCGGCTCATGGGCTATCCCATCACAGTCGGCCTCGCCGCGGTGGGCCTGGTCGTGGCCCAGCGCGTCCGGCAAGAGCGCATTCGCAAGAAGGCGCGCACGCTCGCGTAATTTCTGGCCCTGACTGCCCGGCAACGGCCTGACCTTGCATTATCATGAGGGCACTCACCGGAACATTTCGGTGCATCGTGCGCGATCTGACATAAGCGCATGCCGAAATGCCGACGTCGCAGTCTATGGGGCCCAATGTCTGATCAGCTTGTCTTGCCTGTTTTGCTTGTCTTGCCGCGCCGGGCCTCAGCACGCGGCGCCACCGGACACCGGTCAGCGGACCTGCGCCGCCGGATTGTGGTCCGGTGACCGTCGCTGCCCTGGCCGGGCCTGAAGAGCGGATGCCTGAAGAGAACCCGGCGGGACCGGCGAGCACCTGTGCTAGCGCGGCCGCAGGTGACGGGCGCGAGGCTGAGGCCATCGGTGTCCGCGTCATCGAGCCAGGCATCATCGAAGTCCTGCTTCCGCCCAACCAGGAGATTGAGGGCCACGAAGCGCGTGTGGCGGGTGCCGCCGTCCGCGTCCTGGCCAACGGCCGGCGCATGCCTGTGTTGCTCGTAATAACTGGGGTGGTGGGAGTCAGTGTGGAAGCCCGGCACGCATACACCGGATCCATTGCCGCTTCCGCATTTGCAGTGGTGGGTGAGAGCCCTGTGGACCGGGTCATCGCCCACTATCTCCTGAGGGCCGGAACAGAGACAATCCCTGCAAAGTTCTTCACATCCGAGTCCGAGGCCGTCGAATGGTTAGGTCAGTACGCGAGTGAAATCTGATCCGCCGGACCCAAGGCTCCACGCCCTCGTGGAGGGAATCGTTCGGATCGCCGGAGGCGACCTGAGCACCAGGATCCCGCACTCGGGGGCCCGCGACGACGTCGCCGCCGTCATTGCCGGTATCAATCTGATGGCGGATGACCTCCAGACCATCTACCAGGAGCTTGAGGAACGGGTCGAGAACCGCACGGCCATGCTGCGCGAGGCGCAGGTCGAACTTGAACGTATGGCGCTGACGGACCCCCTGACCCAGCTGGCCAACAGAACGGCGCTGAATTCGGTACTGAGCCATGCACTGGCGGAGGCTTCCCGCGGCGAGCTCCCGCCCGCCTTGCTGGTCCTGGACCTCGATTCTTTCAAAGGCATCAACGACACCCTGGGGCACAGCGCCGGTGACGACGTCCTGCGGGTGATTGCGCGACGGCTGCAGGACGCCGTCCGGGAGACGGATACCGTAGCGCGCCTTGGCGGCGACGAATTTGCCGTCATGCTGCCTAAGTCCAATCTCGGCCGGGCCCGGCGCGTCGCCAACAGAATCCTGAAGGCACTCAACGAGAGCCTCGACGTCGGCGACCTCCGGATCACCTGCGGCACGAGCATCGGTCTGCGGATCGCGGAACCCGGACAGTCTGTGGATGATCTGGTCATGGAGGCCGATACGGCCATGTATGCGGCCAAGGCGCAGCCGCACGGCAGCATCAAGGTGTTCGAGCCGGCCTTGCTTTACGCTCGGCGGCTGCAGAGTGTCATGATTACGGAAATGCGCGAAGCAATCCGCCAGGACCAGCTGACCCTGCATTACCAGCCGGTGGTGGAGCTGGCCACGGGCAGGATCGAAGGCGTCGAGGCGCTGGTGCGGTGGAACCACCCGGAACGCGGACTCCTGATGCCGGACCAGTTCATTCCGCTCGCCGAGGAATCCGGCATGATTGTGGACCTGGGCCACTGGGTCCTGCGCACTGCCGTGCGTCAGCTGCGGGACTGGCAGGTGGAGTCGCAGGTGGACAGCCACTTCAACGTCCGCGTCAACATCTCGACGACGGAACTGCAAAACCTCGACCTGATCGAGCACGTCCGTGACATCCTCAGGGAGACCGGAGTGGATGCTTCGAACCTGATTGTGGAGCTGACGGAGTCCATGGCCGTCAACGGCGGGGATGTGGACCAGTATTCGCTGAATGGCCTCCGGCGGCTTGGCGTGCAACTGGAGATTGATGACTTTGGCACCGGCTATTCCTCCATCAGCTACCTGCGCAAGCTGCCCGTGAACGTGGTCAAGATCGACCGGAGCCTGATCAGCGGCTTGAGTGCCGACGAGGATCAGGGAAATTTCATCGCCGCCGTTCTGCAACTGATCCACGCCTGCGGCCTCAAAGCCCTGGCCGAAGGGATCGAGACGGCAGAGCAGGCAGAGGCGCTTGTGCGGCTGGGCTGCGCCAGCGGCCAGGGCTACTACTTCGGCCGGCCCGCGCCAGCTGCAGAGGTCATGGCGTTGATCAACCCCGGGAAAGCCGCCCGGGTGTAGTCGGGCTTCCGTATTTTTCGAGCTTAAACCGAGAACGGTGGGTATCGGATTTGTTGCCGATACCCACCGTTGTTTGTTGCCGTCCCGTTAGTTCTTCGGAGCGGAGTTCGGCCACCACTCCATAGCCGATACCGAGCCCTGACTCGAGTTGTCACCTGTTGCCGAGATGGCAGCAGAAGCGGAAAGGCCCGCTGCGGCAAGAGCACCAGCGACAAGGAGAGTTGCGAGAGTTTTCTTCATGAGGACTCCTGATACGTAAGAGACAGATGGGACTCGTGTGATGCGAGTTCAGTATAGGGTCATTCGACACGCCAGGGAGTAACGGTGTGTCGAGCGACCACAAATCTTGTGTTACAAACGCGCGCCTGCGTGGCTCCTGCGGGAATCTTGCCCGCGGCATACTTGCGCGTTTGGCCGTTTCCGCGGCAAGAGCAACGGATAATTGGGTTATGCAACAAGAATCTCTTCCACCCGCATACTTCGTTGCCGAGCTTCAGGCCCGGCAGTATCGGGAAGAGCACGACTTCCGTGCGGCATCCCGCAGTGCAGGGGAAGCCGCCGAAATTGCACTGGCCGGCGAGGATCGCGCTGCAGAATGGGACATGAGGTTCTTCCAAGTGGAGAACCTATTGGACGCCGGGGAGTACGACGAGTCCGCCAGCCTAGCTGCTGTTTTGATCGGGGGTACTTCGGCGTCCCTTTCCCCGCAGCTCCGGGCGAGAGCCCACATTCTGTTGTCACAGGCCAAGCACCGTGCAGGGCTTCTGGAGGAAGCCGCTGATTCGGCACGCACGGCCGCGGACCTCACCGCGGACGATGCGGATCTCGAAATTAACATCAAGGCCAGGCACGCCTTGATTGCTGCGTTGGCCGACTCCGGCCTGCTGGAGCAAGCCTGGACTGAGAGCCAGGTCCTCGCCGGCATCATTTCCGACGAAGTAGACGACCAATTGGCCGGCAAGGCGTACTGGGTCATCGGCAACGTTGCGTTCCTGTGCAACATGGTGGACGAGGGCTTGCGCTATCACGAACTTGCCGCCGCAACATTCTCGCCAGCCCGGAACCTGGATGTCTGGGCAAAGTTCAATAAGGCGTCCGCCGCCATGCGACTGGCAGCAGACATTGCAGACGCCGACACCCTGCGTTGCATCGAACGCGCAGAACTGGCTACAGATGTCATCGGCGGAAGCCCGAATGACTTCCACCTACTGAAATTGAATCGGGCTCACTGGACATATTTGGCCGGCGACGTCAAAGCCGCCATCAGTGTTCTGAACGATCTGTGCGGGCTGGAAGAGGGACTGTCACCCCAGCGGACCGGTGAGGCTTGCCTGCTCCTCGGCAAGGCGTACCTAACCACCGGAAATCACGAAGCGGCGCAGGAGTATCTCCTGCGCGCTGCCGATCACTTCGAAGCCGCGGGGGCCCACCATCGTGCCGAACAGGCGCGCGAGTACTTCGCGACCGGAGCCCGTTCGGAGTGAGCATGTCCTCCGCTGGAGCCCAGGCATGGTCATGTCCTCCGCCCGGCCTGTCCGGGGCGGGCATGTCCTCCGCTGGAGCCCAGGCATGGGCATAACGGGATTATGTCCAGTGGTCGGTGCCAGGGCTGGGCATGTCCCGTGGCCGTGGCTGCCGCCGTAGGGAACATGTCCGTCCGGCTCGCCTAGGACTGGGCATGTCCCGTCGCCGGACCTGCTCCAGGGTCGGCGGAGGATCGCTTCCTGCCGAGGACCACAGCCGTGCCGCCGGCGACGAGGCTCAGCACCAGCAGGACCCAGCCAGCCACGGTGAGTCCGGACGCCAGGGCCACCTGACCGGCGTCGACGGCGTCGGCGGACATCATTGCGTCAATCACCGTATTTCCCCAAAGGCGCACTGCCGCAAAGAGCAGGGGCACTGCCCACAGCGCCCACCGCAAAGGCTTCCGTGCAACGTTCGTTCCGATCAGCAGCAGCCAGCTGAACCCGAAGATCAGCGGGAAGAGCATGCCCGCGGTCTTGTGGACGTAGTTGAGCTGGCCCTTCGCATCGGCGTCCATCGCGCCGCGCAGTTTCTCCACGAAGGTCTCGTCAAAGCCCCCGACCAGGGAATCCGGCATGGCCAGGCCGCCGGAGAGCTGTGTGAGCTGGTTCAGGGTCAGGAGATGGACGTACCAGAAGAGGAACAGGCTGGCCACGGCACCGGCAATCAGGATCATATTGTTGTTGCTCTGCGCCTTCCGCGGGGTCCGGCTGGTGCTGGGATTAATCACCGGCGGCAGATGGTGCTGGGGAACGGTTGCCTTGGCGCCGTGTTTCTTGACGCGCTGTGCGGGAGTCTTGGCCATTGCTCCATTATCGTCCGTCTCCGGCCGCGCCTCCGCCGAACCACTTGGCCGGCTGTTCACTCCCGCGGGACGCCGATAGTCTGGGACGCGTGACGGAACTTGACAGAAATGAACTTGGCAGGCGCCGGCTCGGCCGGCACAGCACGGCGGAACTGGACCCCGCGCTGGATGACTACCAGCTCGCCGAAGCCCTGGTCCGTGAGGCAGGCACGCTGGCGCTGCTGATGCGGCAGGCCGGGCTGGAGGGCCGGCAGAAGACGTCCGTCTCGGATGTTGTCACGGCCGCGGACCACGCCGCCGAGGCCTACGTGCTCGAACAGCTCCAGCGTTGCCGGCCCGAAGACGGCATCCTGGGTGAAGAAGGTGCCTCCGTGGCGGGCACCAGCGGCCGGACGTGGGTCATCGATCCCGTCGACGGGACGTACAACTTCCTGCATGGATCCACCTACTGGTGTTCGGCCATTGCACTCAAGGACTCCTCCGGGGTGGTGCTCGGCGCGGTCTTCCAGCCCGAGGAGGACAAGCTCTGGCTCGGCGGGACAACACGGCCCTCGGCACTCAATGGCGAACGGCTGAGGACGTTCCCGGGCGCGGCCTCGGGGGGCGCGAGCCGGTCGGACACGCCGGTGTCCGAGCTCGGCGCCGCAACATACATCCACCCGACCTGGCTCGCCGACCCGATGTGTGCCATGCCCTGGCATGCAGCCGCGACGTCGGCGGCCGCCTTGAGGATGTTCGGCTCGGGCTCCTGCGACCTCAGCCGGGTCGCCGACGGAGAACTCGGTTGCTGGTTCCAGCACAGCTGCCCGGAATGGGACTGGCTGCCCGGCAAGGCGATCGTCGAGGCGGCCGGCGGCGCGACCGACGTCGTGCGTGTCAACGGTCTTGACTGGTTCATTGCAGGAGGCACGACAGCGGTCCGGCAGCTGCGTGCCGCACTCGAGTCAGGCTCTGCGGGCTAAGTTCCCTAAAAACCCGCTCCGGGGCACATGCCCATTTTTCGCCCGCGGAGTTGCGCATGCTCATTCCACACCCGGAACTGGAACCACCGTGGGACATGCTCATTCTTCGCCGCGGCGGCTGGACATGGCGGGCACATGTCCAGTGACTGCGTGGCAGGGAGGGCATGTCCTGACGTGGCCGGAACCACCGTGGGACATGCTCATTCTTGGCCGCCCGGAGTGGGCATGGCGGGCATATGTCCAGTGGCTACGTGGCAGGGAGGGCATGTCCGGACGTCTCCGAAGGCACCGGGGGACATGCTCATTCTTCGCCTGCGCAGCGGCACATGCTCATTCGACACCCGGAACCACCGTGGGACATGCTCATTCTTCGCGGCGGGGAGTGGGCATAGCGGGCATATGTCCAGTGGCTACGTGGCAGGGAGGGCATGTCCCAAAGGGGCGGACTCCGCTGTCAGCGGCAACGCCTAGACTTGTATGCACCATGGATATGTTGTTTGACCCTTACGCCGACGGACCCTTCCAGGCTGCCGCCAAGACTGCGGCGCCCACCAAGTCGTCTTCTTCCTCACGTGCCGGGAACGGGATGGCGGCCTTCGATTTCGCCGCCCTCACGGATGCAAACGGGACCAGCGGAGGGGACCGGGACCGCCCTCAGCTGCCGTCGGCGGCGGAGCTCCTTGAGGGGCTGAACCCGCAGCAGGAAGAAGCCGTCAAGCACGCCGGCGGCGCGCTGCTCATTGTGGCCGGCGCGGGCTCCGGCAAGACACGGGTGCTCAGCAACCGCATTGCCTACCTCATCGCCACGGGCCGGGCGCACCACGGCGAGATCCTGGCCATCACGTTCACCAACAAGGCCGCCGCCGAAATGCGTGAGCGGGTCGAGGCCCTCGTCGGAGCCCGGGCCAAGACCATGTGGGTGTCCACCTTCCACTCCTCCTGCGTCCGGATCCTGCGCCGCGAGGCCAAGAACGTCGGCCTGAACTCCAACTTCTCGATTTACGATTCCGCCGACTCGCTGCGTCTGATCACGCTCGTGGCCAAGAACCTGGACCTCGATCCCAAGCGGTTCGCGCCCAAGGCCATCCAGCACAAGATCTCCGCGCTCAAGAACGAGCTGATCGACGCCGACTCGTACGCCTCCAGCGCCAACTACAACGACCCCTTCGAGCAGGCCGTCGCCGAGGTCTTCAAGGGCTACACGCAACGCCTGCGCCAGGCCAACGCCATGGACTTCGATGACCTGATCGCCGAGACCGTCTACATGTTCCGGGCCTTCCCGGCGCTCGCCGACTCCTACCGGCGCCGTTTCCGCCATGTTCTCGTGGACGAATACCAGGACACCAACCACGCCCAGTACGCCCTGGTGCGCGAGATCGTCGGCGAGGGCCCCGGCGCGGCCGAGCTCACCGTCGTCGGCGATTCGGACCAGTCCATCTACGCCTTCCGCGGCGCCGACATCCGCAACATCGTGGAATTCGAGAAGGACTACCCGGACGCCCGCACCATCAAGCTGGAGCAGAACTACCGCTCCACCCAGACCATCCTCAGCGCCGCCAACTCCGTCATCTCCCGCAACCCCAACCGGCCGGAAAAGCGGCTCTGGACCGCCGAGGGCGACGGCGAGAAGATTGTCGGCTATGTCGGCGAGAACGAACACGACGAAGCCCAGTTCATCGCCAAGGAAATCGACCGGCTGCAGGACGAGGGGGATCTGCGCCCGGGCGACGTTGCGATCTTCTACCGCACCAACGCCCAGTCACGCTCCATCGAAGACGTCCTGGTCCGCGTCGGGCTGCCGTACAAGGTGGTTGGCGGAACCCGATTCTACGAACGCAAGGAGATCAAGGACGCGCTCGCCTACCTGCGCGTCCTGGTGAACCCCGACGACGACGTCAACCTCCGCCGTATCCTCAACGAGCCCAAGCGCGGCATCGGCGACCGTGCCGAAGGCGCCGTGGCCTCCCTCGCCCAGCGTGACCGGATCTCCTTCATGGCCGCGGCCCGCCGCGCCGACGAGGCGCCCGGCATGGCCACCCGTTCCGTCAACGCGGTGCAGGGCTTCGTGAAGCTGCTCGACGACCTCGCCGAGGTCGCGTCCGGCTCCGGCGCGGCCGCCGCCTTGGAAGCCGTCCTGGAACAGACCGGCTACCTCGCCGGCCTGCGCTCCAGCACCGACCCGCAGGACGAATCCCGGGTGGAAAACCTCGCGGAACTCGTCGCCGTCGTGCGTGAATACGAGCGCGACAACCCCGAAGGCTCGCTCGGGGCGTTCCTGGAGGGCGTCTCCCTCGTGGCGGACGCCGACCAGATCCCGGATGCCCCGGCGGGGACCGCCGACGAGCTAGCTGCCGCCGTGGCCGAAGCCAAACGTCTGGGCGTGGTGACGCTGATGACGCTGCACACCGCCAAGGGCCTGGAGTTTCCCGTGGTGTTCCTCACCGGCATGGAACACGGGCTGTTCCCGCACCAGCGCTCCGCAACCGACCCGAAGGAACTTGCCGAGGAACGCCGGCTGGCCTATGTCGGCCTGACCCGTGCCCGGAAGCGGCTGTACCTGACCCGTTCCGAGGTGCGCAGCATGTGGGGCCAGAGCCAGTACAACCCCGCGAGCCAGTTCATCGAGGAAATACCGGCCGAGCTCGTGGAATGGAAGCGCGAAGGCTCCAGCCGCCAGAGCGGCGGCTGGGGGAGCGGCGCCTCGATCGGTTCGAGCCGCTACGGCGGTTCCTTCTGGGGAGCAGGCACCGCCCGCGGCGCCGCGTCGAGCCCCTCCGCCGGCTTCAACGCCGAGGTTCCGGCCGCCGTCGCCAAGAACCGCGTGCAGCCGCAGAAGGAAGTTGTCGCCGTCAGCGTGGGGGACAAGGTCAACCACACCAGCTTCGGCAACGGCACCGTCCTGGCCGTTGAGGGTGCCGGGGACAAGACAGTGGCCAAGGTGAAGTTCGACATCGGCGAGAAGCGGCTCCTGCTCCGTTACGCACCGCTGACCAAGATCGGCGCCTGAGCACCCCGCCGTCGGGCTGCTGCCGCTTCCGCGCCGGCTCCGCCGACGGCGCCGCTCCGCCGTCCGCCGGTGCCGCCGCGGCCGTTACGAACCAATCTCCGGCGCCGGCAGACAACCCTCACGGCGCCCCTCCGAGGTCCGGAAAACCCCGAATTCTAGCGGTTTCTCTACGATCAATAGAATAGTGTCCTTTCTCACATAACATGTACTCTGGAACGGGCCGGTCCCAAGGAAGGACTAGAGTTCCCAGAGGAGCATTGCGCCGTGTGGCTCGTTTCCAAGCTTGTCGCAGGGTGCGTTTATTCCGCAGCCCGGTAACCGCGAGAACGTGGGGTCCGGCTGTACAGAAACTACTTCGACGTAGAAGGACACTAAACCGTGGACCTGTTTGAATATCAGGCGCGCGATATGTTCGAGGCGCACGGTGTACCCGTGCTTGCTGGCATCGTGGCGCACACCCCTGAAGAAGCAAAGGCAGCTGCCGAGAAAATCGGCGGCGTAACTGTCGTAAAGGCGCAGGTCAAGGCCGGAGGCCGCGGCAAAGCCGGCGGCGTCAAGGTCGCCAAGACCGCTGACGAAGCGTTTGAACACTCCACCAACATTCTCGGCATGGACATCAAGGGCCACACTGTTCACCGTGTGATGATTGCCCAGGGTGCGGACATCGCCGAGGAATACTACTTCTCGGTCCTCCTGGACCGGGCCAACCGCAACTACCTGGCCATGTGCTCGGTTGAAGGCGGCATGGAAATCGAGCAGCTCGCCGTTGAGCGGCCCGAGGCCCTTGCCAAGATCTCGATCGACCCGGCCGTAGGCATCGACCAGGCCAAGGCCGACGAAATCGTCGCCGCTGCGGGCTTCGCCGAGGAACTGCGCGGCAAGGTCGCCGGCGTGATCCTGAAGCTCTGGGACGTTTTCAAGAAGGAAGACGCCACCCTCGTGGAGGTCAACCCGCTGGTCCTGACCGGTGCCGGTGACATCGTTGCCCTTGACGGCAAGGTCTCCCTCGACGAGAACGCCGACTTCCGTCACCCGAAGCACGCCGCCCTTGAAGACAAGGACGCTGCTGACCCGCTCGAGGCCAAGGCCAAGGCGCAGGACCTCAACTACGTCAAGCTGGACGGCTCCGTCGGCATCATTGGTAACGGTGCCGGCCTTGTCATGTCCACTCTCGACGTCGTTGCCTACGCCGGCGAGAACCACGGCAACGTCAAGCCCGCCAACTTCCTGGACATCGGCGGTGGAGCATCCGCCGAGGTCATGGCGGCCGGCCTCGACGTCATCCTGGGTGACGAGCAGGTCAAGTCCGTCTTCGTCAACGTCTTCGGCGGCATCACTGCCTGTGACGCAGTGGCCAAGGGCATTGTCGGCGCACTGGCCGAGCTGGGCCACTCCGCGAACAAGCCGCTGGTCGTCCGCCTCGACGGCAACAATGTCGAGGAAGGCCGCCGCATCCTGGCCGAGGCCAACCACCCGCTGGTTACCCTGGCCGCCACCATGGACGAGGGCGCCGACAAGGCTGCCGAGCTCGCCAACGCAGCGAAGTAAAGGGACTCGACTATGTCTATTTATCTGAACAAGGACTCCAAGGTCATCGTCCAGGGCATCACCGGCGGCGAAGGCACCAAGCACACCGCCCTGATGCTGAAGGCCGGCACCAACGTTGTGGGCGGCGTCAACGCCCGCAAGGCCGGCACCACGGTGGTGCACGGAGAGAATGAGATCACCGTCTTCGGCACCGTCAAGGAAGCCATGGCCGAAACCGGCGCCGACGTCTCCATCGTCTTCGTGCCGCCGGCATTCACCAAGGACGCAGTCGTTGAAGCCATCGAGGCCGGCATCGGCCTGGTCGTCGTCATCACGGAAGGCGTCCCGGTCCAGGACTCCGCCGAGTTCTGGGCACTTGCCCAGTCCAAGGTCGACGCCAACGGCAAGCAGGTCACCCGGATCATCGGACCGAACTGCCCCGGCATCATCACCCCGGGTGAGGCTCTCGTCGGCATCACCCCGGCGAACATCACGGGCAAGGGCCCCATCGGCCTCGTCTCCAAGTCAGGCACCCTGACCTACCAGATGATGTACGAACTGCGCGACCTCGGCTTCTCCACCGCCATCGGCATCGGCGGCGACCCGGTCATCGGCACCACCCACATCGATGCTCTCGAAGCCTTCGAAGCTGACCCGGAGACCAAGGCGATTGTCATGATCGGCGAAATTGGCGGCGACGCCGAAGAGCGGGCCGCTGACTATATCAAGGCACATGTCACGAAGCCGGTTGTCGGCTACGTGGCCGGCTTCACCGCCCCGGAAGGCAAGACCATGGGCCACGCCGGCGCCATCGTCTCGGGTTCCGCGGGCACCGCCCAGGCCAAGAAGGAAGCCCTCGAGGCTGCCGGTGTTAAGGTCGGCAAGACGCCGTCCGAGACCGCCAAGCTCCTGCGCGAAGTCTTCGCGACCCTCTAGGTCCGAAGCACAAGCACCAAAAAGCAACGCGGGGTCACTTTCGGTCCATTCCACCCGCTGGGATGGGCGACAAGTGACTCCGCGTTGTGGGTTTAAAAGCGTACGACGGCGGCAGGCCACCATCCGTGGGGAAGGTGGCCTGCCGCCGTCGTACTCTGCGTTTCTAGACTTTCGCGCCGGCCAGGAGTTCGTCGAGCCGTTCGTAGGCTTCGGACAGGCCGCCTTCCATGCCGGACTGTGCCATGCCGTCACGCGCTTCCATGCTGGGGTAGACCGCATGGCCGCGCAGCCGCGTGCGTCCGCTGCCAAGGTCCTCGAAGGTGATGGACTCGATGCTCACCACGTCCGGGTAGCCGTCGAACTCGAAGGTCTGGATGGCGAAGTCGTTCTCCCGGACGGTGTGGAAGACGCCGCTGAAGCCGTAGCGGACGCCGTCCGGGTCAACGTGGTGGTACAGGTAGCTGCCGCCGGTGCGGAAGTCGTAGTGGTCGAGGTCCATCCGGAGCCGGCGGGGGCCGAGCCACCGGGCGACGAGCTCAGGCTCTCTGTGGGCCCGGAAGACATCGGCCACGGAAAAATCGAACTCCCGCTCGAAATCAATGAAGGGCAGTCCTTTTGGAACACTGACGGTCAGGGCGTTGGTCATGATGACTCCTTTGCCTGTGTGCCGCGTGCCGCGGCGTTTGATTGGAGCACGGCGTCGAGGCTGCGGAACTGCCCCTCGCGGACCAGCCGGTACTGGTCGATCCATGCGGTGAGCGCCTCCAGCCGTGCGGGGTTCAGGTGGACGGGCCGGCGCTGGGCGTCACGGGTGCGCGTGACCAGCTGTGCCTGCTCGAGGACCTGGATGTGTTTCGAGACCGCCTGTTTGGTGATCGCGAAAGGTTCCGCCAATTCATTCACGGTGGCCGGACCCCGGCTGAGCCGGGCGATGATGCGGCGGCGGACCGGGTCGGCGAGAGCGAGGAAGGCCGAGTCGAGATGCTCATCGTCGTGCTCGGCCATGGGCGCCCCTCCTCCCCGTCCAGGAATCCGGTCATCAGAGTTATCAAGTTGCTAATCAGCAAATCGGCTTAGTCAACCGGTTTATTGATCAACCTCTAGATTGTTAACGCTACTCCGGGCCGCCGTCCTGCGCAATACCCCCTTGCGCAGCGCGCGCGAACTTCATAAGTTTGTCAGTACAAATTGCCGGACTTGAGGTTCCGAGAAGGTGGCACGGGCGGCCGCGCCGTGGCGCAATCTGCACACCCCGTCACGTTGTTCATATGTCAGTACAAACTTTTGACAGTACATAGATTCTGGTGCAAAGTAGTGGAAGTGGCCCGGCCCACGTCGACCCCTAAGTACCGAAGCTCAGGCTGCCCAACGGTACCGCGCTCACACCAGAAAGGTCCACGATCACCGTGACCCACGAACTGCTCACGATCGGGCGAATCAGCGTTGACATCTACCCGAACGACATCGGGGTGGATCTGGAAGACGTGACGTCCTTCGGAAAGTACCTTGGCGGATCCCCGTCCAACGTCGCGGTCGCCGCCGCCCGCCATGGCCGCCGCACCGCCGTCATCAGCCGCACCGGCGACGACGCCTTCGGCAAATACCTGCACCGCGAACTGCGCAAGTTCAAGGTGGACGATTCCTTCGTGACCGCCGTCAAGGAATGGCCCACGGCGGTCACGTTCTGCGCGATCAAGCCGCCGGACGACTTCCCGCTCTACTTCTACGGACGCTTCCCCACAGCCCCGGACCTGCAGATCAAGGCCGGGGAGCTGGACCTGGACGCCATCAGGGACGCCGGAATCTTCTGGTCCACCGTCACCGGCCTTTGCCAGGAGCCCAGCCGCACCGCCCATCTGACGGCACACGAGGCGCGGCCGCGCACCGGGCTGAAGCCCGGCCAGTTCACCATCCTGGACCTGGACTACCGGCCGATGTTCTGGGCCTCCGAAGCTGAAGCCCGCGACCAGATCGCCAGGATCCTGCCGCACGTCACCGTGGCGATCGGCAACGACAAGGAATGCGCCGTTGCCGTCGGCGAAGGCACACCCGACGAACAGGCGGACCGCCTGCTCGCCGCCGGCGTCGAAATCGCCGTCGTGAAACTTGGCGCGGAAGGCGTGATGGCCAAGACCCGCACCGACCGCGTCGTCTCCGCCCCGGTCCCGGTGGAAACCGTCAACGGACTTGGCGCCGGAGACTCCTTCGGCGGGGCCTTCTGCCACGGCTTGCTCTCGGGCTGGCCGCTGGCCCAGGTCCTCGACTTCGCCAATGCCGCGGGCGCCCTCGTCGCCTCCCGCCTGTCCTGCGCCGATGCGATGCCGACGCCGGACGAAGTCACGGGCCTGCTCACCGAACGCGGCCGCCTGGCGGTCGGTACCTACGCCTCCGAGGGGGCAGCACTGTGAGGGCGAACCCCGCCGCCGCCACGGTTGGCGTGGACGATGATCCCCGCCGCTACGAGCACCTGGGCATCATCAGGCTCGAAGACCCGGGGGCGGTCGCCCGCGCTGCGAAGGCCCGGCGCCGCCACCCCGGACCCAAAGCCGGCAAGCAGAACTTCATCGTCGCCGCCGACCACCCGGCCCGCGGGGCACTCGCGGTGGGCAGTGATCCCGTGGCCATGGCCGACCGCCGCCAGCTCCTGGACCGCCTGCAGACCGCCCTGGCCAACCCGGACGTCGACGGCTTGTTGGCCTCGCCGGACATCATGGACGACCTCCTGCTGCTCGGGGCGCTGGACGGCAAGCTGCTGTTCGGCTCGATGAACCGCGGCGGACTCTCCGGCCTGGTCAACGAATTCGATGACCGCTTCACCGGCCACACCGCGGCGGCGCTCGAAGCCCTCGGCGCCAACGGCGGCAAGATGCTCACGCGAATCTGCCTCGGCGACCCGGACACCGTTTCCGCCCTCGAAGCCACCGCACGGGCCATCGATTCCCTCGCGGAGCGCAAGCTTATTGCCATGGTCGAACCCTTCCTCTCCATCCGCGAGCACGGGAAGGTCCGCAATGACCTCTCCACCAACGCCGTCATCAAGTCCGTCGCCATCGCCGAAGGCCTCGGCTCGACCAGCGCCTACACGTGGATGAAGCTGCCCGTCGTGGCCGGGATGGAAAGGGTCATGGCCGCCACCACCATGCCCACCGTGCTCCTCGGCGGGGACCCGGACAGCAGCCAGGATGAGGTCTTCGCCAGCTGGCAGGATGCCCTCGCACTGCCGGGAGTCCAGGGCCTCACTGTCGGCCGGACCCTGCTCTACCCGCACGACGGCGACGTCGCCGGCGCCGTAGCAACCGCCGCCTCGCTGCTGCACCGCACCGAACCCGCCCGCACCGACCCCGCCCGCACCGAACCCGCCGTCGCCAAAGCCGTCGCCAAAGAAGTATCGGAGTAACTACCCATGGGATTGAGAACTGCATCAGGAACACGCAGAATGACGGTCGCCCAGGCGGTCGTGGAATACCTGTCCGGGCAGTACACGGTTGATTCGATCGGCGGCCAGGACTTCCGGGAGCGGCTGATTCCGGGTATCTTCGGCATCTTCGGCCACGGCAATGTTGCCGGCGTCGGCCAGGCCCTCAAGCAGTACCAGCAGCTCGATCCGGCGATCATGCCGTACTACCAGGGCCGCAACGAGCAGGCCCAAGCCCACCAGGCCGTCGGCTACGCCCGGCACACCCGGCGCCGCCAGACCTTCGCGATCAGCACCTCGATCGGCCCGGGTTCCTCGAACCTGCTCACCGGCGCGGCCCTGGCAACGACGAACCGGCTGCCGGTGCTCCTGCTGCCCAGTGACACGTTCGCCACCCGCGCCGCTGACCCGGTGCTGCAGCAGCTCGAACGCCCGGAGGCCTACGACATCACCGTCAACGACGCCTTCCGGCCGCTGTCGAAGTTTTTCGACCGCGTCTCCCGGCCCGAGCAGCTGTTTTCCGCGTTCCACCACGGCCTGCGCGTCCTCACCGACCCGGCCGAGACCGGCGCGGTCACCATCTCGCTGCCCCAGGACGTCCAGGCCGAAGCCTTCGACGTTCCCGAGGAATTCCTGGCCGAACGCGAATGGCGGATCCGCCGCCCCGACCCCGACGACGAGGACATCCGCCGCGCCGCCGAGGCGATCCGCGCCGCCAAGCGCCCGCTGATCATCGCCGGCGGCGGCGTGCTCTACGCCTACGCCAACGAGGAACTCGCGGCGTTCGTCGAGCTGACAGGCATCCCGGTGGGCAACACCCAGGCCGGCGTCGGCGTCCTGCCCTGGGACCACAAGTTCTCCCTGGGCGCGATCGGTTCCACCGGTACGACCGCGGCGAACGCCATCGCCGCCGAAGCGGACCTGATCATTGGCATCGGCACCCGCTACGAGGACTTCACTACCGCGTCCCGGACCGCGTTCCAGAACCCGGACGTGAAGTTCATCAACATCAACGTCGCACCGATCGACGCCTACAAGCACGGCACCTCCCTGCCGATCGTCGCGGACGCCCGCAAGGCCCTGACGAAGCTGAACCGGGCCCTCGGCGGCTACCGGATCGGCGCGGACCTCGAACAGCAGATCGCGGACGAGAAGACCCGCTGGGACGCCACCGTGGACGCAGCCTTCGACACCCGCTTCACCCCGCTGCCTGCCCAGAACGAAATCATCGGCGCCACGCACCGGGCCATGGACGCCCAGGACGTCGTCATCTGCGCCGCCGGATCCCTCCCGGGGGACCTGCACAAGATGTGGCGCGTCCGGGACCCGTTCGGCTACCACGTCGAATACGCCTACTCCTGTATGGGTTATGAAATTCCGGGCGGCCTCGGCGTCAAACGTGCCGCCCTGGCTGAAGCGGCGAAGGGCGGGGCGCAGCGCGACGTGGTCGTCATGGTCGGGGACGGCTCCTACCTGATGATGCACACCGAACTCGTCACCGCCGTCGCCGAACGGATCAAGCTGATCGTGGTGCTGATCCAGAACCACGGCTACGCCTCGATCGGCTCGCTCTCGGAGTCCCTGGGCTCGCAGCGCTTCGGCACCCGGTACAGGGCCCTGGACGAGGAGCACCACAGCTTCGACGACGGCGAGCGGCTTCCGGTGGACCTGGCGCTGAACGCCGAAAGCCTGGGCGTGAAGGTGATCCGGATCGAACCGGGCGAGAAGGTCATCGCCGAGCTCGAGCAGGCCGTCCGCGACGCCAAAGCGGCCCCCGAAAGCGGCGGCCCGATCCTCATCCACGTTGAATCCGACCCGCTGCTGGATGCCCCCAGCTCCGAATCGTGGTGGGACGTCCCGGTCTCCCAGGTCTCCGGGCTCGACTCCACGCAGCAAGCCTTCCAGACCTACGCCGACCACAAGAGCCGCCAGCGCAAGCTGCTCTGACCCGCGCCCTCTGGGCCGCCCCGGCAAGGACAGACCCGGACACCTAGCACCCGAACAACCACCATCGACTGCTCCGCAGGTGCCGTTTTGAGCGTCCAAAACGGCACTTGCGGAGCAATGGATGGGAAGGAATGGAACATGGCTGAGAACAAACTCATCAT
Source organism: Arthrobacter sp. 05T442 (assembly GCF_056395945.1). Lineage (NCBI taxonomy): Bacteria > Bacillati > Actinomycetota > Actinomycetes > Micrococcales > Micrococcaceae > Arthrobacter > Arthrobacter sp. 05T442. Next base: position 202,310 of record NZ_JBFTKM010000003.1, on the reverse strand, counting down.
CGGCACCGCGCCGGACTCCTGGGGCGTCTGGTTCCCGGATGACCCAAAGCAGACCCCGTGGGAACGCTTCCTCGACGAAGTCGCCGAATCCGGCTACAAGTGGATCGAACTTGGCCCCTACGGCTACCTCCCCACGGACCCGGCCCGCCTCGCCGAAGAGCTCAAGGCCCGCGACCTGAAGATTTCGGCGGGCACCGTGTTCACCGCCTTCCACCGCGGCCTGGACCAGTGGGAGGCTGCGTGGGAACCGGCCCGCAAGGTTGCCGAGCTCACCGCCGCGATGGGCGGGGAACACGTGGTGGTCATCCCGGCGATGTGGCGCGACGACGTCACCGGGGAGGCCCTGGAGAGCGGCACGCTCACCGAAAAGGCCTGGCATGGCCTCTTCGCCGGCCACAACCGCCTGGGCAAGACGCTGCTGGAGGACTTCGGCCTCAAACAGCAGTTCCACCCGCACGCAGACTCCCACGTCGGCGCGCAGGACGACATTGAAACCCTTCTCGCCGCTACGGACGCCCAGTACCTCAGCCTCTGCCTGGACACCGGCCACGCCGAATACTGCGGGGCCTCCAGCCTTGAACTGATCAGGAACTACCCGGACCGGATCGGCTACCTGCACCTCAAGCAGATCAACCCGGACATCCTCAAAAAGGTCAACGCGGAAAACATGACGTGGGCTGCCGCCAACCTGGCGGGCGTCATGACCGAGCCGCCGAATGGCCTGCCGGACCTGCGCGCCGTCATCGAAGCCGTCGAGGCTCTCAATCGTCCGATCTTCGGCATCGTGGAACAGGACATGTACCCCGTCTCATTCGACGTCCCGATGCCGATCGCCAAGCGCACCCGCAACTACCTGCTCTCCTGCGGCTCCCGCTCCGCCGTCAACTAGAACCCAAGGAACCCACCATGACCAGGACACTCCGCGTAGCTGTCATCGGCGCCGGCCGTATGGGCGCAGACCACATCCAGAGGCTCAACACCCGCATCCACGGCGCTGAAGTCGCTGCCGTCGTCGACGTCGACCTCGCCCGTGCCCAGGCCGCCGTCGAAGGCATCCCGGGCGCCGTCGCCCTGGCCGGCGCAGACGAAGCCCTCAACAACGGCGACGTCAACGCCGTGCTGATCGCCACCCCCGGGTTCTTGCACGAGGACATCCTCATGAAGGCGATCGCCAAGGACATCCCGATCCTCTGCGAGAAACCGCTCACCCCGGATGCCGGGTCTGCCTGGAAGATCATCGAGGCCGAAGAAAAGCTCGGCCACAAGCGCATCCAGGTCGGCTTCATGCGCCGCTTCGACGCCGAATATGCCGCCCTCGGCAAGATCATCCGCGACTCCGAACTCGGCGAGCTGCTCATGCTGCACCACCAGCACCGGAACCCCACCACCCCGGCGGGCTTCACCAATGAGATGCTGATCAACGACTCGGTGGTCCACGAATTCGACGCCATCCGCTATTTCACGGGCGAGGAAATCACCTCGGTCCAGGTCCGCCTCGGCAAAGCGACGAGGAGCGCCCCGGCCGGGCAGCATGATCCGCAGCATGTGCTGATCGAGACGGAGTCCGGCGTCCTGGCCGACGTCGAGATCTACGTCAACGCGAAGTTCGGCTACGAAGTGGCCACCCAGGCCGCCTTCGAGGACGGCATCGTCAGCATTGGCGGGGACAAAGGTCCGTACACCCGCAGCAACGGCCGCTGGGGCGGCGTTGTCACCCCGGGCTTCGAGGAGCGCTTCGGGGCAGCGTACGACGTCGAAATCCAGTCCTGGGTGGACGCGGCCCTCCGCGATGAGATCGGCGGCCCCACCGCCTGGGACGGCTACGCGACGGCCGCCTGCTGCGAGGCCGGCGTCGAGGCGCAGAAGAACGGCGAAAAGGTCGCCGTCAAGCTCAACGCCAAGCCCGCCCTCTACCGCTAGGAACGCTGCCCAGGAGCGGAAACCCGGGCCGGAAACCCGGGCCGGAAACCCGGGCCGGAAAGCCGGGCCGGAAAGCCGGGCCGGAACCAGGCGGCTTAGACTCCGGCGTGCAGGCGGGGGAGGGCGTTCACCAGGGGCGCCAGTTCCGGTACATCCTGGGCTTCCGCCAAGGCGCGCTCCAGCGTGGCGTCGTGGATGGGCCGGGCCTCCTCCAGCAGCGTGACGCCGCTGGGGGTGAGCTCGGTGTAGATTCCGCGGCGATCGTCGGCGCACAGGATCCGGGTCAGCAGGCCGCGGTCTTCGAGCCGGTTGACGAGCCGTGTAGTGGCGCTGGGGCTCAGTGCGGTGGCGCGCGCCAGCTGCTGCATGCGCATGTGCCAGCCGTCCTGGCGGCTCAGTGCATCCAACACCGTGTATTCCACCACTGAAAGCCGCGCATTGGCCTGCAGCGAGCGTTCCAGCTCGGATTCGATCATCCCGTGCAAGGCCGCCAGTGTCCGCCAGCCTTGCGCCCGGACCTCGACGGCGTCGTCCTTGATGCCCATCTGTTGTTCCCTTCCCTCAGCCTGCCCCGTTCCCAAAAAGCGCGGAATGCGGCCATTCTCCATAGTAGTTGCTTGCGCGCTATATCCGTTTGTGCAACAATAAATAACGCGTCTGCAACTACTAGCTTACGCCTCGTATTACTTTCCGTACAGTTTCGAAGGAGCTCCTCCATGCCTATTGGCCTGATAGCACTCGCCCTTGGCGGGTTCGGGATCGGACTCACTGAGTTCGTCATCATGGGCCTGCTCCCGCAGGTATCCGCAGACTTCCACGTCAGCGAGGCCACGGCGGGCTGGCTGATCTCGGGGTACGCACTCGCCGTCGTCGTCGGCGCGCTGGTCCTCACCGCCGCCGTGACGCGCTTCGAGCGCAAGCCCGTGCTGGCCGTGCTGATGGTCCTCTTCATCGCCGGCAACCTCGTCTCGGCCCTGGCGCCGGACTACTGGACCATGATGATCGGACGCATCCTTGCCGCCCTGGCCCACGGCGCCTTCTTCGGCATCGGTGCGGTGGTGGCAGCAAGCATGGTGGCGCCCAACAAAAAGGCAGGTGCCATCGCCATCATGTTCACGGGCCTGACGGCCGCAAACGTGCTGGGCGTCCCCTTCGGAACCATGCTCGGACAGGCCGCAGGCTGGCGTTCCACGTTCTGGGGGATCACCGGGATCGGTGTCCTGGCGCTCGCCGGCATCCTCACCCTCGTGCCGAAGACGGGATCAAGCCAGACAGCCCCCGGTTCTGCCTCCGGCGGCTTGCGCGGCGAGCTGCGCGCCTTCCGGTCCGGACAGGTCTGGCTTTCGATCCTCGTCACCATCCTCGGCTACGGCGGCATGTTCGGCGCCTTCACCTACGTCGCGTTCACGCTCACCGAGGTCACCGGCTTCGCCGCCTCCACCGTTCCGTGGCTCCTGATCCTCTTCGGCGTGGGCCTCTTCATCGGCAACACCATCGGAGGCAAGGCCGCCGACAAGAACGTCGACCGTACCCTCCTGGTGGTGCTCTCGGCGCTGGTCGTGGTGCTCGTGGTGTTCGCCCTGACCTCCAACAACCAGCCCATGACCATCGCCTCCATGGTCCTGCTGGGCGGCTTCGGCTTCGCAACCGTTCCCGGCCTGCAGATGCGCGTCATGAAGTACGCCACCACCGCCCCCACCCTAGCCTCCGGTGCCAATATCGGTGCCTTCAACGTGGGCAACGCCCTCGGCGCCTGGATGGGCGGCGTGACGATTACGGCCGGCCTCGGCTACACCTCGCCGATCTGGGCCGGTGCCGGCATCACCGCGCTGGGCCTTGCCGTGATGGCGTTCGCGGCAGCCAATGCGAAACGGCGCGGCGCCGGACAGCCGGCCGACGCTGACAGCTCCGCGGCCGACGCTGAGACTGACGCTGAGACTGAACTGCAGCCGGCCTAACGTCCCGCTTGGCAACGTCCCGGTTGGCAACGGCCCGGCGGCCAATCGACAGCCGGCCTAACGGCCAACGGCAGCCGGCCTAACGGCCGAACGGCAGCCGCGGGTCCAGGTCCTGGCCCTCCCAGGTCTGGCGGATCCAGCCGTGGTGCGGGTCGTCGCTGATGAGCCACTCCCGGACCGGGCCCGGACCGGCCATGACGTTGAGGTAGTACATGTCGTAGCCGGGGGCAGCCATGGCGGGCCCGTGCCAGCCGTAGGGGACCAGTACGACGTCGCCGGTCCTGACTTCGGCCGCGACGTCGATGGGGCGCCCGTCGGAGGCATAGACGCGCTGGTAGCCGATCGCGTCGTCGGCGCCCGGGCGCTCCGGCGCCCCGGGCGCCACCCGGGTTTCGAAGTAGTAGATCTCCTCGAGGCTGGTCTCGCCGTCTTTTTCCTCGTCGTGCTTGTGCGGGGGATAGGAGGACCAGTTCCCGGCGGGGGTGAGGACCTCGCAGACGATGAAGCGGTCGGCCTCCAGCGCCGCCGGAGTTCCGAAGTTGTGGACCTGGCGGGAGCAGTTGCCCGCCCCGCGCAGTTCCACCGGCGTCTCGGCGGCTGTGATCTGGCGGGTGGGGTAGGAGGTGTTGGCCGGGGCGGTGGCAACCGCCACCCGGCCGCCGTCGGCCGAACTGATGGTCACGGCCTTTCCGGCCCCTGTGTAGAGCACATCGCTGGGACCGCTGAAGACGCTCTCCCGTCCGGCCAGTGCGTAGTCCTGGCCGTCCACCGATGCCGTGAAAGATCCGCTGAGCGGGATCACGATGCGTTCCTCACTTGCGGCGGCAAGCTCGACGGCGCCGGCGGGCGCCAGCGTCGAGACCTTTAGCCCGGTGTGCGCCCAGCCGTCAATCTCCAGCCGCGAATCGGCGGTCCCGATCGAAATGTCCCACTTGCCATCGGCTGCGGTGCCGAGCGGATAGACCCAGTTGGCCATGGAAGCTGCCCTTTCGTTGGCGCGCCGGAGGAAGGCGCGTGGGTGCGGAGCGGAGGCGGCAGGATTGGTTGTTGAGTGCCTCTCCGTGAGCGCCTATCTCTGAACGAGTGTCATTTCAAAGCTGTAGGAATCTGCCCTGTAGACGTGGTGGCCGGTTTCCACCATGCGCCCGGTGTCGTCCACGGCGGTGCGCTCCATGGTGACGAGTGCTGATCCGGGGGTGGTCTCGAGCAGCGGCGCCTGGTAATCGTTGGCGATCATGGCGCCGATCCGCTGCGATGCAAGGCGGAAGTTCACGCCGCCGTTACGCAGGATGCCATAGAGGCCCTGCGATGCGAGGAGGGCCTCGTCGATCAAGGTGATGTCGTCGCGCACCCAGTTCTCCATTAAGGCCAGCGGCTTGCCGCCGACTTTCCGGAGCCGGGCGAAGTGGTAGACCTTGGCGCCGGCGGGAAGCTGCAGCGCCTTCAGGATCGCGGCGTCCGCCTCTTCATGGGAAAAGCTGAGGACCTCGGTGGTGGGTTTGCTGCCATTGTTGCTCAGGTCGTCGTACAGGCTCGAGAGTTCCAAGGGGCGGCGGACCTGGCTGGACACCACCTGCGTCCCCACGCCGCGTTTGCGGACCAGGAGGCCGGACCGGACAAGCTCATCCATGGCTTTGCGCATCGTGGGGCGCGAAAGGTTCAGCTGGGCGGCAAAATCGATCTCATTTTCCAGCCGGCTGCCGGGCTCCAGCAGTCCGGTGTGTATCGCAGCCTCGATGCCTTGCACCACCTGGTGGTACAGCGGCACCGGGGAAGAACGGTCGATCCGCAGGTTCAGTTGATTCGCCACTGGGCGTGCTCCCTTGTGCTCCGCGGCCGCCGTAGCGCCGGCCTGTCCACGCATGTCAGGCGCATGTTCGCTTGATAGGACATACTGCCTTTTTCTGATAGTAGCAGGGCCGCCGAGGGGAAGCCAAGGGCTCCCTGCCGGCGCCTGTGGCTCTCGAACAATGCGGGATTGCGGCTTGGTCCCCGGCTCCCCGGTCCGCGGGGCCGTGAGTGCCGCCAGCGGACTCAGGGGCGGTTCCGGCACACCTCGACGAAGGCCCGGAACGGGGCGAGCCGCTCCCCGGCGGGAAGTTCCAGGGCTTCGGGGTGCCACTGGACCGAGGCCACCCAGCGCTCCGGGTCCTCCAGCGCTTCAATGGTTCCGTCCTCTGCGACGGCAGTCACCACCAGGCCGTCGGCCACCCGGGCCACCGCCTGGTGATGGCCGGACGCGATCTTCACGGCGGCACCGGCGCCGCCGTCGTAGAGGCCGGCCACCTTCGTGCCGGGCTGCAGTTCGACTTCGTGCCAGGCCCACGGACCGGCCCCGTGCGCCGGCGCGGGCTCGTGGTGCACCACCGGTCCCGGCGGCATGTCCTGGACGAGGGTCCCGCCGTAGAGCACATTGAGCAACTGATGCCCGCGGCAGATGCCGAGGACCGGCAGCCCGGCGTCGATCGCGTGCCGCGCAACCGCGAGGTCGAGTTCGTCCTGGGCCAGGTTGACGTCATAGCAATAGGCGCTTTCCTCTTCGCCGTAGAGCCGGGGGTCGAGATCACCGCCGCCGGGAAGGACGACGCCGTCGAGCGCCTTCAGCTCCGCGTCCAGGCTGTTGCCGTCCGACGCTGCCGTGAGCAGCACGGGTTCGCCCCCGCCGTCGCGCACCAAGTCCACGATGTAGTCGAAGAGGCCGTTGGCTTCGGCCACCCGCGGGTCCGGGTCCGAGGAACTGCTGAGGCGGATCGGGACGCCGATGCGGGGCCGGTTGCCGGCGGGGCGGAGGGAAGTCTGCATGGCTCATTCTGCAACAGAATCCGAGGACTAGGATTGCCGGATGAACAACAGATATCTCGTGTCCCGCAGCCGCTTCATCGCGGCCGCCCCGGAAGCCATCTTCGACGTGCTCGCCACCCCCGCTCTGCACAGCGTGATCGACGGCTCAGACACGGTCAAGGCTGCCCAGCCGCACGGCCCCGCACGGCTGGCCCTCGGCGCCAAGTTCGGCATGGAAATGAACATGCGCGTGGACTACAAGATCCTCAACACCGTCTGCGAGTTCGAGGAAGGCCGCCGCATTGCGTGGCGCCACTTCTACGGCCACGTGTGGCGCTACCTCCTGGAGCCTTCCGCCGGCGCCGACGGCACGCCGGGCACACTCGTGACCGAACAGTGGGACGCGCGCCAGGTCCGCGGCAGGATCCTCCTGCGGCTGGCAGGCTACCTCCGCCGGCACCCGGCGAACCTGGAACAGACCCTGGCCAAGCTCGACGCCTACATGGCCGCGCCCGGCCGTGTTCCTGGCCTGCACAGCTAAGAGCGCCGCCGCGTGAGCGCAGCCCGCAGCCTGCACCCCAGCCCCCGCACGCTTGAGGTCGAGAGCCTGGCCAGCTTCGACCGGCTGGTCGCGGCCGGGGCGCACAGCATGCACGGCTGGCACGCCCAGTCGCTGGACCTGCGCGGCCGGCGGCCCACGCTGGAGATGATGGACGTGCAGGGGGCGATCTTCCTGGGCTGCACCTTTGACGAGGGTGTGGAGGATTCGCTGCGCAGCCGGGGAGCCTTGATTTTCCCCAGGCTCGAGGAGGTTCCCTTCGACCCGTACCGCGGCGGCCTGTACAGCCCGCAGGAACTGTACGCGGGGATAGCCGCCTCCCGCTACGAGGACACCCTGGATGCCAGGGTGTACCAGTGGAGTATCCGGCCGGGCCAGCGCCACCGCCTCGATGCCACGCTCGCCGCCGCCCTGCACGACCATTCAATCGGCGACGCCCTGGAAGAGCTCACCCGCTCGGAACTGTGCGTGGGCCGCACCATGGTCGGAGTCATGGGCGGCCACATTGCCCGCCGCGGCTCGGCACGCTTTGAGGAAGCCGCGCTGCTGGGCCGGCTGCTGGCCAGGAACAACCGGGTTGTCGCCACCGGTGGCGGCCCCGGAGCCATGGAGGCAGCAAATCTTGGCGCCTTCCTCAGCGAGGCGCCGGACAAGGAGTTCCGGCGGGCCCTGGACGATCTTGCCGCGGTCCCGACCTTCAGGCCCTCGGTGTCGGCGTGGGCGCGCGCGGCCGCCGCCGTCGTCGAGCGCCATCCGGACGGTATGCCGTCACTGGGGATTCCCACATGGTTTTATGGGCATGAGCCGCCGAACTTCTTCGCCACGCATGTCGCGAAGTACTTCGCCAACGCAGTCCGTGAGGCCATCCTGCTTGAGCTGTGCAACGGCGGCATCATCTTCCTGCCCGGATCCGGGGGCACTGTGCAGGAGATCTTCCAGGACGCCTGCGAGAACTACTATGGCGCGCCGGAAACGATCACGCCCATGGTGCTCGTCGGTCACGAGCATTGGTTGAGCCGCTTCCCGGCGTGGCCGCTGCTGCAGAGCCTGGCCGCCGGCCGGCGGATGGAAGACCGGATCTTCCTTGTCGACACCGTGGACGAGGCACTCGCCGTGCTGGAGCGCTAGGGGTTCACGGGTCCTTGCCCCACTTGCTAGGCGGCCACGGCGCCAAAGGCCATGCCGAGCAGATAGGTCACGCCGGCCGCGCCGATCCCGATGGCGAGCTGGCGCAAACCTCGCGTGGTGGGGGACGTGCCCGAGAGCAGGCCGACGACGCCGCCCGTGAACAGCAGGGCCAGGCCCACCAGTGCTGCGGCGACCACGAGGGCCGCCACCCCGGTCAGTCCAAGGAGGAACGGGATGATCGGGACGATCGCACCGGATGCGAAGAAGCAGAAGCTCGACGCCGCTGCGCCCCAGGCGGTGCCGACTGCCTCGTGCTGGTCCTCGGCGTCAGGCAGTTCCGTCCGAAGGGACAGGCTCGGATCGCAGTCGCAGTCCAGCAGGCCCATCCGCTCCGCGACCCGGTGTTCGGCTGCATCCCGGGACATTCCCCGGGCCAGGTAGACCAGCAGGAGCTCGTTGTGTTCGATGTCCAGGGACGGCGCGGCGGCCAGCGTGATCTGGGTGGGGCGGGTCGCGTCCAGGAGCTCCCGCTGCGAACGTACGGAAATGAACTCGCCGGCGCCCATGGACAGCGCCCCGGCGAGCAGTCCGGCCACGCCGCTGAGGAGTACGACGTGGCTCCCGACACCGGACGCGGCCATCCCCATGACGAGGGAAAGGTTGCTGACGAGCCCGTCGTTCGCGCCGAATACCGCGGCCCGGAATGTTCCGGCCAGCCGGTTCCGCCCCCGGGTGGCAAGTCCGCGGACCACTTCTTCATGGATCTGCTCGTCGGCGACCATCGCAGGAGTGGCCGACGGATCATTGGCGTACGGTGAGCGGCTCTCCGCACGCTGGGCGAGGGCCAGGACGAACACCGAGCCGAAGTGGCGTGCGAGGAAGCCCAGGAGCTGGCTCCGGAGCGAGGCGGGGCGGGCCTTGCCGGCGTGTTCGCCCAGCAGCTGGAGCCAGTGCGCCTCGTGTCGTCCCTCGGCCTCGGCCAGGGCGAGCAGGATGGCCCGCTCCTCGCCGTCGCGGTTCTGCGCCAGGTCACGGTAGACGGCCGCTTCGGCGCGCTCGTCGGCGAGGTACTGGCGCCACCGCTTGATGTCCGCGGCATTGTGCGCCGGGACCGCGTGACCGGAGGCGCCGGAGAGCGGGCCCCGGTTTGCCGGGTCCTGATTCGAGTGGTTTTGGTCAGATTTTGCGTGCTGAGACACGAAGGCTCCTGGTCTTGATAGGGCATGGTTCGGCCTCGTTGCCACTCCAGCGTACCCCGTAATTCCGCGCATTTCCGGCCGGCAGTCCTTAGCGAAAAGTTTAGGCAAACCGTAAATCTGGAGGCCTTGACCGGCTAGGTCAGCGGTGCTCGAATGAACGCAAGGGCGGGTTCACCGGAACCACTGCCGCCAGCCCGAGCGCACGGAGGTTGCACCATGGACAACACCGGATCACACCCCATTCAGCCGGTCAGGGACACCATTGAATCCGATCCCGCGTACGACTTCGCCGAGGACGCGCCCATCGCCGATTCGGAGACGGAGGAGGAGGAATTGCTTGAAGAGGCGGAACGGACGGTTCCGCTGGACAAGGAGGATTTCCTGGGCGAGGACCAGCCGGTAGTGCCCTTGGAAACGGACGAATTCCGTGAGCCGGAGGAAAAGGACTGAGCAGGCCACCACGCCGGCCCAATACCTCAGGCAGCCAAACGACGACGGCGGCGCCTCCCCGGAAAAGGGAGGCGCCGCCGTCGGACTTGAGCTCTTTGCCCGTCCCTTATCTTTGCCAGTCCCTTAGCGGGACGGCACCGGAACGTGCTGGTCTTCGACGTCGACGCCCGTCTCGGCGCCCGACTCGAGGCCGGCGACCCGCTCGTGCCAGTGGTTCATGACCGCGGGATCCGTCGGCTTCGTCAGCAGCGAGAGGGCGACGTAGACGAGCGCTGAGGCAACCAGGCCATAGTAGATCGGCTCGTTGGCGTAGATGCCGTCCAGCGGAACCGCGGCGTTGATCTCCAGGATGATCATGGTGCCGAGCGTGATGACCGAGCCGACTGCCATGGACGCGGCTGCGGCCACGCCGGTGCCGCGCTTCCAGAGCAGACCGCCGAGGATGGCAACGAGCAGGCCGCCCACGAGGATGTCGTAGGCGATGGTGAGGGCTGCGACGACGTCTTTGGTGATGATGGCGATGACGATTGCCACGACCCCCAGTCCCAGGACCCACATGCGGTTGGCCTTGACGTCGTGCTCGGGGTTGTCGGTGTCGTCGGTGTTGATGCTCTTGCCGAACCAGCCGGCGACAAAGGGGACCACATCGGCGCGGGCCACGGTGGCGGCGGCGATCAGCGCGCCGGAAGCCGTGGACATCATGGCAGCGACGGCCGCGGCGAGCACGAGGCCGCCGATGCCGATGGGCAGCAGGTTGGTGGCGACTTCGGCGTAGACAACGTCCTTGCCGAGCTTGGCGACGTTGATGTTCGGCAGCGCGACGCGCGCGCCCAGGCCGATCAGGGCCCCTGCTGCACCATAGAGGATGCAGTAGACGCCGGCCGTGGCGCCGCCCCAGCGCGCCACGGTCGGGGTCTTGGCCGTGAACACGCGCTGCCAGATGTCCTGTCCGATCAGCAGTCCCAGGGTGTACACCACGAAGTAGGTGATGATGGTCTGGATTCCGATGCCGTCGACCTGGAAGAAGCTGGCTTCAACGCGGCTGCGGATCCCGTCCAGGCCACCCGCAGCGTTGAGCGTGAGGGGGAGCATCAGAAGGAAGATGCCGACGGTCTTGATGACGAACTGAACCTGGTCGGCCAGCGTAATGGACCACATTCCGCCGATGGTCGAGTAGACCAGCACGATTGCGCCTCCGATGGCGATCGCGAGGGCGCGGTCCCAGCCGAAGAGCACGACGAAGATGGTGGCGTAGGCGCCGGTGGAGGTGGCGCACAGCATCAACGTGTAGGCGAGCATGACGATTCCGGAGGTCTGCGTGGCCTTGCTGCCGTAGCGCAGGGTCAGCATCTGGGACACGGTGTAGATCTTCAGCTTCTGGATGGTGCTGGCGAAGAGCAGGCTCAGCAGGAGCACGCCGGCGCCGATTGCGACCACGAGCCACATGCCGGAGATGCCGAATTTGTAGCCCAGTCCAACGCCGCCGACGGTCGAGGCGCCGCCGAGGACGACGGCGGCCATGGTGCCGGTGTAGAGGAACGGGCCGAGCCTGCGGCCTGCGACCAGGAAGTCGCTATTGTTCTTGGTGCGGGTTTTGCCCCACCACCCGAACGCCAGCATAGCGACGAGGTACACCACCACGATGGCGATGTTGACGAAACTTGCGTCCATGAAAGGGCTCCTTGGAGCTGTTGGTGGCAGCGCTGAAGCGGCCGCGACGCAACACTGCGCTCGGCTTTCGGCTGCTACTTGACGGTTTGGTGGGGGCTGTTACCCCCAGGGTGCTTGTCCGATTGCCCAGTAGGCAACACTTGTTGCCAAAGAGTATGTTGTGATCCTGGTAACAGTCAAGACGCATCCCGTGCCGCTGCAGTTTCCGGCGTCACAGGGCCGTTGTCCCGCTAGGATTGCTCCAATGATGGGGCCGAGCGGCCGGCCGTGAAAGGTTCCTAAATGAAGGCTCTACCAGTTGAACCGAGCAACGTTCCCGTTGCCATCGGTTCCCGGATCCGCGCCGCACGGCAGTCGCAGCGGCTCACCATAGAGCAAGTTGCCGATGCTACCGGGCTGACGAAGGGTTTTCTCAGCCGGGTCGAGCGGGACCTTACCTCACCCTCGGTGGCGTCCCTCGTGACGCTGTGCCAGGTGCTCTCCATCTCGATCGGCGACTTGTTTGCCGCCCCGGAAACCCACCTCACCAAGCAGAATGAAGGTCCCCGGATCTCGCTCGGCGGCGAGGGGATCGTGGAGCGCCTGCTGACGGCCCGCTCCGAACGCCGGGTCCAGATCATCCAGGCCGTGATCGAACCGCGCGGCCGCGGCGAATCCGAACTGTACGCCGTGGACTGCGACGTCGACGTCCTTCACGTCGTCAAGGGCAGCATCCGGCTAGTCCTTACCAACGAGGAGTTTGAGCTCAACGCCGGGGACACTGTCACGTTTCCAGGCCGGGAGCCGCATACCTGGGTCAACCCCACGGACGACGCCGTCGAGGTCCTGTGGGTGCTGGTGCCCGCCGCCAGCCGCTAATCTCCGGCTGGGCTTGACTACTCGCCAGCGTCCCGCTGCGCTCCTTCCCGGTTGCTGGTCCGCCGAGGGCTGCGGGGCCGCGCCAAGTCCCGGAATCTCGCGGGCGGTCCGGGGTGCGCCGGGAGGCAACTGGGCTGGAGCGTCACGGGATGCTGTGCGGGTGCCGGCTCAGCACGGTTCGAATTTCAGCGATGACACGCTCGGGCTCAAACCATATGTGCTCCGGCATGTACCTGAGCACCGCAAACCCGCCTACCGTAGAGGCGTTGTTGCGCCCCAGATCCCGGCGCATGGCCTCGCGGTTGGAGTGGAATGCATAGCCGTCCACTTCCACGATGAGGAATCCCTCAATCAGGAAGTCGACCCGGCCGATTCCCGGGAGCTGGACCTGGGTGTCGAAGCCGATTCGGTTTGCCTTGAACAGATGCTGGGCATCGACCTCCACGATTGACTCGGCCCGCAGGTCCAACTGACGCAGGGCCTGCAGTACCGGACCGGATCTGTCGCCGACCAGCTGGGCCTTCAGTAATTCGAGGGGAATGCCATGCAGGCGCATGGCCGATGTCGCCAGGGCGGTTGATGCGGGCGGCTGTAAGCACGAGAGCGCGTGCAGCGCAACGTCCTCGACCGCGGCCACTGGCAACAGGGCAGGGCCCTCGAACCGGATGGTCCGGTGCCGGATGAAGCCGGTACCGTGGCCGTGGTTGCAGGCCAGATGATGCTGGGCCGGGATCTCCCTCAGCCAGAGGCCGTAGTACGGCGCAGCACTGGCACAACTGACGCGGGCATTGTGCCGAATGGCCGCCACGAGCTCCGGCTGGCACTCGGGCAGCACGAAGACTCCCCGCCGGGGTTGGCTCGCTCCCGCCCTCGGGAGTCCGACGATTTCCGTCCGGGAGTATCCGGCGGCCAGGAGCTGGCCGGTCCGGGCGACTCCGCCGAGTTGTGCAAGATATTTGATGGGGTCCATACCGCCAGTCCACAGGCCGGATTTGAACCGCGGAACGGTGCAATTGGGCTATGTGGGCAATTCGGTATGGGCAATCGCGCTGTGCGGGGCTGACGGGGAGCCGCCGGCGGGCGTTGGCTGCGTTCCTTCCCAGTTGCTTGGCGCGCGGGCGGCCCCACGGCCGGCACAGGCCCGGAATCCCGCGGCCCGCCCGGGCCGGCCCGGGGTGGGCGTGGTAGCAACCGGGAAGGAGCGTCGGGCCGGCCGGTTGCCTCGGACATTCAGATGGTGAGATCTACGTCACATTCCATTAACACGCTGGAAATCAGGAATTAATTCCCCGGCCCACTTCGTAACGTGCGCGCAAAGACAGGCGAGCCTAAGGGAAACATGCCGTCAGTAGCGTCATCTGCGGGGGACGTGCAACCCGTCCGCAGTTGAAATGGACTCGCCGAATCGGCGCCCGTTGGAGCGCCATCACTCGAGGAAGGCTCCCGCAATGAACATGTCCGTGCTTGCAGTAGGAATGGCAGTAGATCCCCAGGCTCTTGATCCTGGCGCGACGGCGTGGATGCTTGCAGCGTCCGCCCTCGTCCTCCTCATGACTCCAGGCCTCGCGTTCTTCTACGGCGGCCTCGTGAGAATGAAATCCGTCCTGAACATCATGATGATGAGCTTCGGTGCAATGGGCATCGTCGCCGTCGTCTGGGCCCTGTGGGGTTACGGCATGGCGTTCGGGCCCGACACCCTCGGCGGATTCGTCGGGGACCCCTTCGCCAACTTCGGCCTGAGCGGGCTGACCAGCAGCATCGGCGGCAAGGCTGCGGGCCTGCCGGACATGGTGTTCATCGGTTTCCAGGCCACCTTTGCCATCATTACCGTCGCCCTCATCAGCGGGGCGGTCGCCGAACGCGTCAGGTTTGGCCCCTGGCTCCTGTTCGCCGCGCTGTGGGTGACACTTGTCTATGCGCCGATCGCCCACTGGGTCTGGGGCGGCGGAATCTTTGGCGCTACCGGCATCGTCGGCAGCAAGATCTCGGCGCTCGACTTCGCCGGCGGCACCGTCGTGCACATGAACGCAGGCATCGCGGGCCTCATGCTGGCCGTGGTTCTGGGCAAGCGCCTCGGCTTCATGAAGGACCCGAATATCCGTCCCCACAACCTGCCCTTCGTGATGCTGGGCGCGGGACTGCTGTGGTTTGGCTGGTTCGGTTTCAATGCGGGCTCGGAACTCGCGGCCGACGCCACGGCAGGGCTGGCCTGGACCAACACCCTGCTGGCAACGAGTGCGGCACTGCTTGGCTGGCTGCTGGTGGAGCGGATCAGGGACGGGCATGCCACGTCGCTCGGTGCCGCCTCGGGCGCGGTGGCTGGCCTGGTCGCCGTCACTCCTGCCTGCGGGTTCATCGACCCGGTCGGCGCCATCCTCATCGGCACGATCGCCGGGGCGGTGTGTGCGCTCGCCGTCGGGCTGAAGTTCAAGATCGGCTTGGACGACTCACTTGATGTTGTGGCCGTACACTTCGTCGGCGGCCTGTGGGGAACGCTGTCGCTTGGATTCTTCGCCCTCCCGTCCGCCAAGACCGAAGGCGGATTGTTGTACGGCGGCGGCCTGGCGCAGTTCTGGCCCCAACTGCTCACCGCGCTCATCGTCACCGTGTGGAGTGCCGTCATGACCACTCTGATCGGCTTCGCAATCCACAAGACCATTGGGATGAGGGTGACCGAGGCCGATGAGCTCTCCGGCATCGACGTGACGGAACATGCGGAAACGGCGTACGAGCTCCTCATGGTCGGCGGAAGCTTCCATCCCGGTGATCCGCACGGAAAGGCCATCCCCGCGGCCTCCCGGGCTGAGGTGCAGGCTGAGGTGAAGGCGGAGATCCAGGCCGAAAGCCGTCCGGAGAGCGAACCAGCCCGCGGCAAGGTCTCCACATGAAGCTCGTGACAGCCATCGTGCGGCCGGAGAAGGTCGACGCCGTCAGCGTTGCACTGGAGGAACTCGGGGTCAACGGGCTGACGGTCAGCCAGGCCAGCGGCTACGGCCGGCAGCGCGGTCATGTGGAGGTCTACCGCGGCGCTGAATACAACTCCGATCTCCTCCCCAAGGTCAGGGTGGAAGTCCTGGTTAACGAGGACGTGGTCGACGGCGTCGTGGAGGCGGTCCTGGCGGTTGCCCGTACGGGCCATTTTGGGGACGGCAAAATCTGGACCATTGACGTCCGCGACGCTGTCCGCGTCCGGACGGGGGAACGGGGCGCCTCGGCCATCGCCTGAACGGATGGCCCCGGCGGTGCGGGCGGCGACGGCGGTGCGGACGAACGACGCCGACGGCGGCGCGGCCAGTGCGGTGCGGCGGTGCCGACGACGACGGCGGCGCAGCCAGTGCGGTGCGGACGAACGACGCCGACGGCGGTGCGGCCAGTGCGGTGGCGCCGACGGCGACGGCGGCGCCGCACTGCCCGCCCGCGGCTTCCGAGAACCGGCCCCCAAGCCAGATCTTTGGTAAACAAATGATGCGCAACGCGAAACTTCGAGTGTATGATGGCTGTCACACCCGTCAGTCAATCCTCGAAGGAGAGGCGTCTTTTGGAAGAGCTGCGCATCGAGGCCAACGGCAACCTTGGCCCCATCGATTCATCCCGCATTCCGCGCTACGCGGGAGCCGCCACCTACGCCCGCCTGCCGCGGCTGGACCAGGTCGCCAGGGCCGACGTCACGGTGGTCGGCGTGCCGTTCGATTCCGGCGTCTCCTACCGCCCCGGCGCCCGTTTCGGTGCCAACCACGTCCGCGAGGCCAGCCGCCTGCTCCGTCCGTACAACCCGGCCTGGGATGTCAGCCCCTTCGAGAATGTCCAGGTGGCCGACGCCGGCGACATGGCCGTCAACCCGTTCAACATCCATGAAGCCATCGAGACCATCCAGCAGAACGCCCTGGACCTCACCGCCGCTGGCAGCAAGCTGTTGACCCTCGGCGGTGACCACACCATTGCCCTGCCGCTGCTGCGTGCCGCCGCCGAACGCGCCGGCCAGCCCGTCGCCATGCTGCACTTTGACGCGCACCTGGACACCTGGGACACCTACTTCGGCGCCGAATACACCCACGGCACGCCTTTCCGCCGCGCTGTCGAGGAAGGCATCCTGGACACCGAGGCCATCAGCCACATCGGTACCCGTGGCCCCCTGTACGGCAAGAAGGATCTCGACGACGACCACCGCTTCGGCTTCGGCATCGTCACCTCCGCCGACGTCTACTACCAGGGCGTGCTCGAAACGGTGGCCAAGGTCCGCGACCGGATTGGGAACCGCCCGCTCTACATCTCCGTGGATATCGACGTCCTGGACCCGGCCCACGCCCCCGGCACCGGCACCCCGGAAGCGGGCGGCATCACGAGCCGCGAACTGCTGGAAATCATCCGCGGCTTCCGCGGCATGAACCTCGTGGGCGCCGACGTCGTCGAGGTCGCCCCCGCCTACGACCACGCCGACATCACGGGTGTGGCCGCGAGCCACGTCGCCTACGAACTCGTGACCTTGATGGCGGACCGCGCCGTGGAAGGGGACAGGTTCGGCACGCCCAGCGGCTACGCAGCCCAGGCCCTCGGCCAGGAGTCGCGACGCCCGGCCGGATTCGCCCCGGCGGTCACCCAATGACCGGCGTGCGCAACGGCGGGGACCTCGTCGTCGAGACCCTGGAGGCGCTGGGCGCCAAGACGGTCTTCGGCATCCCGGGCCAGCACGCCCTGGGCCTCTTCGACGCGATGGGCCGCGGAAACCTGCATTTCG
Source organism: Arthrobacter sp. 05T442 (assembly GCF_056395945.1). Classification (NCBI taxonomy): domain Bacteria; kingdom Bacillati; phylum Actinomycetota; class Actinomycetes; order Micrococcales; family Micrococcaceae; genus Arthrobacter; species Arthrobacter sp. 05T442. The sequence goes on along the minus strand of NZ_JBFTKM010000003.1, from coordinate 185,051 downwards.
TGTCCTCCCGGGTGGAGAACAACTCCGCCTTCGCCGCGGACGGCTATTCCCGCGCCACCGGCGAAGTGGGGGTGCTCTTCCTCTCCACCGGCCCGGGCGCCCTGACGTCGCTGGCCGGACTGCAGGAGGCCTACGCCACCGGCGTGCCCATGGTGGTCGTGGCGAGCCAGATCCCGCTGGAGGGGCTTGGTGCGCGCCGCAAAGGCATGCTGCACCAGCTCGATGACCAGAAGGCCTCGGCCGCGAACGTCACCAAGAGCCAGCGGCTCATCCAGCACGCCTCCGGCATTCCCTCGGCCATCCAGGACGCCTGGACCGAGGCGATCTCCTCGCCGCAGGGACCCGTGTGGCTGGAAATTCCGCAGAACGTGCTCCTGGATCCCATCATGGTGCCGCCGGTGGAGGACGCCCTCGCCGAAGCGGCGGATAATCCGCCCCGGGTGGAGCTGGTCCGCGAGGCCGTGAAATGGCTCTCGACGGCGGAGCGTCCCGCCATCATCGCCGGCGGCGGTACGCGCCGCGGCAAGGCCGAGAAGTCGCTGCTCTCCATCGCCGAGAAGCTGCGGGCACCGGTCATCTGCACGCCGGGCGGCAACGGTGCGTTCCCCTGGAACCACGAACTCTCGCTCCAGGCCTGGATCGAGGACCAGTACATGACGGAGGTCCTCGAGGACGCCGACGTGCTGATCGTCGTCGGCTCCTCCCTGGGCGAGGTCACGTCCAACTACTTCACGTTCGAACCCCGCGGCCGGATCATCCAGATCGACGCCGAACCCCGCGTCCTGGAGTCCAACCGCCCCGGCCTGGGTATCCGTGCCGACGCGGGACAGGCCCTCGCCGCCCTCGATGAGGCCCTGACGGAACCGCACGGAGAGCGCGCCGACTGGCACGGCACGGCGCCCGAGGTCCTGGCCAAGGAAACCCTGGCGAAGGTCAAGGGCCGCCTCGAAGCACAGGACCTCGGCAAGGAACTGAAGTTCATGGCGGACATCCGCGAGGCCGTTCCCGCGGACATGCAGACGTTCTGGGACATGACGATCTCCGCCTACTGGGCCTGGAGCTGCTGGGACGCCCGCCGGGGCCAGTTCCACTCCGCGCAGGGCGCCGGTGGGCTGGGCTTCGGCTTCCCCGCGGCGATCGGCGGCGCCGTCGGCCTGGAAACCACCGGCAGGCCGGGGCGGGTACTGGCCGTCTCCGGCGACGGATCGGCGATGTACTCCATCTCCGAGCTTGCCACCGCCAAACAGCACAACGTTCCGGTCACCTGGCTGATCGTGGACGACGGCGGGTACGGGATCCTGCGCGAGTACATGGTCGGCGCCTTCGGCAAGGCCACGGCCACCGAGCTCGCCCGGCCCGACTTCGTCAAACTGGCCGAGGCCTTCGGCGTGCCGGCCGTCAGGATCGCCCCCGAGGGCGTCGGGGGCGCGCTGAAGGCCGCTTTCGCCGCGGACGGCCCCAACGTCGTCGTCGTCGAAACCCTGCTCAAGATGTTCGGGCCCACACACCTGGCCACCTAGACGGTCCACCGCGTCAGTCTCCGCGCGGACCGGCAGCCAACCTTTGCGGCACACGTAAGGGCGGCGCTGCCGGTCCGCGCTCGGCGTTTAAACGCCTCCTTCGGCAGGCCTGGCCACCACCGGCACACGTTAGTTTCCCAAAGTAACCAATTTTGCTATATAGTTGCCTTGGGCAAACAAAAGAGGGGTGTCCGTTATGTCAGTTGAATCCAACGCTGCAGCCAAACTCGTTTATCAGATCTTCGATCTCCAGCGCGCCGTCCGGTGCGTCGCCGCAGCCAACCTGCGGGGACAAGACACGGGCGTGGCGCTGCAGGGCGTTCTCCGCTTCGTGGGGGAGGGCGAATCCCGGGCCACGCACCTTGCGGAACGGCTCGGCGTCAGCGCCCCCGTCCTCAGCCGGCACATCGCCGAACTTGAGGAGCACGGCTATGTGGTCCGCAGGCCGGATCCGGAGGACGGGCGGGCGCAACTGATCGCGCTGTCCGCCGTCGGCGCTGAGAAGCTCCGCGTCATCGAAGACCAGCGCACCGCGACCATCCAGGGCCTGCTGGCGGACTGGAGCGAGGACGACGTCGAAGTGACGGCTCGGACCCTCAAAAAACTTGCTGAGTCCCTGCGGACTTCAGCCCGGGCAACGACGGCCGGAACCACAAACACGACCGAACTTGTTGAGGAGTAGACATATGGCTAGCCACGCTGCCGCGACAGGGCCGTCCCCGGCCCCGTCCCACATTCCACCGGGAGCATCCGCTGCACCGGAATCCGCCGCACAGCCGGCGCCGATGACCCACCGCCAGATCATGGAGGCCCTCACCGGGCTGCTGGCCGCGTTCTTCACCGCCATCTTGAGCAGCACCATTGTGGCCAACGCCCTTCCGACCATCATGTCCGAGCTCAAGGGCACGCAGACCGACTTCGCCTGGGTCATTACGGCGGCGCTGCTGGCCAACGCCGCAACGACGCCGATCTGGGGCAAGCTGGCGGACCTCTTCAACAAGAAGGTCCTCGTCCAGCTGAGCATTGTGATCTTCGTGGCCGGCTCCGTCATGGCCGGCCTGTCCGAGACCATCCCGCTGCTGTTGACCGCCCGCGTCATCCAGGGCATCGCCATGGGCGGGCTCACGGCCCTGGCCCAGGCGATCATCGGATCCATGATCCCGCCGCGTGACCGTGGCAAGTACTCCGGCTACATGGGCGGCGTCATGGCCGTCGGTACGGCCGGCGGCCCGCTGCTGGGAGGATTCATCGTGGACAGCCCGTTGGGGTGGCGCTGGACCTTCTTCGTCTGCGTCCCGCTCGCCGTCGTTGCCCTCATCCTGCTCCAGATCACGCTGAAGATCCCGCACATCAAGCGCCCAGCCAAGATCGACTGGCTCGGTTCGATCCTGCTGACCTCCGGCGTCAGCCTCCTGCTGATCTGGGTCTCCTTCGCCGGCAACCCGGACTACTACGACTGGTGGTCCTGGCAGACGGCGGCCATGGTCGGCGGCGGCGTGCTGCTTCTGGCCCTGCTGGTGGTCGTGGAATCCCGGGTGGCCCAGCCCATCATCCCGCTCAAGATCATCTCCGAGCGCACCACTGCCCTCGCGATCCTGGCCTCGGTGGCTGTGGGCGTCGGCATGTTCGGCTCCTCGACCTTCCTTGGCCAGTATTTCCAGGTGGCACGCGGAGCCACCCCCACCGAAGCCGGCCTGCTGACCCTGCCGATGATCGCAGGCAACCTGATCGGTTCCGTGGCCTCCGGCATGCTCATCAGCCGCACCGGAAAGTGGAAGCGCTACCTCGTGGCGGGCGCCGTCCTGCTGATCGGCGGCCTGGGCCTCGCGGGCAGCATGGACCACACCACCGATCTCTGGCTGACCGGCATCTACACCGCCATCCTCGGCATCGGTCTCGGCCTGCTGATGCAGAACCTGGTCCTCGCGGTCCAGAACACGGTCAAGGCGACGGACATCGGCACGGCCAGCGCCTCTGTTGCTTTCTTCCGCTCCTTCGGTGGCGCCATCGGCGTCTCGGTCCTTGGTGCCGTGCTGGGCAACCGCGTCAAGGAGCTCGCAGTGGAAGGACTCGCTGCGGCCAAGATCCAGGTCCCGGCCGGTTCCTCCGGCGCCAGCATGGACCTCAAAGACATGCCGGCACCGATCCGCGACATCATGCGCGCCGCGTACGGTGATGCGATTGCCCAGATCTTCCTGATCTCGGCCATCATCGGCCTGGTGGCGCTCGTGGCGATCCTGTTCATCAAGGAACGCCCGTTGCGCCGCACCGTGGACATCAGCGCCGAACCCGCCGAGCGCGGAGACGACGCCGCGGCAGCAGCCGGCGGAATCGTGGCCGCGACCGCACCGGGGACGGCCGGGATCGACGCCGGTGAGCCGTCCGACGGGTTCCGGTCCTACGACGCCGGCACCCCCGGGACTGCAGGCTCAGCCGCTTCGCCTGACGGGTCCGCATCCGGAAGCGGAATCGTGGACCTTGACCGCGAATTCATCGAAGTGCTCAGCAGGCAGCGCGCCAGCGAATCCCGGTTCCCGGACGCCGCCCGTGCGGACATCGGCGGTCCCAACGCAGGGCTCCCGAATACCGGACTTCGGGCCACTGGCCAGCAGGGGCCCGCAGAGGACCGGGCCTCGGACCGGGAGGGCGCCCGGGCGCGGGCCCGCACCCTCGTGGCCGACGCGCGCGCCGAGGCCGCCGACGTCGTTCCCTTGCTGCTGCAGACCCAGCAGCTCTTGGCGGAGCAGCAGCTCCAGCTGGCCGACGCCCTGCGGGCGGTCTATGAGCAGGCGGCCGAGCAGCGTGCCATCGCCGCCGAACAGGCGCGTGTCAGCGAAGAGCTCACGGCCCTGCGCCGGCAGCTCGCGAAGGAACGGAAGCTTCAGCGCGCGGCCGCCGAGTACATCGCAACACACGGCCGGCACCGAAACGGCTAGTTCGGCGTCCATGATCCACGGACCCGGATCCACGACGGCCCGGTGGCCGCCCTGCGGGGCGCGCCGCCGGGCCGCCGTCGTTCCAGCGGGAACCCCGAAGCGCGAACAAATACACCGTTGGGATGATATTCGGTGTTCCATTTCCCATGTTGTTTCATGTGCGCCGGGTATTTCGTAGAGTGGGGCCTAGGCTGTCGGCCCCCACTGCTATTAATTACTCCATTCACTCGGCGCTCCCGAAAGCGCATCACCATTGACGTATTGCTAAAGGACTCATGGGCATGCTTGTCACCCTTATGCGGCGCTATTCCAAGCCGTATCTGCCGTACATCGCGGCTGTCGTCATTTTCCAGCTCGCGTCGACCATCGCGGCACTGTACCTCCCCAGCCTCAACGCCCAGATCATCGACGAGGGCGTCTCCCGCGGGGACACGGACTACATCTGGCGCACCGGCGGAGTCATGCTCGGGGTCGCGCTGATCCAGGTGGTGACGGCCATCGCCGGAGTCTACTTCGGCTCGAAGGCCGCGATGGCGTTCGGCAGGGACCTGCGGCGCGGGGTCTTCCGCAAGGTCAGCAGCTTCTCAGCCAAGGACGTCAGTGTGTTCGGCGCCCCCACGCTCATCACGCGCGGAACCAACGATGTCCAGCAGGTCCAGATGCTCGTGCTCATGGGGCTGAACTTCATGGTGGCCACGCCCATCATGTGCATCGGCGGCATCTTCATGGCGCTGCGCGAGGATCTCAACCTTTCCTGGCTGGTCTGGGTCTCGGTTCCGCTGCTGACGGTTGTGGTGGGCTACCTCGTGGTCCGGCTGATGCCGCTCTTCCGCTCCATGCAGAAGAAGATCGACCGGCTCAACGGGGTCCTCCGCGAGCAGATCATCGGCATCCGGGTGGTCCGGGCGTTCGTGCGCGAACCCCACGAAGCCGAGCGGTTCGGCGCGGCCAACAAGGAACTCACGGATGTCTCGCTGAAGATCGGTGCGCTGTTCGTGCTGATGTTCCCCGCGATCGGGATGATCCTGCACGTCTCCACCGCCGCGGTGCTGTGGTTCGGCGGCCAGCGAGTGGACGCCGGCGAGATGCAGGTCGGTTCGCTGACCGCGTTCCTGCAATACCTGCTCCAGATCCTGATGGCCGTCATGATGGGCACGTTCATGGCCATGATGATTCCGCGCGCCTCGGTGTGCGCGGACCGCATCGGCGAGGTGCTCGACGTCGAACCCTCCATCCACGAACCGCTCACCCCCGTGGCGCCGGCCGAAAAGGCGGGCCGCGTGGAGTTCCGCAACGTCTCCTTCGCTTACCCCGGTGCCGAAGCACCCGTGCTCAGCAACATCAGCTTCACGGCCGAGCCGGGCCAGACCGTGGCAATCATCGGCTCCACCGGCGCCGGCAAGACGAGTCTCCTGGCCCTGCTGCCCCGGCTCTATGACGCTGAATCCGGGGAGGTATTGCTCGACGGCGTCCCCGTCACCAACCTGGACCGGGCCGAGATCACGCAGCGCGTGGCGATGGTGCCGCAGCGTCCCTACCTTTTCTCGGGAACCATTGAGCACAACCTGCGGTTCGGCAAGCCCGAGGCCACGGACGAGGAACTGTGGGAGGCGCTGACCGTGGCCCAGGCGGAGGACTTTGTGCGGGAAAAGAAGGACGGCCTCGGCTCCCGCATCGCCCAGGGCGGCACCAACGTCTCCGGCGGCCAGCGGCAGCGGCTGTGCATCGCACGGGCCCTCGTCACCGGGCCCAAGGTGTTCCTCTTCGACGACTCGTTCTCGGCCCTCGACGTTGCCACCGACGCCCGGCTCCGCCGGGCCCTCAAGGCCAAGACAGCGGACGCGACGGTGATCATCGTGGGCCAGCGGGTCTCGACGATTGCCGACGCCGACCAGATCCTGGTGCTGGAAAACGGCCGGATCGTGGACCGCGGCACGCATGAGGAACTGCTCGAAAGCTCCACAACGTATCAGGAAATCGTCGAATCCCAGCTGACTGCAGAGGCCGTGGCATGAGCACCAACGAGAAAGTCTCCGCGATCGAAGCGCCGGGGAACACAGTCTCCGCCAACGAAGCGCCGGACGAGGAGTTCTTCGAGGAGAAATTCACTCCGGGTGAAGCCGACGGCGGCATGTTCGGCGCCATGCCGGCCAAGAAGGCGCAGCATTTCTGGCCGTCCGCGAAGCGCCTTATGGGCCTGCTGAAGCCCGAGCGGGCAGGCATAGCCCTGGTGCTCGGGATGGTGACGGTTGCCGTCGTCCTCAACGTCATCGCGCCCCGGATCCTGGGCCAGGCCATGGACGTGATCTTCGGCGGAGTCGTCGGCAAGCAGCTTCCGGCCGGGGCCAGCAAGGAACAGTTCGTCCAGGGGCTGCGCTCCCAGGGCAAGGACAACCTCGCCGACATGCTCTCCAAGATGGACCTGGTGCCCGGCGTTGGCATCGACTTCCAGAAGCTCGCCTTCCTGATCAGCGTTGTGCTGGTGATGTACTTCGTCGCCAACATCTTCCTGTGGCTGCAGGGCTACGTCCTGAACGTTCTCGTCATGCGGGTGGTCCGCAGGCTCCGGGACGACACCGAAAACAAGCTCAACAGGCTCCCGCTGAACTACTTCGACACCCGCCAGCGCGGCGACATCCTCTCCCGCGTCACCAACGACGTCGACAACATCCAGCAGGCGCTGCAGCAGGCGTTCGCGCAGCTGGTGAACTCGGCGCTGACAGTGCTCGGCATCGTGATCATGATGTTCATCGTGTCCTGGCAGCTGGCCCTGATCGCACTGATCGCGCTGCCGCTGTCAGGGGTGGCCGCAGGCATCATCGGCTCCCGCAGCCAGAAACTGTTCGCGTCGCAGTGGAAGAACACCGGTGAGCTCAACGGCCAGATCGAGGAATCCTTCTCCGGCCATGACCTCGTCCGCGTCTTCGGCCGCGACGCCGACATGCTGGCCCGCTTCGACGAGCGGAACGAGGCCCTGTACCGGGCCAGCTTCGGCGCCCAGTTCGTCTCCGGCATGATCATGCCGGTCATGCAGTTCGTGTCCTACCTCAGCTACGTGGGCATCGCCGTCGTCGGCGGCCTGCGCGTCGCCTCCGGCGGCATGAGCCTGGGCGACGCCACCGCGTTCATCCAGTACTCCCGGGAATTCACCCAGCCGCTGGGCCAGATGGCGGGCATGGCCAACATGCTGCAGTCCGGCGTCGCCTCCGCGGAGCGGGTTTTCGAATTCCTGGACGCCGAGGAACAGGACGCCGAAACCGCCACCGAGCACCTGCCGGCGAAGACCGACGGCCATGTCGAGTTCAAGCACGTCACCTTCAGCTACTCGCCGGATAAGCCCCTGATCGAGGACCTGTCTTTCACCGCCGAGCCCGGGCACACCGTGGCGATCGTCGGGCCGACGGGCGCGGGGAAGACCACCCTGGTGAACCTCGTGATGCGCTTCTACGAGCTCAACGCCGGCAGCATCACACTGGACGGCGTCGAGATCACGCAGCTCAGCCGTGCGGAACTCCGCGCGAAGGTCGGCATGGTCCTGCAGGACGCCTGGCTCTTCGGCGGAACCATCTACGAGAACATCCGCTACGGCAAGCTGGATGCCACCGAAGACCAGATCATGGAGGCGGCGAAGGCCACGTTCGTGGACCGCTTCGTCCGCGCACTCCCGGATGGTTACGACACGGTCATCGACGAGGAGGGGAACAACGTCAGCGCCGGCGAAAAGCAGCTGATCACGATTGCCCGGGCCTTTGTGGCGAACCCCTCACTGCTGATCCTGGACGAGGCCACGAGTTCCGTGGACACCCGGACGGAAGTGCTGGTCCAGAAAGCCATGGCGGCCCTGCGCACGGAGCGCACGAGCTTTGTGATCGCCCACAGGCTCTCCACCATCCGCGACGCGGACACCATCCTGGTGATGGAAGCAGGCCGCATCGTGGAGCAGGGACGGCACGCCGAACTCCTGGAACTCCAGGGCGCCTACTATCGCCTGTACATGTCCCAGTTCGCCGGCGAAGACGCCGAGGCGTCCTTCTCGGAGAACGCGGCGGAAGACCCGACGGCGGTGCGGAGCTGAGCGCCGTCGGGCCCGCCGCCCAGAACCCGACCGTTCAGAACCCCGGGCGCATCGAGGTGCAGGTGCCCATGCGCTGGGGCGACATGGACGCCTACGGCCACATCAACAACGTCCAGATCGTCCGGATCCTGGAGGAGGCCCGGATCGCGGCCTTCGGCCCTCCGCGCGGACCCGGGCTGCCCGGGATCGAGCCGCCGGTGTCGCTCTTCAACGACGTCCCGGAAGGCACCCTCGCGCTGGTGGTGGACCACAAGATCCGCTACGTCAGGACCCTCGAATACCGCAACGTGCCCGCCGTCGTCCAGCTGTGGATCGGCGCGGTCAAGGGAGCCAGTTTCGATATCCACTACCTCATCCGGGACTCCGTTACCGGCGAGGATTGCGTGCGGGCCACGAGCCACCTGGCGTTCGTTGACGAGGCGAGCGGCCGCGTGCTTCGGCTGACCCCCGAGCAGAAGGAACGGCTCGCACCGTTCACCGTCACGCACGCAGCGGCCGGCCGCTGACGGCGGGCCGGCCCGACCGGTCCCATCGCCTCTACCTCCGCGTCGGGATCGCTCCTACAATGAACAACCCGGCAACACCCACCCGGAAGCAAGGAGCTGTGATCACGGTGAACATGCGCAAGAAACACATCCGGAAGAAGAAGACGTGGAAGGAACTCTCGCCGATGGCGCGGTTCGGGACCATCCTGGGAGCAACCATCCAGTTTGCCCTCCTGATCGCCGCGCAACGGGACATTTCACGCCGGCCGGCGGCGGAGATCCGCGGCAGCAAGGCAATGTGGCGGGCGGCCACGCTGATCAACTTCGTCGGCCCAGGCTGCTACTTCACCTTCGGCCGGAAGCGGCTCCCCGCCACCAAATAGCCGGCAAACGGCTGACGGACATCTACGAAACAGCCGGCAAGCAGCGGCCGAACGTCCGCCAGGCGCCAGCCGGGCGACGCTCTCCGGCTGGCCGCCCGGCTCCGGCGTAGCTTGGGATACTGTCCGGTAGCCCCGGGCTGGGCTTGATGCGCACGTTCAGCTTAAGCCTGTAAATTGAACGTATGACCCCAACCAAAAAGCCTGCCATGCACCGCGCCCTCGGCATCTCCAAAGAGATCGAAGACGCGGCGTGGTTTGTTCTGGGGCCCGGGCTGCACGGCAAAGCATCGGCCCTGGACGGCCGTACCAGAACATGGTCGGTCCCGGCCGCGGCCGAGTTGCTGAGCCGTCTCGAACGGGGCGTTCCCGACCCCAAAGCGCCCATGATGACCAACCTCCGCCAGAACCTTGAGGGTGCGTCGCGGGGGGCCAAGCAGCTCGCTGTCGAACTGCTGTTCCTCCAGTCCCTGCCGCTCGCCCACGAGGTGAAATCGCTCAAGGTCAAGCGTGCCCGCGTCGCCGAGGCCGCATCCTGGCTGGAGCCTCCGCTGGAGCTTCCGGACGAGCTCTACGCCGGCATGACAGACCATGGCGTCATCCGGGACCGCACCGCCGAGTTCAACTGGACCATCTGGGACCACCTGAAATGGCTGTGCCGGTTCGTCAGGCATGTGGCCGCGCAGTCCTCGACTACGGTCACGGCGGCAGTCAAAGACCCCCTCGCTTTCCACCGCCTCGTTGCCGGGACTCCGGACGACCAGCCGGCCATCCGCCGCAGCATCGAGTTCCTGGTCTGGCCGAGCTACTTCGAGCCCGTCGTGGCCGACGTCGAACGGCAGGAGATCCGCGACGCGTTCGCGTCCCTGGTGGGCGGCGCGAAGGGGGACAGCGACGAGGAAGTCTCGGCTGACATCCACCGCATCCGTCTCCACCTCGACGAGCAGGCCGGCCAACGGATCGACTGGTACTCCCGCCAGCTCGTAAGCCAGTGGCGCAAGGTCGGCGATCCGGGCCGCCGCGCCTGGCTGCTGCGTACCCACCATGACAACGCCGAACTGCAGGGCGCCTGGCGCGCCGAGGAAACCGTGACGCTCGACGTCGAGCACCTCCGCCTGCTGGATCCGGGCGTCACGGCGGGGCTGGTCCAGCACGCCGTCGACGAGGACTACAAGCACCTCGGCTACGTCGAGCGCGAGGACACGAAGACCGCCATCTTTGCCTTCCTGACCGTGATGAAGCCGGGCGACCTCGCCCTCTACCAGACCTCCGGCACGGTCCGGGTTGGCGTGGTGCTCGGGGAACCGGAGCACCGGGAGGACAACCGCAGGCTGCACCGCAAGGTCCGCTGGTTCGACGAGACGCACGAAGTGTCCGGGCTTCCCCGGCACGTGCAGCGCCAGCTGACCACCCCCGGCAACATCGTGGACATCACCCGCGTCATCCAGGCCCTCGAAGCCCTGCTGCCCGCAGAAGCCGAAGCTGACGAGAACGACGGCGCCGAGCCGGCCGCCGTCGTCGAACCTGCCTGTGACGGTTTCCGGCCCCTGACGCCCGAGTTCGCCGAGTCCTTGCATATGGATCTGGAGCCGCTGCAGGAGATCGCCGAACTCCTCGAAGAGAACCGGCAGCTGGTGCTGTACGGGCCGCCGGGAACCGGAAAGACGTACCTCGCCAAACACCTGGCGGCCGAGCTCGCCGGCGACACCACGGATGAGCGGGTCAAACTCGTCCAGTTCCACCCGTCGTACGCCTACGAGGACTTCTTCGAAGGCTTCCGCCCGGACAAGACGGACGAGGGCCAGGTGTCCTTCAAGCTCGTGGCCGGACCGCTGCGGCGGCTCGCCGAGGAAGCGGCCAAACCCGGCAACGAGAACAAGCCGTACTTCCTGATCATCGACGAGATGAACCGTGCGAACCTGGCCAAGGTCTTCGGCGAGCTGTACTTCCTGCTCGAATACCGCGATGACCGGATCTACCTTCAGTACAGCCCCAACGAGCCGTTCACGCTGCCGGACAACCTTTACATCATCGGGACCATGAACACCGCGGACCGCTCCATCGCGATGATGGACGCAGCGATCCGCCGCCGCTTCTCCTTCATCGAACTGCACCCGAAGACGGAGCCCGTGAAGGGTTCGCTGTTGCGCTTCCTGCAGGCCAGGGACCTGGATACGACGCCGGCCCTGCTCCTGGATGCCCTCAACGACGCGATCGACGAGTGGGACCGGGACCTCATGATCGGCCCGTCGTATTTCATGAAGAAGTCTGCCCAGACCCCGAAGGGGCTGCGCCGGATCTGGAAGTACGAGCTCATGCCGCTGCTGGAGGAGCACTATCACGGCCAGCTCAACCGCGCCCAGCTCGAAGAGCGCTTCGGACTGGAACAACTGCTCGGCCGCCTTGCGCACGTCTAGCCTGGGTGCCTCGCCGCTGCGCCGGATCGTCCTCGATGAGCTGTCGGCAGGCGTCGTGGAACGGCTCGATCCGGGCAGCGCCGCGTACGTCAACGGCACCGGCCTGGCCAAGGCCTCGCCGATGGGGATGGGCCTGTACCGGATTGAACCGGTGGGCAAGGTCGGTTCGGTGCGCACGCCCACGGTGCAGCTGGAGGTCCGGCCGAAGGAACGGCTGGGCCTGGGCCGGCTCCTGTTCCTGCTCGGCTACGCGGGGGACCAGGGTTTCCGGGACGATTCCGTCGCGGCGGTCGAGGAGACGGACCTGTGGAGCGCGCTGGCGGAATCGCTGGCGCAACTTGCCGAACGCGCGCTGAGCCGCGGCGTCCTCCAGGGCTATCTGACGGTGGAGGAATCGCTCCGGACGGTCAAGGGCCGGATCCGGATCTCGGACCAGGTCTCCCGCCGCCCCGGCATGCTGGTCCCGCTGGAGGTCTCCTACGACGAGTTCACGGAGGACATTGCCGAAAACAGGATCCTGCGCGCCGCGCTGGTGCGGATGTCCCAGGTGCCGGGGGTGCGCCCTGAAGTGCTCAGCCGGCTGCGGCAGCTGAAGGGAAAGCTCGACGCCGTGACGCGCCTTCAGTCCGGCGCGCCCCTGCCGCAGTGGCGGCCCAGCCGGATGAACACGCGCTACCACGCGGCCCTCCGGCTCGCCGAAGTGATCCTGCGGAACGCCTCGTCGGAGGCCGGCGACGGCAAGCAGCAGTCGGCGTCGTTCGTGGTGGATATGGCCAAGGTGTTCGAGGACTTCGTCGGGACCGCACTGCGGGAAGCCATGGCGGCCTACCAGGGGGAGATGCGGCTGCGCTTCAACGCGCTGCTGAACGAGGCGGTCCGCGACTCGGACCGGATCGTGGTGCAGCCCGGCGCCGTGCACTTCCTGGGCGGGCGGCCGGTGATGGTGTACGACGCCAAATACACGGCGGCTGCGGACATCGGCGCGTCCCTGTCCGCAGACCACTACCGGATGCTGGCCTACTGTACGTCCCTGCGCGTGCCCACGGCGTGGATGATTTACCCGGGCGCAGGGGAAATCAAGCTGCGCCGCATTCTCAACACCGACATTGACATCGTGGAATTTCCGTTGGATTTGTCCCTGCCGCCCTCCGAGATCCTCGCCTCAGTGGCTGACCTCGCCCAGCAGTCGTGGGGCGAAGTGTTGCGGCAGGCCAAAATAGACCGCTGACGTTAGGCGGATTCATCCTGCACGATGGATGCCATCAGCAGGTGCTTCAACAGGGCCTTTTCCGGCTGGCCGGGATGTTCTGCGACATGCCGGCGGAGTCTTTCGCGCACTTCCGCTTCTGCGGGGCCGGTCTCAGCGAGAATTTCATCAATGATCGAAGTCACCTGCAGCCGCAGGGGTTCGAGGTCGTGCTCTGCCTCGCTGGGCTTAGCCGGGATCGCGGGGGAGCTGCTGTCTCCGGGCCGCCGGAATTCCAGAATCGTGGATTCGGTGGATGGCTGCGATGGCGGCGTGGCGCTGTCCAGTGGCTGGTTCGACATCAGCAAGTGAGGCATCTTGCGCTCTCCCGTAGGTGTAGTAGTACCGACGGTACTAACCGAATAGAGTCTAAATCCCCCGAATGGGATAGTAGCCGAGAGAGATCGCCCTGTCTCGTTTAGCCACACCATGATTGTCGGTGTCGCGTGAACGCAAAGCCGACCATGCCGTGGCAGGTCACGAGGCCTGGGAATCGCGAGGGCCGGTCGCCGGATCCCCGGTCCCGAGCAGAAACGCGTCCAATTGGTGCTCCAGCGCTGACTGATCCTTCAGCTCGCATTCCCACACGGTGAGTACCGCCCAGCCGGCACTTTCGAGCAAGCGCCGTTGCTCGGCGTCGCGGTTCCGGGTCCGGGTTCGTTTGGTTTCCCAGAACTCAGCGTTGGATTTGGGCGCGTGCTGCCCTACCCGGCAGTCATGGAAATGCCAGAAACAGCCGTTGACGAAGATGACTTTGTGGCGGCTTGCGAACACGAGATCAGGGTTGCCGGGCAGCCGTCCGCCCCGGGCGGTGCCGTGGAGGCGGTACCGGTAGCCCTTTGCATGGAGCAGTCTTCGGACCAGCAATTCAGGCTTGGTGTTCTTGCCGCGGATACGGGACATGTTCCAGCTGCGCCGCTCAGGTGTCAGCTTGTCCGCCATCGTTTAAGTCTAGGCGGCGCACGGTCCGCCCGCGCCGGGTTGGGGGTTCCGGCGGGCTCGCCGCGATTGGGGCGCGGGGGACCGGCGCTAGATTTCCCGTTCCGGGTGTTCGCCGAACTGGAAGTGCCGGCCGCTGACCGACGTCGGCTCAATCTCGACGTAGAAGTCCTTCAATGTCGGTACCCAGGGCTTCAGCCCGAGCGCCTCGGCTGCAGCGATATCTGCGGACTGGTCGAGCACCCTGGCGGTACCGCGGAGAACCACAGACCATGCTTCCTCGGACAGGATGCCGTCAGTTTCGAAGAGCACTTTGGAATTGATGGTGAGTTCGGCCAGTTTGTTGCCGGGGGCCGTGCGAAGGAACAACTTCTTGCCGCTGACCGCGTAATTCACGGGGAAGATGTCGGGCTCGCCGGCCACGGTGACTACGAGTCTGCCGTGCTTTGTGCCCTCAATCAGTTTCCAGTTCTGTTCTTCATCCAGATTGAGGATGGGATTGCCGTCTGCATGTTCGAACATCATGGGTTCATTGTTCTGTCCGCTGTAGAGAAACGCTAGAGGCCAATGGGCCCGAGTGTCGATCTTGAGATTTCCTTGCAAGCCTGTGGATAACCTTGACCGCCAAAATGTGATGTCGGTTACCCTTAAGCATTGTTTGGACTCAGGCGTCTTGATTTTCTATCGGGGGAGTAGCTGACCATGACATCTCGCACTTCGACTTCCAGGCGCCAGCGCACGGTTGTAGCCGCGATTGTCACGGCCTTCCTGCTCTCGATCACCGCCTGCATCGGCGGGGGAGCGCCGCCGCCAGCCTCGCCGGCCGATGAGTCTTCGAGCCCGTCGGTGTCCTCCACCCCCACTGCGACGCCAACACCGACGGCCACCTACAAGCCTGCCGATGCAACAGGCAGGGCGCAAAATGTCCCCGTTCCCGTACTGCCGGAGGCTGCAAAGGCGGAGACGAAGGAAGGACTCGAGGCGTTCGCGCGGTACTGGTATTCGACGCTCTCATACGCATACGAGACCGGAGACATGGAACCGCTGGAATTGGTATCGAGTCCGACATGCGTCTCTTGTGGACGGGTGAAGGAAGTTGTCCAAGGATGGTACTCCGAGGGTAGATGGTTGGCCGGCGGCAAAATGGTTGTGGAGGGTGTTCAATCCAATTTCATTGAAACAAATCCGGCTGAGTACCAAGTGCTGATTCAGGTGTATCAGGAAGCCATGTCCTATTACCGCGGGGACAAGACACTGGACGAAACGACCGAACGAGGCCCCGCAACTGGCGACATAATGATCGCGTTGTATGGAGGCGGAGCGTGGAGGGCCGTGACCGTTGAGCACTTGGCCAAGAGCCAGTGAGTACCATCGCCAGCAGAGCTCTTCGACTCCTTGCAATACTCATTCTTCTTTCCGGATCACCAGCATTCGAGGCGAGGGCCGACTCTATGGACTCTCCCGTGAAAGGGCGCTGGGACCAGACCGGGGTCACCGTATCTTCATGGCACCTCGACCCTGATTCAGGTGTCTGGGTGGACGCGCCAGGTGCTCTAGCGGAAGACCCGAACATCTATAGATTTGAATATCTATGCCTTGACGCCACAAAGAACAACTTCGACATTGCTTGTCTGACCGGTGCGGTGCGCTGCGACCAAGGGAACGACGGGCGTCCCGTCAGGTGGTACTCATCGCTGAAAGTCTTCACTCCCCCGATATGGTCAACGATTCGTCCCGACAGGTGTGTGTATTCCGAGAATCCTGATGATGTATTGGGCAGAATCGCGGCGCAAATCCAAACCGCGTTCGAGCAGCTACCCGTCAATCCTGGCAACTCTGTTATTCAGCCGAGCCCGCACACTCTCAGAGGTGCCGAGACAAACTTCTATGCGGTAGCCGTCGAACAATCATTCGCCATCGACATGCTGGGTCAAAGTGTCTCCATCGTTGCAAAGCCCGTGCAGTACACCTGGAACTATGGCGACGGCACGTCGCTCGGACCGCAGACTGCATCGGGCGGACCCCTCCCACAGGATCGCTGGGGCGAAAAGACGCCCACCAGCCACGCCTACACGCAGACCGGCGATTTCTCAGTGGTGTTGACCACGCATTTCCAAGGCACCTACTCCGTGAATGGTGGGCCGGCGCTGCCCATCCCAGGCCAAGGCCAGTTCAGCTCACCGCCGCAGACGGTCAGCGTCTGGCGCTCAATCACCCGGAACTACGCCGACGACTGCCTCCAAAACCCGCAAGGTCAGGGTTGTCCAGGCGTCGCACCCTCAGCTCCGGCAGGCTGAACCGGCCGCCCTGCTGGTGCCCGACAGAACCGAACTCGACGCAGACGTCATCATTTACGCCACCGGCTATGGGTCCATGAACGGCTGGCTGGCCGATCTGGTCTCACCCGAGGTGGTCGACGGCGTCGGCAGCTTCGTCGGGGGAGGCGCACCATGTGCGCGGTCCGGGCTCGGACGACGTCAAGGTCCGGGTGCTGGAACTGGCTGCAGAGGCGGGCCGGCGCGGCCTTTGGACGTGACGGTGTGAAAGCCGTTCTGGACGCGAGGCCGACGTCGTGAACCCCGCGGGCGCCCTCGTAACGTAGCGATCTGGGGACGTCCGCCCGTAGTGATCCGAGTCTCATCAGGAATAGTTGCAGCCGCCTTGCAGTTTCCGCCAGTGAACCCATTCCACTGTGAAAGGAATTGCGCATGCTTTTTTCCCCGATGACCCTTGGCGAGCTGGAACTGCCCAACCGGCTCGTGATGGCGCCGCTGACCCGGCTTCGGTCCGGCCAGGAAGGAATCCCGGGACCGTTGGTTGTTGAGCACTACCGCCAGCGGGCCTCGCTCGGCCTGATCGTCAGTGAAGGCACCTACCCGAGCCCCGCCGGCCGGGGCTTCCCAGGCCAGCCCGGTCTGGTGACCCCCGAACAGCTCAAGGGCTGGTCCGAGGTCACTGCGGCCGTCCACGCCGAAGGCGGCCGGATCTTCGCCCAGGTCATGCACGCCGGCCGGGTCACCCACCAGGACACGACTGGCGGCCATGAAGTTGTCGCGCCCAGCGCCATCGCGATCGACGGCGAAACCCGCACCTACGCCGGCAAGAAGCCTTTCCCCGTCCCGCGCGCCCTCGCCACCGAGGAACTGCTGGGAATTGTCGAGGAATTCGTCACGGCGTCCCGCAAAGCCGTCGAGGCAGGGTTCGACGGCGTGGAGCTGCACTCCGCCAACGGTTACCTGCTCCACGAATTCCTGACCCCGGCGGCCAACCAGCGCGACGACATCTACGGCGGTTCCCCGGAGAACCGCGTCCGCTTCGTCATTGAAGTGGCCGAAGCCGTCGTTGCAGCCCTCGGCGCAGACCGCGTGGGCATCCGCATTTCGCCGGAGCACAACGTCCAGGGCGCTCTCGAACTGGATGCGGCCGATGTGCAGGAGACCTACGGCCGGCTCGTCGACGGTCTGGCTCCCTTGAAGCTGGCGTACCTCAGCGTCCTTCACAAGGAGCCCACGAGTCCACTGGTCCAGGACCTCCGCGCGCGCTTCGGCGGAACGTTCCTCGTCAACACGGGCTTTGGCGTCGTCACGACGCGCGATGAGGCAGTGGCGCTCGTGGCGGACGGTCACGCTGACGCCGTCGTCGTCGGACGCCCGGCCATCGCGAACCCGGACCTGGCCCGCCGCTGGCGCGAAGGCCTGCCCGTCAACGAGCCCGATCCGTCCACGTTCTACGCGGACGGCGCCACGGGCTACACGGACTACCCGGCGTACCAGAACTAGGGCCGAGCCAGGCCCCGTCGCCGGGGGACATGTCCATCGGCAGCCACCAACAGTGGGCAGAACACCATTCTGCCCACTGTTGGTGTTTAAGAATGGGCATGTCCCCCGGAGTGGGATTCGAAGAATGAGCATGTCCTTCGCGCGCTCCCTAGATCCGAAGAATGAGCATGTCCTTGGCGCCTGCCCGGGCGCGGGGACGAAAAATGAGCATGTCCTTGGCGCCTGCCCGGGCGCGGGGACGAAGAATGAGCATGTCCGGAGTTCGGGCCGGAGGACCTCCGCTTCGGCCAGTCCTATAGGATTTGAACATGCAACCAGCTTCCGGGCACCTGCCTAAGATCCGCGCCGCAGGCCGAACCGTCAGCCGCCAGGTCCTGGCTGATCACGTCTACGAGGAGCTTCTGGCCTCGCTCATGGATGGTCGGCTCGAACCCGGGGCGGTGGTGAGTATCGACGGCACCGCCAGGGAACTCGATGTGTCACCGACGCCGGTACGGGAAGCGCTCGCCCGGTTGGAACACACCGGAATGGTGCGCCGCGTGGCACTCAAGGGCTACCGGGTCGCGCCCGTCTTCACCCGGGAAGACTTTGCTGAGCTCATGGAGGCACGCCTGGCGATTGAGCCCGTCAATGCCCGTCTCGCGTGCGCCCAGTTGACCCCAGAGCACCTCGCCGAGCTGGGGCGGGCAGTCGCCGACCTCAAAACAGCGCCGCGAGGTCCGTCGTTTGCCGAATATCGCGACTACTTGGAAGCGGACGAGAGGTTTCACCGGCTGATCGCGGAATTTACCGGCAACCAGTTCATGGTTGCCGCCTACGCGGCCCTCGGAGGACAGGTGCAGCGCTTCCGACTCTTCGGGGGCGTGGGCATCACCGACGCCGAGTTTGCCATTGCCGAGCACCAGTCCGTCCTGGATGCCTTCGTCTCCGGTGACCCGGAAAAGGCAGCACTTGCCATGGCCGATCACGTGCAAAAGGTGCGTGGCCGCGCCATCGCCGACGCCCCCGCGGGCTGACCGAGGGCCGGATTCGCCCTCCGTCTGCGCAGTCCGCAAGCGTTCCCCTTAGGGATGCACGGGGGACTCGTCCGCGCCGCGACGGCTCCCTGTAGGATCTTCGATTCCCGCCGGTTTCCGCAATGTGATCTTGACAACACTCCTTTGATAGTAAATCCTATAGGAAACAGGATTCCACAAGGAGTGAACCATGGCCTATATAGCCGAGAACTGGCCGATCACCGCAGCCCTGCTGCAGTTCCCCGGCGTCGATGCCACGGGAACCGAGATCAACGACGCCGACGCGGCGGCCTGGGCCGCTGTGCTTCAGGAGGTCAAGGATGCCGGCTTCACCAACGCGGACCTCACGGACAGCTGGGTGCGTCCGGGCGACCTGAGCTCCGCCCGTCTCGCAGAATTCAAGGAGACCGCAGAGAACGTCGGCATAGGCATCCCCGTCATCTCCGCGATCCGCCGCAGTGTCATCGAGGAGCGGAACTGGGAAGCCAATCTGGCGTACAGTCACCGCACGATCGACGCCGCCGCCGAACTGGGCTGCGAGGTGGTCTCCTTAGGACTGCACCAGGCCCTCACCCCCGAGCAGCAGAAGCAACTCTGGTTCTGGACCGTCGAAGGACACAAAGACCCGGTGGGGGACAAAGAGACCTGGGGCAAGGCCGTCACCCGCCTCCGGGAACTCGGCCGGCACGCAGCGGAGGCCGGGATCCTCCTCTCGCTCGAAATGTACGAGGACACGTATCTGGGCACCGCGGATTCGTCCGTCCAGCTGGTCCAGGACATCGGACTGGACAACGTTGGCCTGAACCCCGATCTGGGCAACCTGATCCGGGTCCACCGCCCGATCGAGGACTGGCGCGAGATGGTGGCCAAGACCCTCCCGTACTCCAACTACTGGCACATGAAGAACTACATCCGCGATGAGGACGTGGCCCGCGACAGCTACGTGGCAATGCCCGCCCCGATGGAAAGCGGCCTGATCAACTATCGCGAGGCCTTCCGGATCGCCCTGTCGGTCGGTTTCCAGGGCATCCTCTGCACCGAGCACTACGGCGGCGACGGTCTCAGCGTGACGGCTAGCAACCAGGACTACCTCCGACGCCGGATCCTGCCCAGGACCGACGGCTATACCCTCGGCCAGAGCCAGGTTGCACAGGGCCGGCAGAAGCCCGCCACTGCGGAACTCGCCAGCGTCTGACTCGGCGCTTGGTGCGGCCGTCAAGCTATTTGGGGGCGGCCGCACCATCCAGCTCCACCGCAGCAATACTTCCCACCACGGATTCAATGAGGAACCATGACCCAGATCTTCGACAACCCCGCTGACTTTGCGGATGAAGCGTTGGACGGCTTTGTGGCAGCCAACCGCGGGTACGTTGCCCGCGTGGACGGCGGCGTCGTCCGCTCCACCGAGGTACCGGCCGGGCAGGTGGCACTCGTGGTCGGCGGCGGGTCCGGCCACTACCCGGCCTTCGCCGGACTCGTGGGACCCGGACTCGCCGCGGCCTCGGCCTGCGGCAACATGTTCGCATCCCCGGCCGCCGGCCAGGTCTACCGGGTGGCCAGGGCCGCCAGCGCCGGCGGAGGGGTGCTGCTTAGCTACGGCAACTACGCCGGAGACGTCCTGCACTTCGGCCAGGCCCAGCTCCGCCTCAACGCGGAAGGCATCGAAACCCGCACTGTCCTGGTCACGGACGACATCGCCAGCGCCCCGCTCGACCAGATCGAGAAGCGCCGCGGAATCGCCGGCGACCTGACGGTCTTCAAAATCGCGGGCGCCGCCGCCGAGGCCGGCTTGGACCTGGACACCGTTGAACGGCTCGCCATCCGGACGAACTACCGCACCCGGTCGCTGGGGGTGGCCTTCGACGGGTGCACCCTGCCGGGCGCCGACGCCCCGCTGTTTTCCGTACCCGCGGGACAGATGTCGCTGGGCCTGGGCATCCACGGCGAACCGGGGATCTCCGAGCACCCGATGCCCACCGCCTCTGAACTCGCCGAACTTCTGGTCACCAAACTGCTCGCCGACAAGCCGCACGACGCCGGCAGCCGGGTCGTGGCGATCGTCAACGGCCTCGGCACAGTCAAGTATGACGAGCTGTTCCTGCTGTTCGGAAAAATCGAAAAGCTCCTCCTCGCGGCCGGACTCACCGTGGTGGAACCGGAATGCGGCGAGCTCGTCACCAGCCTGGACATGTCCGGGCTTTCCCTGACCCTGCTCTGGCTCGACGACGAACTTGAGCGGTACTGGGCGGCCCCGGCAGACACCCCGGCATTCCGCAAGGGCAACCTGGCACCGCGTGCCCTCCGCCAGCTGGCCGTTGCGGACGCGGAAGCAGCGTCCGACGTCGAACGCCCCACCGCCGCCGCGGCAGAACTCGGACGGCAGGCAGCCGCCATGCTCCGTCAGGTGCGGGACGTCGTCGTCGAGCACGAGGACGAACTGGGCCGGCTGGACGCGATCGCCGGCGACGGCGATCACGGCATCGGGATGCGGCGCGGCGTCGACGCGGCGGTCGCAGCCGCTGAGCGGGCGGCCGCGGGCGACGGCGGCGCATCGGCCGCGCGCGTCCTGGCGTCCGCCGGGGAGGCCTGGAGCGAACGCGCCGGCGGTACCTCCGGCGCGCTCTGGGGATCGGCGGTCATCGCTGCAGGACTGGCCCTGGGAAATCGGGACAGCTACAGCGGCGAGGACGCGGCAGCCACGATCACCGCTTTCGTCGGTGCGATCACCGAACTCGGCAAGGCGGAACCGGGGGATAAAACCATGGTGGACGCCTTGCTGCCCTTCAGGGATACCTTCCTCACGGCGTCCGACGACGGCGCTACCGTGGCCGAAGCGCTCGCCGCGGCCGCCGCCGCCGCCCGGACCGCCGCGGACGCCACCGCCAAACTTCGCCCCCTGAAGGGTCGTGCCCGGCCGCTCGCCGAAAAGAGCCTGGGACATCCCGACCCGGGAGCAGTTTCATTCGCCCTCATCGCAGCAAGGATTTCCGCACACACCGACAGCCGGCTCGCTAACCCCGAACCGGCCCAGCAAGGAGCACAGGCATGAGCACAGCAGCAGGCTGGCGCATCGTCGTCGGAAACGACGAAGCCGGCGTCGAATACAAGAGCGCACTCAAGGCACTGCTCGAAGCGGATCCCCGCGTCGCGTCCGTGCAGGACATCGGCGTCGGCGCCAATGACTCCACCGCATACCCGCACGTCGCCGTTGAGGCCGCCCGTAAGGTGGCCGAGGGGGACGCCGACCGTGCCCTGCTGATTTGCGGCACCGGCCTGGGGGTAGCCATCGCCGCCAACAAAGTCCCCGGCATCCGCGCCGTCACCGCACACGACAGCTACTCTGTGGAGCGGTCCGTGCTCAGCAACAACGCCCAGGTCCTCACGCTCGGGCAGCGCGTCATCGGCCTGGAACTCGCCAAGAAACTCGTCAGCGAATGGTTGGGCCACCGCTTCGACGAAACCTCTTCCTCCGCCGCCAAGGTGGACGCCATCTGCTCCTACGAGCCCGAATACACGAAGGCAGTCTGACCATGACCGAATCAACAAATACCGCAGCCGCCACTAACGCCGCCCGCAAGATCGCCGTCGTCGGCTCCGGATACATGGGCGGCGGGATCGCGCAGGTCCTGGCGCTCGGCGGTGCCCGGGTCGCCCTGGCGGACGTGTCCGCCGACGTGGCGCAAAAAAACTACGAGCGGCTGCTGGCCGAATCCGACGAATTCGTCGCCGCCGGGCTCTTCCCGCAAGGCTCCACCGCCATCCTGAAGGAGAACCTCTGGGCGGCCAAGGACATCGAGGAAGCAGTGGCAGACGCCGACTTCATCGAAGAAGCCGTCCCCGAGGTCATTGCGATCAAGCACCAGACGCTGGCGCGCATCAGCGCTGCCGCCCGCCCGGACGCCATCATCGGCTCCAACACCTCCACCATCTCCATCGCGGAGCTGTCCGAGCCCGTCGCCCATCCGGAGCGGTTCCTGGGCGTGCACTTCTCCAACCCGTCACCGTTTATCCCGGGCGTGGAAGTCATCCCCCACGCCGGCACCTCGGCGGCCACGGTGGGCGCCGTGTGCGAACTGGTCCACGCCGCCGGCAAGCAGACCGCCGTCGTCAAAGACGTCACAGGCTTCGTGCTCAACCGGCTCCAGTACGCCTTGTTCCACGAGGCAGCCCAGCTGGTGGAGCAGGAGATCGCGACGGCGGCGGATATCGACACGCTGGTCCGCACCACCTTCGGCTTCAGGCTGCCGTTCTTCGGACCGTTCGCCATCGCCGACATGGCAGGGCTGGACGTCTACAACTTCTGCTACAAGTCGCTGCAGACGGAATTCCCGGAGCGCTTTGCGACGCCAAAGATCCTCAGCGATCTCGTCGACGCCGGGAAGCTGGGCACCAAGACCGGTGCAGGTTTCCTCAACGTCCCCGCCGAGCGCACACCCGAGCTCATCGCCTACCGGAACAAGGCGTACGTGGCCATGCAGAAGCTCATTGACGAGCTCGGCCCCGCCCCCATCAACTGATCCCCGCCACTTTCATACTTTCAGGAGCAACTCCATGAGCACTTTCCCCGCAGAACGCACCGCCATCATCACCGGTGCCGTGTCCGAGCGCGGCATCGGCCGCGCCACCGCCAACTACCTCGCCGCACAGGGCTGGAACATCGGCATCATCGACCTCGATGACGCACGCTGCAAGGCGGCGGCCAAGGAACTGGCCGCCGAGCACGGCGTCAAGGCGTTCGGCGCCGGCGCCAACGTGTCCGACGAAAGCTCAGTCCGGGCGGCAATCGACGCTATCGAGGCCGAATTGCCGCAGATCGTGGCCCTGGCCAACGTGGCCGGCGTCAGTTCCCCCGTCCCGTACCTCGAACTCGACGCGGCCGAGTGGGACCGGGTCCTCAGCATCAACCTCAACGGCGTCCACTACGCCACACGCCGCGTCGCCGAATCCATGGTCAAGAACCGAATCGGCCGCATCGTGAACATCTCCTCCGTCTCCGCCCAGCGCGGCGGCGGCACCTACTCCAAGACGCCGTACTCGGTGGCCAAGGCCGGCGTGATCGGGCTGACCCGCTCCACCGCCCGCGAGCTCGGCGAATACGACATCACCGTCAACGCCATCTCCCCGGGCCCCATCGACACTGACATCATGGGCGGCACCCTGAGCCAGGAACGCAAGGACGACCTCACCAAGGACCTCGTGGTGAACCGGGTGGGGTCCACCCGGGACATCGCGGCCGCCATCGCCTTCCTCATCAGCGAGGACGCCGGCTACATCTCCGGCCAGACGCTGAATGTGGATGGCGGACTCTACATGCACTAAGGAAGAAGCACCGTGGCACAACGCAGCCAACCGCCCGCAGCCTCCGGATTCGGGTCCTGGAGCAAGGGCCGGAAGATCTACCTCGCCGTCGGGATCCTGGCCTGCCTGGCCGGGATCATGATGATGGCTTTATCACGCTAGACACGTTCTCCCGGCCGGATCCGGCTTAGCGGCATCCGGCCTTTCTCCACGCAACTGGTTCACCCCACCGCGTTACACCACTGATTGCTCGACGAGGAGTTTTTATGTCCGTAACAACAACATCCACCAAGGAGCTGTTGGATTCGCCGGTCCTTAAATCGGCTATTTCCAAAGCCTCCCGCCGGCTTATGCCCATGCTGGTGATCCTTTATGTGGTCGCGTTCCTGGACCGCACCAACGTGGGCTTTTCCGAGGCGGCCCTTGGCGTGGACAAGGGCATTAGCGCCGGAGCCTTCGCCCTCGGCGCCGGGATCTTCTTCATCGGCTACGCCCTTTTCGAAATCCCGAGCAACCTGCTCCTGACCAAGTTCGGGGCGAAGGTGTGGTTGGCCCGCATCGCCATCACCTGGGGCATCGTGTCCGCCTGCTTCGCGTTCGTCCAGGGCGAGACGTCGTTCATCGTCCTGCGGTTCCTGCTGGGTGTCACCGAGGCCGGCCTGTTCCCGGGCGTGATCATGTTCCTGGCGGCATGGTTCCCCAACAAGGTCCGCGTCAAGATGTTCGCCATCTTCTACCTGGCCCAGCCGTTCTCCCAGATGATGGGCGCCCCGCTGTCCGGCTGGCTGATCAACATCGGCGACCAGGTGCCCGGAGTCGAGGGCTGGCAGGTCATGTTCTTCGTCGAAGGCGTGCTGGCGGTAATCGCCGGTGTCGCCGCCTACTTCTTCCTGATCAACAGCCCACAGGACGCCAAGTTCTTGAAGAAGGACGAGAAGAGCGCTCTCCTGGAGGTCATGGCGCTGGAGGACACTGTCAAGGAAGAGTCCGGCCCGCGCGGCGTCTTGGCCGCCATGAAGAACGGCAAGGTCTGGTACTTCACTGTCATCTACTTCTGCCTGCAGATCGCTGTCTACGGTGTGACGTTCTATCTCCCGCAGCAGGTGGCGCAGCTGACCGGCCAGAAGGTGGGCCTCGCCGTCGGCCTGATGGCAGCCATCCCGTGGTTCTTCGGCATCTTTGCCTGCTACTTCATCGGCAAGGCCGCCAACACTTTGGTCCGCCGCCGCGTCTGGGGCACCGGGCTGTTCATCTCCACCGGCCTCTGCATCTTCGTCTCCGCATGGGCCGGCACCAACCACCTCCCCGCACTCGGTATCATCTTCATCACCCTTGCCGTGTGCAGCTTCCTTTCCATCGGCCCTATCGCGTGGTCTTACCCGACGGCGTTCCTCACCGGAACGGCCGCCGCCGCGGGAATCGGCCTGATCAACTCGCTCGGAAACCTCGGCGGCTTCGTCGCGCCGATCATGCGCACCAGCGTCAACCAGATGGCGGCGGACTCCACCGGCTCCGCAGGCATCTTTGCCCTGGGCGTGCTCCCGTTCCTCGCGGCCATCATGATGTTTGCCACGAAGAAGTTCCGCAACAAGGCGGATGAGCTGCTGGAAGACTAAAGCCTCCCAGCGCCCTTCAACTGGATCAAGCGGAAAGCACCAACGATGTCGCAGCAGCACCACCCCGGCCGGACCACCAGCGGCAGCATCCTGGTGGGTGTCAGCACCAAAATGTACCTGGGATACCAGGACAGCCTGGACTGGCTGGAGCGGCTGCGGCACGAAGTGGACGCCCGTCCGGCCCTCACGGCCGGGCGGGTTGTCCCGTTTTTCATTCCCTCGTTTCCTGTACTGCCCGCCGCCGCCCGGCTGCTGGCCGGTTCGGGGGTTCTGCTGGGTGCTCAGAACTGCGGCTGGGCGGACGGCCCCTGGACGGGGGAGGTTTCCCCGTCCATGCTCGCGGAGCTCGGGGTCCGGCTCGTGGAAATCGGCCACGCCGAGCGCCGGCGTCACTTTGGCGAAGACGAAGCCATGATTGCGCGCAAAATCCGGGCCGCCAATGACGCCGGGCTCACGCCGTTGCTGTGCGTGGGCGAGCCCGAGTCGAGCGAGCCGGCGGCGGCAGCGGACTTTGTGTACCGCCAGATCGAGTCGGCGGTCGGCGGCGACTGGAACCTCGCCGCCGGGCTGGTCATCGCGTACGAACCCGTCTGGGCCATCGGTGCGGCGGAGCCCGCGGCCCCCGGGTACGTGTGCGACGTCGTGCGGCAGCTCCAGGGCCACCTCGCCGCCGCGGGAGTGCCTGGGCTGCGGGTCATTTACGGGGGTTCGGCCAAGCCAGGGCTCCTGCCGGTGCTCGACGGCGTCTCTGGTCTCTTCCTGGGCCGGTTCGCCCACGATCCGGCGAACTTCGGAGCGGTGCTGGATGAAGCACTCCTGCTGGCGGAGGCCTTCCCCGCGACGGACGCTGCCTCTTCCGCTGCCGCTGACGTCGCCCGCCGGACCTAGGATCCCGCCGCGCGGACCCCACCGCTGGACATGTCCCTCGCCAGCCACGAACAGTGGGCAGAATGCCATTTTGCCCATCTTTTGAGGCTAGGAATGGGCATGTCCCCCGGAGCGGAGTTCGGAAAATGAGCATGCTCCCTGTTCTGGAGCCGGCTGCACCCGGAAAATGGGTATGCTCCCCGATCTAGGGCCCGCTGCGCCCGGAAAATGGGCATGCCCCTGGCGCTGGGAGTAAGACAGGCCTTAGCCGTTGGGCGGTGCCGACCTCTGGCACAGGCCGATGAACCCGCCCAGCTGCTCCAGGCCCTCGGGATGCGTGGGCAGGTAGTTCGTCAGTTCGGGAGCGCGGACAATCACGGCGCGCCACTGACCGCGGGAGACTGCGACGTTGATCCTGTTGCGTGAGAGCAGGAACTCCATGCCTCTCGGCGCTTCGGACACGGCTGAGCACGCCATGGACACGATTACTACGACGGCTTCCTGCCCCTGGAACTTGTCGACGGTGCCCACCCGGACCTTCGACAACGCGGCCCGGTCCAGGGCGTCGCGGATCAGGTTGACCTGGGCGTTGTACGCGGCCACCACGAGCACGTCGGCAGCTTCGAGCGGGCGGGTGCCATGTTCGGTATGCCACGCGAGGCCCAGGTGTCGCCGCACTTGCCGGACGACCTCGGCCGCCTCTTCGGGGGAGCGGGTGATATTGCCGCTGTGCTCGACGAGGACTGTTTCGATGCCCGCAGGCACACCATCCAGTCGCCGGCGGTCAGCGGCCGGAGCTGAATGCAGCCGGTTCTCATACGAAAGATCGGACACTGCCCGGCACAACTCGGACGTCATCCGCCATGAGTCCGCTAGGAAATAGCCGAGCTCGGGCGGCAACGTGGCGTGGCCGGACGAAATCCAGCCTAGGGCCGACTCGTCGACAGGTTCAGGGTGCGAGCCCTGGCTGACCTGCGGCAATTGCTGGGGGTCACCGAGCAACAGCAGACGGCTGCTGGCCTGCGCCACGGCCAAGGTGTTGGCCAGGGAGAACTGGCCGGCCTCGTCAATCACCAGCAGGTCCAGCGAACCGGGCGGCACGGTGGCGCCGGTCATCGTCCACGCAGTGCCGCCCACCAGGGCTCCACCGGGGGAGCCGAGCAGCCGGGCGACGTCCTGAGCTGCACGCTGGTCCCAGGACAGTGGCTCCTGGTGCTTCACATCCTTGGCGACCCGGCCGGGATCGACCCCGGCCTTGGTCACCGCGGTCTTCAGCAGGTTTTCCACGACGGCATGGGACTGGCCGACGACGCCGACTTTCCACCCGCGGGCCACCAGCCGGGCGATGACGTGCGAGCCCACATGGGTCTTGCCGGTCCCGGGCGGCCCCTGGACTGCAACGTAAGAGCTGTCCAGGGCTGCGACGGCTTCGGTGATGGCGTCAATGAAGCGGTCTTCACCGTCACCGGGTGCGGGCAACGCCCGGCCCGTTGACAGCCGCGGCGGTATCCGACGCACCAGGTCCAGCGCGGGATGGCGCGGGAACGCCGCCCCGCCCGCCGCACGCAGCCCGGCCGCGACGTTGTCGGCCAAGAGCGCGAGGGCATCTTCAAGGCTTTTCGTCTGGATGGGCTGATCCTCGGTCAGCGCCACGGGCAACTGCGAATAGGGCTCGACGTTCCTTCGAAGCTTGTCCCGGATGATGACTGTGTCCTTGCCGTCTTCGTGGCCAAGCTCAAGGATCTCGGTCCCGAACCAGCCGTTCCGCCCGGTACCGTCAATCCCCGTGCCCTCAAGTCCGGCGGGGAGCGGCGGCTCGTACATGCGGAACCAGGTGCTGCCCTCGCGAAGGTCCGAGCCCGGAGTCACCGTACCGATCAGCTTGACCCTGCGTTCTGGAAGCTTGGCGCCGTCCTTCCACCACCCTTCCAAGGCCTCCGCCTCCTCGACGAGGAAGACGTTCCGGTCCTGCTGGTGCGTGTCCGGGCCGTTCTCGCAGCGGTCAAAATGTGCCCACCAGAAGGCCTTGCGTTCGCGCCGGTGATAGCTCACGGCCGCCGCCAGCATCGCAACCGCCTTCCGGTCCGCCTCCGGAAGGCCCGTGTCAGTCTCGGCGAACTCCGCCAACGTCCGTTCGGCCGGGCTGAGGACCGGATCCGTGCCGGCGGCGCCGGAAACGGACTGTTCACCGTCAGCGGCGCCGCCACGGTCACGCGTGCCGCCCGTACCGCGCCCGTCAACCCCTGCGCGGCCGCGGCCGCCGGGTCCGATCCCGCGCTCCCTGGCCAACCCCAGCAGCCAGTTCCGGAGTTCCAGCGTGGACAGGCAGTCGTATTCGTTGTAGTCGGCGATCCCGGCAAGGATGGCGGCGGCCCCTTCGTCGCGGCCATCGTCACGGGCATCGCAGTACTGGGCGTAGGCAACCACGGACGCGCCGGCATCCTTCACGTCCCCGGAGCGCAAATTTGTCCCCATGTAAAGCGGTTCGAGCTTCTTGATGCTGTAGGAGTTCTCGGAGATGCGGATGCTGTTCCGGACGGTCTGGTAGAGGTCCACCAGGAGACCATCCCGCAACCACTGGTCCACGGTGTCCTCGCCGGCAACATGCATGACGGAGAGCTTCCGCAGCGCTGTCTTCTCGTAGGCGGCGTAGTGGTAGACGTGCATGTCCGGGTATTCCTGGCGACGTTTCTCGACGTAGGCCAGGAAGTCGAGGAAGGCCTGCTTCTCGGCCCGCCTGCTGTGGGCCCAGAACGGCTTGAACACGCCCTCGGCGCCCGGACGGGTGGGTGCTTCGATCACGCCGAAGAGATACTCGAGCCCCCAGACGCCGGTGGTGCTCTCCTGCCACAAAGGGTCGCCCTCGAAGTCGAAGAAGATGTCGCCCTTACTGGGCTCAGGGAGCTCGGCAAGTGTGTTTTGCGGGACAACACGGTAGCGGATGGTGTGGTCTTCACCGTCCTTGAAGTACCGGACGCTGCCGTCTGCGCTGCCGACACCGCTTTGCATCCGGGCCTGGTCCTGCAGCCGCAGCAGCGCGGCGTTCGCTCCCGGAAGTGGGGCTTCGGCCAGTTCTTTGACGGTGAAAATGCCGTCTTTGTGGAGTGCCTTGCGCTGTGCCGAGTTCATCCGCGCCACCAAGAGCAGATCATCGGTGGCCTTGACAGGCTCCTGGCAGTAATCGCAGCGTCCGCAGGCCGTGATGCCGGGAGCGCCCCACCGCACCGGCCCCGGTTGGTTCCGGTGCGCGGCGGTAAGGGCAACGAGGCGGTCGCGGCGCTCGCGGAAGACGGGCAGGATTTCCGCAAGTTTGTGGTTGCTGCGGACGTAGTCGAATCCGCCGTCGGCCGTCGCCACCGTGGCGCCCAGGACGAGCGTGACGTCTGGATCCGGCGTTATCCCCGCCTTCAGCAATTGGTCCCCGTAGGCGGCAAGCTGGAGAAGGGCGGTTACTTTCGCGTGGCGAGCCAGTTTGGTGTCGAACACGGCGTAGCTGCCGTTTTCCTGCCGCACCAGGAAATCCGAGCGGCCATGGAACACGCCGTCAAAGAAAGCAGCCTGGAACACGACGTCGGCGCCCGAGCGCAGGGCATCGATGGACTCGGCGTGCTTGGCCAGCAAAGTGGCACGGTCCATCGTTCCGGCCGGCACGACGTCGTACACGCCGCGTCCCGTGGCCGGCTTCCACTCCCCGAACTGGTCCAGGAATTTGTCCAGGACTCTGTGCTCATGGACGTCGCCTAGCGCTGCGGTGCGCCCCAGCATTTCGTCCTCCTCGAAGACGGCTCTGGGGGAGCGGCCCAGCTTCTCGTCGAGCTTGCGCAGCAGTTGGTACTCACAGCTCGCAGCCACCACGAGGTCGCTTGCGGAGAAGACCAGATCCGGTGCGGAACCCGGAAGTTCCGGTTCAAGGAGAAACACTGTGCCCCGCTATCTGCGCCGTTGCCTTTGATGACTTACTGCCAAGCTATCAAAGCCCTCCGACAATCCCGCCCGCACTCTCCCGACGCCGTCCCGCACCGTCCCGCCAGCGGCCGCCGCCCTTCCAACCCCGCGTCCGGCACCGGCCGGCCCTGTTCCTCGTCGGTCCCCGGGCGTATCGTCTGAAGACGATGACTGAACAGCAGCCCTACGAGCTTGTGCAGCGATTCCCGGACTTCGAGCTGCGGCGCTACCCTGCGCACACGGTGGCGGAAGTAGAAGTCAGTGCGTCCTTTGACCGTGCGGGCAACGCCGCCTTCCGCCACCTTTTCAACTACATCAGCGGCAACAACACGGCCCGGCAGTCGCTGGCGATGACCGCGCCCGTGGTCCAGGGCGCCGCGCCGTCCCGGAACGCTTCCTCGCAGAAGGTGCAGATGACGGCGCCAGTTCTCCAGCGCGGGCCGTTGGATGGCGGCCCCACGAGCGACGGCGAACCGGAGGAGGGCGTGTACGTGGTCGCGTTCGTACTCCCTGCCGGAATGACCGAGGACGCGGCCCCCGTCCCCGCGGACCCGCTGGTCAAGATCCGGACCGTCCCGGGATCGACTGCGGCCGTCCTTCGCTTTTCCGGCAGCGGATCCAAGCCTGCCTTCGCGAAGCGCAATAAGGAGCTGCAGGACGCCATCGCCGCGGCCGGCATGACAGCCTGGGGGCCGCCGCGGTTTGCCCGGTTCGACCCGCCGTTCAAGCCCTGGTTCCTCCGCCACAATGAGGTCGTCCAGGATGTGGAGCAGGGCCCGGGTGGCGGCACCGCCTAGGGCAGGATGATGCCGTAGGGCAAAATGGCAGGGTGACCCAACTCCCGCAGCGCCCCGCCAGTTCAGCCTCCGCACCGCCGCCCCGGACTCCGCCCGCCAAGACCCCGTCCGCCAAGACCCAGGTCCCCAAGACCCGGGCTCCGCAGACCCAGGAGTCCGGCATCGCCGGGCAGATTGCCGGCGAGCTCGGCGTCCAGGCCTGGCAGGTCAAGGCCGCGGTGGACTTGCTCGACGCCGGGTCCACGGTTCCCTTCATCGCCCGGTACCGCAAGGAAGCCACCGGAACGCTGGATGACACGCAGCTCCGCGAGCTGGAGGAACGGCTGCGCTACCTGCGCGAACTCGAGGACCGGCGTCGGACCATCCTCGAGGCGATCGCCGCCCAAGGCCAGCTGACCCCGGACCTGCAGGCCGCCGTCGTCGGCGCCGACACGAAGTCGCGGCTGGAGGACATCTACCTGCCGTTCAAAACCAAACGGCGGACCAGAGCGCAGATCGCCCGCGAGGCCGGGTTGGAGCCCCTCGCCGATGCCCTGCTGAAACGGCCCGAGCTGGAGCCGGAGCGCGAAGCCGCCAAGTACCTGAACGCAGAACATTCGATCGGTGACGCGGCCGCGGCCCTCACCGGTGCCCGCTCCATCCTGGTGGAGCGCGTCGCGCAGGACGCCGATCTCGCGGCGACGCTCCGGGAACGGCTCTGGACCCAGGGGCGGATGGTATCCCGGGTGAAGAAGGGCAAGGAGGCCGAGGGCCAGAAGTTCAAGGACTACTTCGAGTTCTCCCAGGCGCCGTCCGGCATGCCGTCGCACCGCGTCCTGGCGCTGCTGCGCGGGGAAAAGGACGGGGTGCTGGAGCTGGACCTCGCCGAGGCGGAACCGTCCGACGACGCCGCCCTCGACGCCGCCCGCAGCCGTTACGAGGCCGCCGTGGCCAGGTTCCTCGGGGTCTCCGACCGTGGCAGGCCCGCCGACGCCTGGCTGCTCCAGACGGCACAGCAGGCCTGGCGCTCGCGGGTGCTGGCCCGGCTGACGGGCGACCTGCGCAGCCGGATGTTCAGCGCCGCAGAGGACGAGTCCGTGCGCGTGTTCGCGGCCAACCTGCGGGACGTGCTGCTGGCCGCACCTGCAGGAAACCGCGCCACCCTCGGCCTGGATCCGGGGTTGCGCACCGGCGTGAAAGTCGCGGTAGTGGACGGCACCGGCAAGGTCGTGGCAACGGACACCGTCTATCCGCACGCACCCGCCCGGAAGTGGGATGAGGCGCTGCGGACGCTCCTGGGCCTGGCGCGGCAGCACAGCGTCGAGCTTGTCGCGATCGGCAACGGCACGGCGTCGAGGGAGACCGACAAGCTGGCCGCGGAGCTGCTCAAGCAGCTTTCGGGGCAGCCCGGGTCCGCCCCTGCGCCCCAGAAGCTCGTCGTGTCCGAGGCCGGCGCCTCGGTGTATTCGGCGTCGGCGCTCGCCGCGGCGGAACTGCCGGGCATGGACGTGTCCCTGCGCGGGGCGGTCTCCATCGCGCGGCGCCTGCAGGATCCGCTCGCCGAGCTCGTGAAGATCGAGCCGAAGTCGATCGGCGTCGGGCAGTACCAGCACGATGTCACGGCGGCCAAGCTGGACCGCAGCCTCGACGCCGTCGTGGAGGACTGCGTGAACGCGGTCGGCGTGGACGTGAACACGGCCTCGCCCGCGCTGCTGAGCCGGGTGGCCGGCGTCGGGCCGCTGTTGAGCGAGAACATCGTGGCGTACCGGAACGAGCACGGCCCGTTCAACAAGCGCAGCGACCTGAAGAAGGTCCCGCGGCTCGGCGCCAAGGCGTTTGAACAGTGCGCCGGCTTCCTGCGGATCACCGCGGGAGCGGAGCCGCTGGATGCGTCCAGCGTGCACCCCGAGGCCTATCCCGTGGCGCGGAAGATCATGGCGGCCGCGGCGAAACTCCCGTCTGGGGGAAACTACGCGGCCCTGAACCTGCAGGACTTTGTGGGCGGCGCCTTCGGCCTGCCCACCGTGCGGGACATTGTCGCCGAGCTGGAGAAGCCGGGCCGTGACCCGCGTCCGGCGTTCGCAGCGGCAACGTTCTCGGAGGGCATCGAAAAGATTGCGGACCTCAAGCCCGGCATGATCCTGGAGGGGACCGTGACCAACGTGGCGGCGTTTGGTGCGTTTGTCGACGTCGGTGTTCACCAGGACGGGCTGGTGCACGTATCTGCCTTGGCCAACCGCTTCGTCTCCGACCCCCGCGAAGTGGTGAAGTCCGGGCAGGTGGTCCGGGTCAAGGTGCTCGAGGCCGATCCGGAGCGGAAGCGCATCTCGCTGACGCTGAGGCTCGACGACGAACCGGCACCTTCCGGGGGACGCCAGGGACCGTCCGCCGAGCGGCCGGCGCCTCCCGCGGGGCGGCCCGTGCCACGGAACGGTTCCCAGCAGCACCGCCCGCGACAGGCCAAGGGGCCGCGCCCAAACGATGCGCAGCACAGAGCCGCGCAGCCCAACGCTTCGCAACCCAAAGCCGCCCTGCCCAAATCCGTTCAGGGGAACACCGCCCCCGTCAACACCGCCATGGCGGAGGCCCTGCGGAAAGCCGGGCTCGCGAAGTAGCACGCTACCGCTTGTCGCTCCATCGCTACCGTTCGGCGCACAGATAGGATGTTTGCTTAGTATCTGGACCATGATTGCCGGAGGCAACGGTCTCCGATGGGGGCCTTGGCCTCTATGCCACTGGGACACCGAGGTCCTCGACAAGCAAGGGGAGCAATTATGGGCTGGCTTGACCGTGAACGAACTATCGCCCCGCCGGGCTTCAACCGCTGGCTCGTTCCGCCCGCCGCGCTCGCGGTGCACCTGTGCATCGGTCAGGCGTACGCGACGAGCGTCTACAAGACGGCGCTGGTGAAGCACTTCGGGGCCAGTCTGACCCAGATCGGCGTGATCTTCTCCATCGCGATCGTGATGCTGGGCCTTTCCGCCGCCATCATGGGCACCTGGGTGGACAGGAACGGCCCCCGCAAGGCGATGTTCACCTCCGCGGTTTTCTGGGCCAGCGGCTTCCTGATCGGCTCGCTCGGCATCTTCAGCGGGCAGTTGTGGCTCGTGTACTTGGGCTACGGCGTGGTCGGCGGCATTGGTTTGGGCATCGGGTACATCTCGCCGGTCTCCACGCTCATCAAGTGGTTCCCGGACCGCCCCGGACTGGCCACGGGCATGGCCATCATGGGATTCGGCGGCGGCGCACTGATCGCCAGCCCCGTCTCCACGGCGCTGCTCAAGCTCTACGATCCCAACTCCGGAGCCAAGGGCTGGGTGGCCAGCGGCGACTCGGTGGGCAAGCTCTTCCTGACCCTCGCAGTCATCTACCTGGCCTACATGCTGTTTGGCGCCTTCACCATCAAGGTGCCCGCTGAAGGCTGGAAGCCAGCCGGGTTCGACCCCGCCAAGGCCAAGACCTCCAAACTCGTGACCACAGACAACGTCTCGGCTTCCAACGCGGTCAAAACCCGGCAGTTCTGGCTCGTATGGGTTGCCCTCTTCTGCAATGTGACGGCAGGCATAGGCATCCTGGAACAGGCCGCGCCCATGATCCAGGACTTCTTCCGCAAGCCCGACGGCGTGTCCCTGGTCAGCGCCGGCGTCGCCGCCGGGTTTGTCGGCCTGCTGTCCATTGGCAACATGGCCGGCCGTTTCGCCTGGTCCGCCACTTCTGACGTGACGGGCCGCAAGCGCATCTACATGGTGTACCTCGGTGTCGGCGCGGTGCTCTACACGGTGCTCGCACTGGCCGGGTCCAGCACGACCGTGCTTTACGTGGCGCTCGCCTTCCTCATCATCTCCTTCTACGGCGGCGGTTTTTCCACGGCCCCGGCGTACCTGCGGGACCTTTTCGGCACCTTCCAGGTCGGCGCCATCCACGGGCGTCTCCTGACCGCGTGGTCCGCGGCGGGCATCGCCGGACCGCTCGTCGTCAATGCCTTCCTGGACGCCCAAGGCAAGCCAGGCCAGCTGAATGCGGCGTCGTACCAGCCCGGGCTGCTGACCATGGTGGCGCTGCTGGTGGTTGGCTTCGTGGCCACCCTGTTGGTCAAACCCGTGGACGCACGCTTCCACGAACCACGCCCGGACGGTGTCCGGCCCGAAGAACCTGCAATGGAGGCCTGAGATGGGTGCTGAAAAGATGTCTGACGGAACACGGTCACCGGGAACACGGCCGGTGGGAACGCAACCCCCGGAAAAACTGTCGGCCGGAAAATTGACCGTCGCCTGGGCCCTCGTCGGGATTCCACTCGCCTACGGGGTATTCCAGACCCTCACCGGTGTGGCGGCGCTGTTTGGCTGACACCGTGACCACAGAGTCCCAATGGTCCGGCACTGCCATGGCCGCTCCGGTGGCATTCACGCCCCCGGAGACGTTCACGACGCGGCCGACGCTCCAAGGCACCTTCGGAATGAGCGCTTCCACGCACTGGCTGGCGACGGCGGCGGCGCAGGCGGTGCTGGAACGCGGCGGTAACGCGTTCGACGCCGCCGTTGCGGGAGCCTTCGTGCTGCACGTCGTGGAGCCGCACTTGAACGGCCCGGGCGGGGACATGACCGGGGTCTTCGTCACCGCGGAGGAGCCGGGCAGGCCCGTGGCCCTGATGGGCCAGGGGCCGGCGCCGGCGGCCGCAACTCCGGAGCATTACCTCGCCGAGGGCCTGGACCTGGTTCCCGGCTCCGGTGCCCTGGCCGCCGCGGTGCCTGCCGCCGTCGACGCCTGGCTTTTGCTCCTTCGTGACCACGGGACGTGGGAGCTCGACGCCGTGTTGGAGTTCGCGATCGGCTACGCGCGGGACGGTCACCCAATGCTCGGGCGGGTCGGCACCACCATCGCCGCCGTCGCCGCGTTGTTCGAAGAACACTGGCCCACGTCGGCCGAGCTCTGGATGCCCGGCGGGCGGATCCCCGCCGAGGGCGAGATGGTGCGCAACCCTGCGTATGCCCAGACGTTGCTGCGGCTGGTGGCGGCGGGGGAGTCGCTGCCAGGAGCTGGCATTTCACGGCAAGCGCGGATCGACGTGGCCCGGCGCGAATGGAGGGAAGGCTTTGTAGCCCGGGCCATGGTGGAGTCCGTCCAGACCCCGCACCGGCACTCCTCCGGTACGGACCACCAGGGCGTGCTCGCCCTGGGTGACCTGGCGGACTTTGAGGCAGGCTACGAGCCTGCCGCCACGATAGAGTTCCGCGGATACACGATTGCCAAGACCGGGCCGTGGGGGCAGGGGCCGGCGCTGCTGCAGACACTCGCCATCCTTGAGGGCTTCGAGGACCGCTACCTCGACCCCTCCACGGAACTCGGGGCCCACACCATCCTGGAGGCGCAGAAGCTGGCACTCGCTGACCGGGAAGCGTACTACGGCGACACGGATGTGCCGTTGGACTACCTGTTGTCCGCCGCGTACTGCGCGGGACGCCGTGAGCAGATCGGAGAGCGGGCATCCCTCGAGTTCCGGCCGGGCACTGTTCCCGGACGGGTGCCCTACCTGCCGCCGCTGCGCACCGAGTACACGCCGCCGGCGCTCGCCGTGTCCGGACGGGCGGCCCCCGCCGGGATGGGCGTCGGCGAACCGACCGTGGCGCCGACGGGGGAGACACGCGGAGACACCTGCCATATCGACGTCGTGGACCGTTGGGGCAACATGGTCTCGGCGACTCCGTCCGGTGGCTGGCTGCAGTCCTCGCCGGCGATCCCTGAGCTTGGCTTTTGCCTGGGCACCCGGCTGCAAATGACATGGCTCGAACCGGGCACACCATCCACCCTCACACCGGGGAAACGGCCCCGCACCACCCTGACGCCGACGCTGGTGCTGCGGGACGGAGCAGCCGTCACCGCGCTTGGTTCCCCCGGTGGAGACCAGCAAGACCAATGGCAACTGCCATACCTGCTGCGGACGATCGTGGGCGGCTACTCGCCGCAGCAGGCCATCGATGCTCCCACATTCCATACGACGTCGATGCCCGGCTCGTTCTGGCCCCGCACCTGGGAGCCAGGCGGTGCCGTCGTCGAGGACCGGTTAGGTGAGGACGTCATCGCTGGCCTGGAGCGACGGGGGCATGTCGTCACCCGGGCCGGTGGTTGGACGCTGGGCCGCTTGTCTGCCGTGACGCGGGATCCGGCCACTGGAGTACTGCAGGCAGCTGCCAATCCGCGTGGCGCCCAGGGGTACGCCGCAGGACGGTAGCTGCCGGGGGGTGGGCAGCAGGCGGACGGCTTCGGAGCTCAGACAGCGATGGGGAGGTCGGCGGGTTTGAAGTAGTGGTTGCGGCGGGGGCGTTGCCGGGGGTCTATGTGGGGTGGCGGGATGAACCAGGGGATCCCGGCGCGGACCTGGATCGTCCAGTGTTCTTTGTGGATCACGTGGTGGTGGTGGGAGCACAGCAGGGCCCCGTTGTCGGTGCCGGTGGTGCCGCCGCGGGACCAGTAATCGATGTGGTGTGCTTCGCACCAGGGCGCGGGAATGGTGCAGCCGGGGAAGGCGCAGCCCTGGTCCCGGGCGGTGAGGGCCTTGCGGATGTGCGGCGGGAAAACCCTGGAGGCCCGGCCGATGTCCAGGATCCGGCCTTCGCCGCCGAGGACGACGGGGATGATGTCCGCGTCGCAGGCGATCTTCCGGACCGTGGAGGCCGTGACGGGCCCGGTGAACAGCAGCGTGCCCGTGTGCTCGAATGCCCGCGATGTGGATTACGCGGTTGCCGGGCCTGCCGGGCCGCCGGCTGAGCGAGCCGTTTCCGTGCCGCCAGCCGAAGCGCCGAGCCGGGCCAGCAGGTCCCGGTAGTCGATGGTGACCATGACCTGCGGGCGGAGCCCTCCCGTGGCGGGCAGCGAACCGGCCGCCAATGCGGCCTTGCAGGCCCCGACCAGCCCGTCGAGGAGCTTCTGCGGCCGCGAACGCAGATCTAAGGACACGGCACCAGGCTCATCCTGATCCTCCGTGGCAGCGGCCTGCGCCGAAAGGGCGTTATTCTCCGGAACGGGGCCGGCGGCCGGGATGCCCGCTCCAGCAGCAACGGGGGCTTGAGAATGGCAGGCCGATACCCCGGCGGCAGCGTTGGCCAGGGCGCCCACATCGTCGGGCCCCTCAGCGCAGTCGGCGGCCGGGGACGCCTTCGCGGAACTGCCGGTGCGGGGGTTGGTGGCGGTGTTCATGACGGTGAGGAGGTGCTCGAACTGTTCGGTGGTCGCGAAGATCTCCAGGTGGTGCAGGCCGTGGCGGTTCCGGCGGATGAATGCGCCCTGGAGCTGGCGCAGCAGCTCTTCGGAGGGCTCGGCGCCGTCCTGGTCGATCGCGTCCGCCCAGCGCCGGGCGACTCGGACCAGGAAATCGGGATCGTTCCCGGCGGCGGTGCGCGTCAGGGCGTGCTCCATCCGGGCCGCGGCGTCCGCATCACAGGCATGCCTGACCCGGTCCAAGGCGAAGGTGACGATCGTCGCGGCCCGGGACGCGACCTCCCCGGCGGCGACGGCGGCACCGAGTTCCCCCCGCGCGGGCGGCAGCAGCTCACCCGTGAATCCCTGGCGGGGCAGGATGCTCTCGGCGAGGGCGAGCCGGCGCCGAGCCTCGGACGCGCTGATCAGCAGCCGCGCCCGCAGGAACTCCACCGTGTTCCGGTACCCGTCATCCGCCGGATCCGACGCGCGCGACCGGCACGCCCCACCTTCGGAAACTCCGTCCGCCGCATTGGGCGACGCGTCGTCTAGGGACCCTGTCACGGCCCCGTTCCCGCCGGCCGCGGCGTTCACCGGCGCAGCAGAGCCGGGAGAATCGTCCCGCCACCCCGTGGTCCACGACGTGCCGGCCTTCGCGGCGTCCGCCGCAGCCTGCTTCCGGGCCCGGTCTACCGCGCCGGCCGCCACGACCTGGAGATACTCCACATGCTTCGAGATCTCCTCCATCCGGCCGGCAAAGTCCGACGCCGCACGGAAACCAAACAACGCCGCATCCTCCGCCGCCGTCGACCCCACGCGTTGGAGCAGTGCGATGACTCTGTCCACACCGGACGGTTCGGCGGAGGCGGTGCCCTGCACCGGGCCCGGGACCGGGACCTGAAACGGAATGAAATCCCTGACGGCTTCCATGAGTCCATACTCCCAGTGGGTACCGACATTTAACGACGACTATTGGCGCCCCTTAGGCGGCAGATTCAGGGTTCCGTCAGCACGCGAGGCCACCCGAACTGGGTGTGAACTCCGCGGGAAAAGAGCACGGACTCGGGAGGCCCGACGACTGCTATCCCTGCCGCCGCGACCAGCTGATCCTCAAGCCCCGTTAGCTCGGCGCGAAGGAGCGGCCAGCGGCTGTGGGTGTTCGGAATGTAGAGCGTTTTGCCCCGGAACCGCGAATGCAGACCGAAACGGGCCGTGAGGTGGAGGGACAGCGGATCATCAGCGACGTCGTCGGGACTTGGCACGACGGAGAAATCACTCCGGGCGCCGTGGCGGAATCGGTGCACGGAGTAGCCCGTGGAACGATCCGCGCGGTCGGGGCCCGCAGCCGGGCGCCCCGGCAGATCCGCAGACGGCCCTGCCGCACGCCCAACGGAGGCCGGCTCCCTGGAAGACGGCACCTGCGGCTCCGGCCCGCGGAAGTCCGCCCGCGACCACACATAGGGAATCCCCGCGGCGCGCGCGGCCAGGACCACCGCCAGGCGCGATGCGTCGAGGCTGAGGAAGACAACACCCCGCGTGCCGTCGGGTTCCCGCGAGTAGAGACGCACGTTGATCTCATTGAAATCGCCGAAATACGGGACGCCGGGCCCCCTGCCGAGCCCCGCTCCCTGCATGCGGAATCCGATCAGCCCCACCCAGGCCGATTCGTCAAAGACATCCGGGACCACGCCCGCGGGCATGAACCGGGCCGCATCGGCGTATGGGATGCGCCAGTGTAGAAAGACGGCGTCAGTCCAGCGTTGTCCCATGATGATTGGACGCGGCAGCTCAGGCGGCTCCGGCCAAGGATCCTTGCTGGTCTCAGTCATGCGCCCGAGCCTAGCCCCCGCGGCTGACGGCGAAAAGGCTGACGGCGAATAGGCTGACGGCGAAAAGGCTGACGGTAAGACGCGGACGAGCCTCAGCCAGCAGTCGTCGCCGACACGGTTCCGGCCGGCTGCTTCTGCCAGGGCCACCTGCCGGTGATTTCAAGCTCGAGTGAGAAGCTCAGGAACGTCCGGATGAGCACGATGATGGCCAGCACGCCCACGCTCTCGAAGGTCGGGGTGACGGCGACGGTCCGGATGATGTCGGCAGCCACCAGCAGCTCGAGTCCGAGGAGGATCGAACGCCCCAGCAGTTGGCGGTACGAACGGTAGGTGGAGAGGGGTGCCGAGCCTGCGGGAAGGCGCTCAGGCTGGAATCCCCGCAAGGCGAGCGGGAGTGATACGAGGGCGCCGATCACCATGATGGCGACACCCGCGAAGTCCATGAACGCGCCGACGGTTTCAATGATGTGCTGAAAATCCATGGTTCCCCTCAAGCGAATCTTGGCGAAAGTCATTCGACGCAAAGGCAGCGCGCCAACGGAGAGTTTACGGGTGCCGGACGCCCACGCCAGCCAGGATGGCCCGGTACCCCTCCCGGAAGCTCGGGTACTGGAATTCGAAGCCCGTGCCGCGGAGCATTGCGTTGGAGCAGCGCTTGTTGCCGCCCCGCGACGGCTCGCCCCGCGAGGGCTCGCCTCGCGACGGCTCCCCACCGGCCGCCGTGCCAAGGGACTGCTCGCCGGGGGAGCCCTCCTCGGAGGCAGAGGTCAGCGTGGGTTCCGACGGCGGCTGGGGGAGCCCCAGCTCGGCGGCCAGGAAGCCCAGCACGTCGCCGAGTTCGGCCGGGTCATTGTCCACGCCCAAGTAGAGGGGGCCCGGTTCGGCGTCCATGGTGCACAGATGCACAATCGCCGCCGCGGCGTCGTCGCGGTGGATGCGGTTGGTGAAGCGCGATTCAGCCGGGATCACGGCGGTTCCGCCGCGCACCTGGTCGATCAGCCGTGTGCGTCCCGGCCCGTAGATGCCGCCCAGCCGCAACACCACGGGCGTGATCCCGGAGCCGTGCAGCCTGCTGTACAACAGTTCCTCCGCCTCGCGGATGATGCGGCCCGAGAACCCGCCGGGCGCCGGCGTCGTGCTTTCATCCACCCAGCCTCCTCCCGCGTCGCCGTACACGGCGGTCGAGGAGACAAACAGCACCCGGCGGGGAACAACGCCGTCGCGCTCCCGGGCGGCCTCGAGGGCGTCCAGCACGTTTGCCAGCCCATCCACATACACCGCCCGGTAGGCCTCGTCCGTGGGTGAGTCGGCGGCTATGGCGACGACGACGGCGGTGGTGTCCGCCGGGATGGGCGGGAGCTTGCCGGAGCCCAGCTCAGCCGCGACGCCTTCGATGGCGGCCGGGAGTTTCTCCGGTGACCGCCGCCAGCCGACCACCCGGTGGCCTTTCTCGGCAAAGCGCAGGCCAGCTTCGGTGCCCAAGTCGCCGCAACCGGCCAAGAGTACAGTCATGTCCCCAGTCTGCCAGTGTTGAGGGAGCGTCCAGGAACGGCTTGAGGAAATCTTGAAGGGATCTTGTTTTCGACCGTGGCCTTGCCTTGAAAGGAGCCGTGCATCGTTGTATTAGTCAGCCACTGCGGCCGACTATCGCAACCACTTCGCCGGTCCCTGGGGCCCGGCCCCACGAAACGGATTTCTCATGGGTCTCAACCTCAAGTCCACGTCCAGCAAAGTCCTCGCGTCAGCCGCACTCCTCGCCGCGGCGGCCGGTGTGGCCGGCATGGGCACCTACGGTGGCTTCACCGCAAGCACGTCCGCCTCCGCGGCCGTGGCCTCCGGCACCGTCAAGTTCGACGTCGGAACAGGAACAGGGGACAATATCATCGTTGCCGCTTCGGGTGCGGTGCCGGGCGACTCCATGCAGCGCGTAGTGACACTTTCCAACAGTGGTAACCAGGACTTGGCTTCGGTGATGCTCACGACGTCCGCTGTCTCGCCGTCCACGAAGCTCGATTCCGATCCCACCAACGGCTTGCAGGTCAAGATCGAAGCCTGCAGTTCGGCATGGAAGGTAGAGACCGCTCCTGCTAACACGTATTCCTGCGCCCCCGCCAGCACCACCACGGTGCTGTCATCTCGCGCCGTGGTAGGCGCCAGCATGCCGCTGACCGGCCTCGCCTCCGTGGCGGCGGGAAAGACAGATAACCTCCGCATCACGCTCTCGGTTCCGGACTCAGCCGACAACACTTTCCAGGGCCTGAACAGCAAGATCAACTTCGCCTTCACCGCCATCCAGCGCGGCGCGGCAAGCAAGTAGCCTTCCTCGAGGGGCTCAGTCCGGTCGGGACCCGGCCGCACTGAGCCCCTCGCTTTACGACTTCTATCTACACCGGCAGGGGGACAATCCCGTGAGCACCATCGTCACCATGAGTCCGCGGGAGTCCGGCGAGTTCGCACCGGCCGGCGACACCGTCCAGCCACTTGCCCCTCAGGGCCACGGGCGACGCCGGGCCGAGACGACGCCGGCCCCGGCGCGACGTCCGGCGTCGAAGATCGTTTCCGCTGCCGGACGGGCTGTCCTAACGCTCGCACTCGTGCTTGCCGCCCTGGTGTTCCTCTTCC
The DNA here is from genome assembly GCF_056395945.1 of Arthrobacter sp. 05T442. Taxonomy (NCBI): domain Bacteria; kingdom Bacillati; phylum Actinomycetota; class Actinomycetes; order Micrococcales; family Micrococcaceae; genus Arthrobacter; species Arthrobacter sp. 05T442. The sequence goes on along the minus strand of NZ_JBFTKM010000003.1, from coordinate 142,111 downwards.
TTGCTGTGGGGCCGCGTTTCCTGAACTACCAGACGTCGACGATGCTCACCGGCAGCATGTCGCCCGGAATCAACCCGGGCGACGTTGTAGTCAGCGTGAAGACGCCGGTCGCCGAGCTGAAGGTCGGCGACGTCATCACCTACAGCATTCCGATTGACGATCACCGGATCGAAACCCACCGAGTGGCGAGCATCAACCGCGACAGCTCGGGCGCGACCTCCGTGACCACCAAGGGCGACGCCAACCCCGGGCCCGACCCGTGGACCGCCGTGCTCTCCGAGGACTACGTCTACACCGAAGCGGGGGTGGTGCCGTTCCTTGGTGACGGCATCCGGGCTCTCCGCCAGCCGCTCGTCCAGTCCGTACTCCTCTACGGCGCGCCGGCACTGCTCGTTGTCTTAGTGCTGCGATCGATCTGGGCGAAGCCTGCCATGTCGAAAATCGGGGAACCCGGATCCGCGCCGGCACCCGCAAGCGGAAGTGACCGGCCGTGAGCTACGGCAATGGCCTGGTCCTGGATACCGGGCGGATCGACCGGCTCGCTGCTGAGCTGGATTCGCGATCCTGCGCGATGGGATTTGTCGGCCGCTTCCTCGAATGCTTGCCGGAGCGGCTGACGGGCGTCCACAGCAGCCTCCGCGATGGCAAGAGTGAGGGCGCCCTGGTCGCAATCCTGAGCGTGGCGACATCGGCGGCAATGGCCGGAGCGATTCAGCTCGAAGGACAGAGCCGGGCAGTCGAGCACAGCATTCGGGCCGGCGATCTTGAGGCGGCGCGGGCTGCCGCGAGGACGCTGGACTCCGACGTCGCGGATTTCGCGCGGCAGGTCAGTGCCCTCCTGGGTTCGGCCAACCTCGCTGCAGCAGCCTGAGTCACGGCGCCGCCGCCGGCTGCAGAATCGCAGGAGACTCGTCTACTGCAGCTTCGCCGGCTATGCGGTCGCTGGCTGCGCCGCCAGCGCAGAGGCAGGAAGCCGGAGGGTGACGGTGGTGCCGCCGTCGGGATTCGAGTCGATGTCCAGCCGGCCGCCATGGGCCTGCGCGATGCGAACGCATGTCGACAGTCCCAGTCCCGAACCCGGTGGGTCGTCATCGCGGTGCAAACGGGCCAGTGGCTCGGTGACGTGGGACCGGTCCTTCGCGGGAATGCCTTTGCCGTTGTCCGTCACCTGCACTGCGACCCCATCGGGGACGGCCCCGGCAGTGACCTGAATCCTCGGTACCACCCCCGGACGGCGGTAGGCCACGGCGTTGTGGATGAGGTTTTGGAGGAGGATGCGCAGCTGATCGGCGTCGCCCCGGAAACTGAAGTCCGTGACCTCTATTTCCGTACCAGTCTCATCGAGGACGGCAGCCAGGTCCTCTTCGACGTCGCCGACCAACGCCGCGAGGGATACCTTCCGGGGCCGGAGTGCGCCTCCAATGCTGGAAAAAGACAGCATGTCGTCCACCATGGCCAGCATCCTGCGCGACGTCCTGCCGATGATGCGGAACTCGTCCGCGCTTTCGGGGTTCTGCAGTTCCCCGAGCTCGGCGAAGCCGATAACGCTGGTCAGCGGATTGCGCAGATCATGGCTGATGCGCCCGGCGAAGGATTCAAGGAGCTCGTTGCTGTGCCGTGCCTCCGCCAGGCTCCGGGCGAGCAGGCGGGCATGGTGCTGGAGCTCGAGCACCTCGACTACTTGCGCGGCGAGGATTCCCAGCGCCGACTGCTGGGCCGGAGCAAGTTCCGCGGGCTCGAACGAAGCGACACACAGCGCGCCGAGCACGAAGCCCTCGGCCGTGGTGAGTGGAACCGAAGCATAGAAACGGACGGCGGCAAGCTCGCCCGTGACAAGCGGATGGTCCCGGAACAGAGCGTCCCGGGACGCATCCGGGACCACCGTCGTCCTGCCCGTGAGGAAGACCTTGCCGCACATGGAATCCTCCAAGGCGCAGGCCCCCGGATCGGTTCCAATGGCCGCAACGCTATGGAGCTCGTCATCGCTGACGATGTTGATGACGCCGAACGGGACGCCCGTAATTGTGGTCGCGAGGACCAGCAACTTCTGGAGCTGGCCCCTCGTGTCGGGCGTCGGTGCGCCGGCGGCGGCCGGGAGCGGTTCCAAATGCGGCAGCCCGTACTCGGCGAGAACGGGCAGCCGGGAAGTCGCGGCCCGGTCGAGTGCCTCGATGGCTGGGATGTCCGGGGCCAGTTAGGCCACCGCTTCCGCGGGCGCCATCCGGTATCCGACGCCGCGTACCGTGCGGATGAACCGTGGCTCGCGTCCCTTGTCGCCGAGCTTCCGCCGCAAATTGCCGATATGCACTTCCACCAGGTGCTCGTCCATAGCCCATTCGTTCCCCCAGACCTTGGTCAGGAGAGCTTTTCGGGTCCACACACGCCGCGGCGCACCGGCTAGTACTTCTAGAAGGTCGAACTCGGTGCGCGTCAGCACCAGTTCGACGCCGTCGAGGGACGCAACCCGCCCGTCGACCTCGACCACCAGCGGGCCGTGCCTGACGATGTTGGTGGCATCGCTGTGGCGGCGCTCGGCTCGCCTCTCGACGGTTGCCCCGTCGGCGGATTTTCCCGCCGTTACGGGTGCGACGTCGGTCGCCCGGCGTCGCTGGGGTGCTGGCGTTTCGGAGGCGGCTTTTTCGGCCGATGCGGGCGCGACGTCGGTGGCCCGGCGTCGCGGACCGGCGTGCGTCTGTGAATCGCCAGCCGCGTCCGGCACGAAATCTGATATGCGGCGCTGGGGTGTGGGGCGTTGGGGTGTTGGGCGGTGCCGGCGCAGGACGGCAGTCACGCGGGCCTGCACGGCACGGGGGCTGAATGGCTTTGCGATGAAGTCATCGGCGCCGATCTCCAGCCCGATCAGTTCGTCGATCTCGTCGGCCCGGGCCGTGATCATGATGACGTAGGCGTCGGAGAACTTGCGCAACCTGCGGCACACTTCTACGCCGTCCAGGTCAGGAAGGTTGAGGTCCAGGGTCACTAGGTCTGGCCGGTGTTCCTTGATGTTCCGCAGCGCTGCGGAGCCGGAGGCGGCCTCTGTGACAGCGAAGCCCTGCATCTCCAGAGTGCGGCGAACCAGGAGGCGAACATCGTCGTCGTCGTCTACAACGACAGCGCGAAGCTGACCCACTGAATCGAACATAACCCCAGCTTCTTAGATGAAGAGCCAATTACGTCACACCCACCCCATGTGTCACACGGTTTTCAGGCTAACACGGATTTTCTTGAGCAAATGTTGAAGTTGAACCCTGTCTTCAATTGAAGCGTGGCTGTCAGAGTTGAAGCTACAAGGTCCACTACGCACAGGAAGCCCTCTCAGTGAACATCGCCAAGCCCTCTCCAACAGCCCCGCGGGCCTCATCCGTGTGGCTGATGCGGCTGCGCGGTCTGTTGGCGGTCCCGGCGGCCGTGGTTCTGGTGCTGTGCGCTCCTGCCCTTGCCGAGGCGGCGTTCACCGCCAATACCGCCGCGTCAATGAGCGTTGGGACCTACAAGATTCCGGCCCCGGCTTCCATCAACGGCACGCTGCGATGTGTGACGAGCAGCGGCCAGAAGGGCGCGTCCATCAGGTTCACGGACTTTGCCGACGTAGCCCGCGCGACCGGGTACACGGCGACGTTGACGCCGCCTACTGGCTTGAAGTCGGTGACCTCGATTCCTGCCGGGGGCACCTCGCAGGTCTATATGGTTGCCAGCGGCACCACAGGCAAAGGCAGTGGCACGTACATCTTCACTCTGACCGCGCAGGTCGGATCGTGGACCGGAACGTCCCTGACGCAGACCGTCACCTGCTGAGCTGCACCCCGTCTACAGTGCGGGGATCGGGAAGAACACCCGGGGATCCTGGAGCAGCGCGGGGTAGTCGAAGGCCGAGCGCTCCATGATCTGGTCCACGGTGAAGTTCCGGGCGAAGTGTCCGTCCACCGTAATGGGACGGCCCTGGACCCTGCCCAAAGCGAAGGACGCGCCGCCGTCGAACGGGACGGCCACTACCGAGTTGCCGGGCAGCGTGGTGAACGCTTCTTCCTGGGCCTGGCGTTTCCGTGTGGGCTTCTTGACGAGCTGCTTCGGGGGCAACTTGCGCTGCTTGGCCGGGCGCCGCGCACCCGAGTCGGCGTAGACGAACTGGTACTCGTCCTCGGTGGAGGCCGCTTTCGTGCCATTGGCCGGCGGGAGGCTGACGGTGTCCAGTTGCTGAGGATCCTTGTCACCGAGGGGCAGCCGGAGCACCCACATGCGGTCCCCGATCGGATCTTCCGGCAGCAGCAGGTGCTTGGGCTCGGGCCAGACGTATTCGAGGTCGGCTTCTGTGCCGGGGAAGAGCGGCAGGTAGAACCGCGGATCCTTGGCCACCAGCCTGGAGCGGTGGCTGAGGTGGAACTCGGGATTGCCCAGCCATGGCGGCATGGGGATTTTGGCAGCGTAGTCAGGGTGGGCCGCCTGGGGGGCGAATTCCATGATCTTCTCGCGCGTGGTGTCTTCCCCGCCGCGGGCCGTCCATTCGTCCACCATCGACAGGCCGTAAAGGGTAAGCGCGGGGACATAGCCCATCCACATCTGGATGGCCGGGTGGGACTGCCAGCCGTACTCCGGGATCACCAGGGCGCGGAGTATCTGCAGCGCTTCAACGCGCTGCTTGCCGAGCCGGACGCGGTCCAGGACCGCGGCGCTCTGCTGGAAATCGGGGAAGGGAAGGAAGGTCTGCATCTCTCCAGTTTGAGGCCACGGGGCAAAAGCTCCAATTGCAACCGGCTGCGCGTGTGGATGTTCACATTTCGGAACGGGGCAGACAGCTCCTCGATGCGGCGCGTAATATAGCAGGACCCCACCAATGCCGCCCGGAGGACACGCCATGAATCTTGCCCCTGTGATGCCGTTTGTGCCGAAATACGGCAAACTGCTCGATCCGGACGCGAACGGCATTGTGGTGCTTGAAGAGTTCACCCTGGATCCTGCGGCAGCCCGCACGGAACAGCATGGATTCCGCGCAGCGATGGCGTCCGTGGCATTGACCATGCGCCGCCTGCTGGCGATCCGGCTTTTCATCGCCGTCGTGGCGATCGCCAACCTCCCGCTGTTCCTGCTCAACACCGGATGGCAGGTCTACGTGGTCTCAGTAGCGCTGGTGGTGGGTGTCCACGCGGCCGTGTCCTGGCTGAACCGGCACGAACCGAAGCTTCGCCAGCGCCAACTGCTGGAGATGCACCTGCACCGCGAGCGCAGCGCCAACTACCGCAAAGTCCGCGACGCCGTGAAGTACGTCATCGATGCGCCGGCCCGGATGAACGAAGGCCTCTACCTCGAGCTGCTCGCCGCCAAGCGGGTGGCCCTCCACCTCGCAATGGGCACCGTGGCCCTGCTGGACACAAGCGACGACGCCGCGTGGAAAGTCCGGATTGTCCGGGAGCTCCCGCTGGCCGCCTGACCCGCACCCTGCTTTGCCCCGGACGCCGCGTGACGTCCGGCAGCCGACCTGTCCGGTCCCTGACCCCGGACGTGGCGTTCAGCCCGCGAGCACCGACGCCAGGTACGGGGCCGTCCGGCTCTTCTTGGAGCGTGCGACGACGCCGGGCGTCCCTTCCGCGATGATCTTGCCGCCGGCGTCGCCTCCCGCAGGGCCGAGGTCGATCACCCAGTCCGCGGCGGCTACGACGTCCATCTCGTGTTCGACCACGATGACGGTGTTCCCGGCGTCCACAAGACGGTGCAGCTGCGCCATCAGTAGTTGGACGTCGGCCGGGTGCAGTCCGGTCGTTGGCTCGTCCAGCAGGTAGAGCGAGTGGCCGCGCTGGGCGCGCTGGAGCTCGGTGGCGAGCTTGATCCTTTGGGCCTCGCCGCCGGAGAGCTCTGTGGCTGGTTGGCCCAGCCGGAGGTAGCCCAGGCCGACCTCGCGAAGGGTTTCCAGGCTGCGGGCTGCGGCCGGCACGTCGGTCAGGAATTCGGCGGCGGCGTTCACCGTCATGCCGAGGACGTCCGCGACGGTCCTGCCGCGGTAGGTGACCTCGAGGGTTTCGGGGTTGTAGCGCGAGCCGTGGCATTCCGGGCAGGGGCCGTAGCTGCCGGGCAGGAACAGCAGCTCGACGGCCACGAATCCCTCGCCTTGGCAGGTCTCGCAGCGGCCGCCTGCGACGTTGAAGGAGAAGCGTCCGGCGCCGAAGCCCCGTGCCCGTGCTTCATCCGTGGCGGCGAACTCCTTACGGACCGCGTCGAAGAGGCCCGTGTAGGTTGCAAGGTTGGAGCGCGGGGTCCGGCCGATCGGCTTCTGGTCCACTTTCACGAGCCGGTCGACCTGGTCCAGCCCGGATACCGGGCCGACTGTCAGCGGTTCGTCAAGCTCGCCGGCGTCCGTGTCCGGCTCGTCCAGTGGGGCCTTCTCTGCCGTGGCTCCGGCGTCCGGGTGCAGGCGGGCACCGATCACGTCGGCGAGGACCTGGCTGACCAGCGTGGACTTGCCGGAGCCGGAGACCCCGGTGACCGCGGTGAGGACACCGAGCGGGAAGTTGGCATCGAGCTCGCGCAGGTTGTGCCGGCTGATGTCGCGCAGCTCCAGCCAGCCGCTCGGTTCCCGAAGCGCGCTGTCCGCCGCACGGAAGGCGCGGCTCCCGCCGTCGTCGTTCCCTGAAGAGCCAGCGGTGCCTGAAGAGCCAGCGGTGCCGGAAGAGCCAGCGGTCCCCTGGGACCCGGCACCGCCGGCCGGACCGTCCGGGAACAGGAACGGGCGCGTGACGGAGGCCTCGACGTCGGCGAGTCCGGCCACAGGGCCGCTGTAGAGCACCTCGCCGCCGCCTTCACCGGCCCGGGGGCCGACGTCGACGAGCCAATCGGCGCGGCGCACGACGTCCATGTTGTGCTCCACGACGAACACCGAGTTGCCGGAGGATTTCAGCTGGTCCAGGACCGCCAGCAGGGGTTCGGCGTCGGCCGGGTGCAGCCCGGCGGAGGGCTCGTCGAGCACATAGATCACACCGAATAGCCCGGAGCGCAGCTGGGTGGCGATCCGGAGGCGTTGCATTTCGCCGGGGGAGAGTGTGGGCGTGGAGCGGCCCAGGGCGAGGTAGCCCAGGCCCAGGTCCAGCAGCACCGTGACGCGCTGGAGCAGGTCACGGGTGATGGCGACAGCCACCTCGTTATTCTCGCCCGAGGCCTGTTTGCGTGAGGCGGTGCCGGCAGTTGTGAGTTCGGTGGTGGGGCGGATGATGCCGGCCAGTTCTGTCATCGGGACGGCGTTGAGGTCGGCGATGGTGTGGCCCGCGAACGTCACGGCGAGGGCAGCCGGGGTCAGGCCGCTGCCGCCGCACCTCGGGCACGGGCCGGTTTCCATGAAGCGCAGCACGCGGTCGCGCATGGTGGTGCTCTTGGAATCGGCCAGGGTGTGCAGCACGTAGCTCTTGGCGCTCCAGAAGCGGCCCTTGTACGGCTTGGCGACGCGGTCCCGCTGCGGCGTTACCTCCACCACGGGCTGTTCCTCGGTGAAGAGGATCCAGTCGCGGTGCTTCTTGGGCAGCTTCCGCCAGGGGGTGTCGACGTCGTAGCCCAGGTGGGTGAGGATGTCGCGGAGGTTCTTGCCCTGCCAGGCGCCGGGCCAGGCTGCGATGGCGCCGTCGCGGATGCTCAGCGAGGTGTCCGGGACCAAAGAGGCTTCGCTCACGGTGTGGGCGATGCCGAGTCCGTGGCATTCCGGGCAGGCGCCGGCGGCGGTGTTGGGCGAGAACGCGTCAGAGTCCAGCGGGCTGGCGCCGTCCGGGTAGCTGCCGGCGCGGGAGAAGAGCATGCGCAGGGAGTTGGAGAGCGTGGTCACCGTCCCCACGGTGGAGCGGGAACTCGGGGTGCCGCGGCGTTGCTGGAGGGCGACGGCGGGCGGCAGGCCCGTGATCATTTCCACCTTGGGATTGTGGCCTTGCTGGATCAGCCGGCGCGCGTAGGGCGCCACGGATTCGAAGTAGCGGCGCTGGGCCTCGGCGTAGATGGTGCCGAACGCGAGCGAGGACTTGCCCGAGCCCGAGACGCCGGTGAAGGCCACAATCGCGTCACGCGGCACGTCCACATCCACGTTGCGCAGGTTGTTCTCCCGGGCACCGCGCACCCGGACGAATCCGTCCGTGGGGTGGTCGGGAGCCGAGCCCGGAAGGGTCAGTGCCGTCAGATCGGAAGCATGCTGTTCATTTTGCATTAGTTCGACTCTATCGGTGCAGGCATATCCTTACCGAATGGAAAATAACGACGGCGCATCAGTTGCCGGCACTGAAGCGGACGCGACCGACCCAGACAGCGGCGCAGTGATGGAGCCGGCCGATGCCCTTGACGACGTCGGCCTCGTGCTGCCGGTCGCGGAACTGCACCTGCACATCGAGGGCACGCTCGAGCCGGAGCTGATCTTTGCGCTCGCCGAACGCAACGGAATCACGTTGCCCTATGCCGGCCTCGACGAACTCCGCGCCCGGTACGAGTTCACGGACCTGCAGTCGTTCCTGGACCTGTACTACGCGAACATGGCCGTCCTGCAGACCGAGCAGGACTTCGCCGACATGACCCGGGCGTACCTGGAGCGTGCCGCCCGCGCCGGGGTGCGGCACGCCGAGATCATGCTGGACCCGCAGGCCCACCTCTCCCGCGGGGTGTCGCTGGCGACGTGCGTCAACGGTGTCGCGTCGGTGCTGGCTGTTTCTGAGCAGGAGTTCGGGATCTCGACACTGCTGATCGCGGCGTTCCTGCGGGACCTGACCGAAGAATCCGCGCTGGACGTCCTCGAGCAGTTGCTGGGCATGGATGCGCCGATCGCGGGCATCGGCCTGGACTCGGCCGAGGTCGGCAACCCGCCTGCCAAGTTCGAGCGGCTCTTCGCCCGGGCCAAGGATGCCGGGCTCCGCCGCATCGCCCACGCCGGCGAGGAGGGCCCTCCGTCGTACATCACCGACGCGCTGGACCTCCTGGACGCCGAACGGATCGACCACGGCATCCGCTGCATGGAGGACCCGGAACTGGTGGAACGGCTGGTGCGTGAGCTCGTGCCGCTGACCGTGTGCCCGCTGTCCAATGTCCGGCTGCGGGCCGTGGAGACCCTGGCCGGGCACCCGCTGCCCGCCATGCTCGCCGCGGGGCTGAACGTGAGCGTGAACTCCGACGATCCCGCCTATTTCGGCGGCTATGTGGATGACAACTTCGCCCAGCTGAAGTCAGTGCTGGGCCTGTCCGAGTTCGACTTCGTGCGGATGGCCGCCAACTCGATCCGGTCCTCCTTTGCCAGCGAGGAACGAAAGGCAGAGCTGCTGGCCGAGCTCGCGGCATCCGGCCACTGACTGCACTACCTATAGCAACGCGGGGTCACCCACGGCCCATCCGGAGGCCTCGGACGGGCGCTGAGTGACCCCGCGTTGCTTGGTGAAGGGCGGGTCAGGCGTCGATCTTAGACGTCGATCGAGCCCATGTGCGGGTACCGGTCGCCGGCGGCCGCGCCGGCCGGGGCCAGCTCGTCCAGGCGGCTGAGGTCCTCTGCGGAAAGCTCGACGTCGACTGCGCCCAGGTTCTCGCTCAGGCGGTCGCGCTTCTTGGTGCCCGGGATCGGCACGATGTGCTCGCCCTGGGCCAGCAGCCACGTGAGCGCAAGCTGCGCCGGGGTGCAGCCCTTCTCGTCAGCCAGCTCCTTGACCCTGTCCACGAGTTCCAGGTTCCGCGTGAAGTTCTCGCCCTGGAAGCGCGGCGAGTGGCGGCGGAAGTCGTCCGCGGCAAAATCGTCCTCGCTGCGCAGCTGCCCGGTCAGGAAGCCGCGGCCGAGCGGGCTGTACGGGACGAACCCGATACCAAGTTCTGCGAGGACCAGGAAGACCTTGGTCTCCGGCTCCCGCTCCCACAGCGAGTATTCGGTCTGCAGGGCAGTGATCGGATGCACGGCGTGGGCCCGGCGCACGGTGTCTGCGCTGGCTTCGGAGAGGCCCAGGTGCCGCACCTTGCCGGCCTGGACGAGCTCGGCCATGGCCCCCACCGTGTCCTCGATCGGGACCGTCTTGTCCACGCGGTGCTGGTAGTAAAGGTCGATGTGGTCCACGCCGAGCCGCTGCAGGCTCGCGTCGCAGGCCGCGCGCACATACTCGGGGGAGCCGTTGATGCCCACCCAGGAGCCGTCGGGCTTGCGTTCGTTGCCGAACTTCGTGGCGAGGACGACGTCGTCGCGACGGCCGGCGATGGCCTTGCCCACGAGCTGTTCGTTCGTGAACGGCCCGTACATATCGGCCGTGTCCAGCAGGGTGCCGCCGGCGTCGAGGAAAGCCTGGATGGTGGCGGTGGATTCGGCGTCGTCGCCATGACCGTAGAACTCGCTCATGCCCATGCAGCCAAGGCCCAGGGCGGAGACGGTGAGCGAACCGAGCGTACGTGTTTTCATGGGTATCTCCTGAATCTTGGTGACAGGGAGGGACCTCCGGCAGAAAGGCGGCGGAGCTGGCCCGACCGCCACTATAAGCACGTCCGTCCCGGGGGCACAACGGCGCCGGCGGGCCCCCGAGACGAGGAAACGCCGTAAAAAACTACTCACGGGTAGCCAGAATTGGACGCTCGCTTCGTCCCGTTCTGACTGTCATAGTGGGTCACGACACACGGAGTTAACTGTTTCCAGTCGCGGAAACCCACAGATTCTTGGCAAAATGCAGGTGGATCAATTGCTTCTAAGGAGACCCATGGCGACGAACACTGCGGAAAACACCACCCTTCGGCTGAAAGCTGTGCTGGATGTCCTCACCGAGGGGGTGCAGTCCAGTGAGAAGCTGAACGCGGGCGCCGTCCTGGGCGAGGCCATCGCACGCGTGCCGCTCAACGAGCAGGAGCGTGAACTCCTCAGCGGAGGCATTCCCCGCGGACACAAGACGCTGACCACGGCGACCGCCAAGCTGGTCAAGGCCGGCTGGCTCGTCAAGGGCCGTCCAGGCTGGTCCATCACGGACGACGGCCAGCGGGCCACCGTCGCGTTCGCCGAGCCTGCCGCGTTCGCCGCAGCGCTCGACGCCGGAACCCCGGTCCCTGCCGGCACCCCGCTTCCCGAGGCCCCGGCCCAGAAGCCGGCGGCCAAGTCCGCGGAAAAGCCAGCCGCGACGGCTGTCGGCAAGGCCGCCAAGCTGATTGAGGACGCCGTGGCGCCTGTAGCCAAGGCCGTTCGCAGGCGCAAGGCCGCCGACAAGGCCCCCGCCGAAGCCCCGACCGCTGAGACGGCTGCAGCCACACCCGTCGTCACACCCGCCGCCGCGCTCCCGGCCGTGGAAACCATTGAGCAGCCGGCCGCCGTTGCCGTTGCCGGTGATTTCGACATCCTGCTCGGTGCGCCCGCCAACTGGGCGCCGCAGTACGACGAGTGCCAGATGGAGCTGGACCTTGTGGACCAGCTCTGGAAGCTCGCGGCGGAGATTCCTGCCGGCTCCTACAGCTTCAAGATCGCGCTCAACCGCTCGTGGGATGAGAACTACGGCGCCTTCGGCGTGTTCGACGGCCCCAACCACGAGGTCCACCACGGCGGCGGCCGCATGGTCATCCACTACGACCACCGCACGCACGACATCACCCTGGGGTAGTCCCAAGCAACGCGGGGTCACTTAGAGCCCATCCTTAGGCGGTCCGGGATGGGCGGTAAGTGACCCCGCGTTTCTTGGTTTAGAACCGCGTGGGGTCAGGGCGCGGCGGTACCGGCCCGGGGTCGGGAATCGGCAAAGGGTTGGGCGTTGGAAACGGTCCCGGCGCGGGGCCAGGTCCAGGCGCCGGGCCAGGCGCCGGAGCCGGCCCGGGATCCGGCGGGAACGGTCCGGGCGGCGGGACGGGCACGGGTTCGGGCGGGAACGGGTCGCCCGGTTCCGGCGGCGGCGTCGTGGGGCCGGGATCCGGCGGAAACGGATCAGGACCCGGTACTGGTGGAATGGTCATGCCGCTCTCCCTCGCTTCGTTGGGTCTTCAGGCCTAGCCGTTGCTGTACCGGCGCAGAACCCTCAGCTCCCACGGCCGGAGCTCGCCGGCCGCGGAGGCGGCGGTGCCGGGGTAGTTGCCCAGGACGGGTTCGGCCGTGTCCCAGTCCCCGCCGAGGGCCACCTGCTGGTCGGTGCCGGAGAAGTTGCCGAGGACCAGGAGCGCCGTGCCGGGGATGGTCCTGGTGAAGGCGTAGACGTGTTCGTCCTCGGGCATGAGCATGGTGAAGTTCCCGTGGGAGACGGCGGCTTCGGTGTGGCGGAGTTCGATGACCTGGCGGTAGAAGTTGTAGACCGAGCCGGGGTCCCCGGTCTGGGCGGCGGCGTTGATGTGGTTCGCGTTGGGGTTGACCGCGATCCAGGGCGCTCCGGTGGTGAAGCCGGCGTGCCGGGTCGCGTCCCACTGGACCGGGGTTCGGGCGTTGTCGCGGTTGAGCGGGGCGAGGGCTGCGAGGACGTCGGCGTCGGTGTGGCCCAGGTGGGTGGTGGCTTCGCGGTGGTGGTTGAGGACTTCGATGTCGCGGTAGTCGCTGATCGCCCCGAAGCTCATGTTGGTCATGCCGAGTTCTTCGCCCTGGTAGATGTACGGGGTGCCGCGGTGCAGGTGCAGGATCCCGGCAAGCATTTTGGCGGACAGTTCCCGGTATTGGGGGCTGTCGTCGCCGAAGCGGGACACGGCGCGGGCCTGGTCGTGGTTGCCCCAGTAGAGGCTGTTCCAGCCCGTCTCGGCGAGGCCCTCCTGCCAGCGGCCCAGGGTCTGCTTCAGCTCGGTGAGCCGGAGCTTTTTGGGCCGCCATTTGTTGCCGTTTTCCTGGTCCAGGGCGACGTGTTCGAACTGGAACACCATGTCCACCTCCGCCCGGGCCGGGTCGGTGAACAGGACCGCTTCCTCGACGCTGACGCCGGGCATTTCGCCCACGGTCAGCAGCGGCCCGGTCCGGTCCGCGAAGACTTCCCGGTGCATTTCCTGCAGGAACTCATGGATCCGGGGCCCGCCGATGTAGTACGGGCTGCCGTCGCCGTAGAGTTTCCCGTCGGCTACCGGTCCGTCGGGCAGGGCGGTGTCCTTGGAGATGAAGTTGATGACGTCCATCCGGAAGCCGTCCACGCCCCGGTCCAGCCACCAGTTCATCATCTCGTACACCGCGGCACGCACGTCCGGGTTTTCCCAGTTCAGGTCCGGCTGCTTTTTGGAGAACAGGTGCAGGTAGTACTCGCCGCTGGCCTCATCGTATTCCCAGGCCGGACCAGAGAACGCCGAGCCCCAGTTGTTCGGCTCCGCCCCCGCCGTGCCCGGGACGGTGCCCTCCCGCGGGGCCCGCCACCAGTACCAGTCCCGCTTCGGGCTGTCCTTGGAGGACCGGGACTCCACGAACCAGGGGTGCTCGTCCGAGGTGTGGTTGACCACCAGGTCCATGACGAGCTTCATGCCCCGGGCGTGCAGCCCGTCGGTGAGCTGCTGAAGGTCGGCCAGCGTCCCGAAGATCGGGTCCACGTTCCGGTAGTCGCTGATGTCGTAGCCGTTGTCATCCTGCGGGGACGTGTAGATCGGGGAGAGCCACAGGACGTCGACACCGAGCCCGTGGAGGTAGTCCAGCTTGCTGATGATCCCGCGCAGATCCCCGATCCCGTCCCCGTCAGAATCTGCAAAACTCCGTGGATACACCTGATACACGACGGCGCTCTGGAACCAGTCGCGGGCCGGAGCCTCGGTTGATTCCGCTGTGGGTTGTTCGACCGTCATGGGGCTCCTCGGGAGGTCTGCAAGGTATTGGGGTCAATTGTGGGCGCTGTCCCACCAACGTCTGATTATTGACCAGTTCCTGCAGGCAGGGAAGACCCCCGACGCCGGGGCCCCGCCCGCCGTGGCCCCCGTGCCCCTCGCCGGCCTGCGGCAGCAGTGCCCGCCGGTTAGTTCTGCGCCGCGATCGACTTGTCCCGGTCCTCGAACACGTCCTCGCCCGGGCCGGAGAAGGCCTTGGAACGCTGGATGGCCTCGATGGAGCCCGTGAACAGCTGGGAATCGTGCGGGTCGGCGGGGTGCCGGGAGTGCTCGTCCGCGGCGGAGACCTTCGCCGGCCGGCCGGTCCCGGACCGTGCAGGCGCCGTGGTCTCGACGCGAACGTGGGGGAGCGCCGTCGGGTGTTCCTGCTGGAGGAAGAGGACCAGTTCCTCACGGATCAGGCAGCGGAGGTCGAAGAGCGAGGCGCTGTCCGCGGCGCTGACCAGGATGCGGACCCGGACGTATCCGGCCGTCGCGTCGGTGATCTGCAGGATGCCCACGCGCTTGTCCCACAGCTCGGTGTCGGCCAGGACTTTCTTCAGTTCGGCGCGCATGGCCTCGAGCGGGGCGCGCCAGTCGAGGTCGAACTCCACGGTGCCCATGACCTCCGACTGGCGCCGGGTCCAGTTCTCGAACGGGGTGGTGGTGAAGTAGGTGGAGGGGAGGATCAGCCGGCGGTCGTCCCAGATGTGGACCACCACGTACATCAGGGTGATTTCCTCGATCCGGCCCCATTCCTTCTGGACCACCACGACGTCGTCCACGCGGATCGCGTCCGTGAACGCTAGCTGGACGCCGGCAAAGACGTTCACGAGCGAGGTCTGCGCGGCGAGGCCCGCGACGATCGAGATCACGCCGGCTGAAGCCAGCAACCCGGCGCCGAGGGCCTGGATGGCGGGGAAGGTCAGCATCATGCTGCCCAGCGCCACGATTGCAATCAGCGCGACGCCGATCCGCCGCGCCAGGATCACCTGGGTGCGCAGCCGCCGGGCCCGACGGTTGTCCGCCACGTCCACCCGGTACCGCGTGAGCACCATGGCCTCGATGATGAGCAGCAGGGCGATGGCCAGCCAGGCGACGGAGGCGATGAGCCCGATCAGCAGGAGGTGGTCCACGTTGCGGCGCCAGTCGACGTCGGCGGTGGTGGTCACCAGGGCGATCCGCACGCCGATCAGGCACAACGTGAAGCGCAGTGGCAGGCGGGCGACGCGGGAGGTCTCGCGGAGCTCGGTCTGTTTGCGGTTGAGCCGGAGCACGATCCGGCGCACCAGCCAGGACGCGACGAGCCCGGCGGCCACGGCGAGCGCCATCGCCAGGAAGGGCATTGCGGGGGTGAGGAACTCTTGCATTACTTAAGCTTTGCAAGCTTCCGCGGGCAATTGAAATCGGGCAGGTGTCAACGTGGGACCCGTCACGCCATAGGTGTGGGGCCGGTCACGCCGGACTTTCGGGGGGCCGAGTGCGCCGCGGGCCTGCCCGGAGCGCGGTGCGGATGTTGACCTTGGACGTGTAGGAAATCGAACCGTACTGGAACAGCCGCACGGCCAGGCGGAGCATGACGGCGGCGCCCGCGTACAGGATGACGATCACGATTGCGGCCTCGAGCACGCTCAGGGAGCCGAACCCGTTCCGCAGCAGCGCCGTGACCGGGGCCGAGAACGGGAAGTAGGTGAAGATCTGCACGATCACGGCATGCGGATCCGAGACCACGAGGGCCACGGCGTAGAACGGCACGAAGATCAGCGCCATCATGACCCCCATGAAGTTGCCGGCTTCCTTGGCGGTCGGCATCACCGCTCCGATGGCCACGAGCGTGGTGGTGAAGAGCGCGAACCCGCCCACCAGGATCAGGAAGCCGATGACCATCCGGGCCGGATCGAAGATCAGCGGCGGGAGGTCGAAGCTGGCCAGGTTCAGCTCCTGGGGGAAGAACAGCCGGCCCAGGAGGACCGGGGAGAGGAACACGATCATCTGCACCAGCCCGATGGCGAAGAGCGCGATCACCTTCCCCGCGATCAGGGTGGTGGGCTTGAGCGTGGTCAGGATCATCTCCGTGACACGGTTTTCCTTCTCCTCCAGGGTGGAGTTGAGCATCTGCCCGGCCAGGAGCACGATCAGCCCGTAGAAGATGACCAGGAAGATCAGCGGCGGAATGACGGAGCTCAGCCCGCCGGATTCCTGGGCGCCGTTGTAGGTGACGGTCTCGATCCGTGCCTTCCCGGCCGCCAGGGTCGACAGCTGGGGGGAGTCGATCTTCTGTTCGACGGCGCTGGTCAGCATGGCCTGGGCGACGGCGCCGTACTTGCCGTTCTCGAAGATCCCTTTGTCCGCCCCATAGGCGCGGACCGCCGTGGTGTCCGGGTTGGCGGGAAAATCGAAGAAGGCGTCCACCGTCCCTGACTGCACGGCCCGAATGCCGGCATCCGGTGACTCCGCCGGCCGCGCCCCGAAGGCTGCGGCGTCCTGGGCCGTGATGAGTCCGGAGGCGTCCGTGTAGGAGATGGAGAACTGGGCGCGCTTCTGGGCCGCGGAGGCGGTGTCCGTGGTGGTGTTGCTGAGGAAGATCAGTCCAAACACCACCGCTATGACGACAGGCACGGCCAGGGTGCCGATCCAGAACCGCCGTTTGGTTACGGTGCGGACGAACTCGAAGCTGATCACGGTGCCGAGGTTGTGCTGGGCCATGGCTAGCGGCCTCCGGGGCCGGCGATCGAGCCGGCGACCGAGCCGCCCACCGGGGTGGAGGGCTTGTTCTGGTCGCCGTAGACGCGGATGAAGATGTCCTCCAGCGAAATCTTGGTGGTGGTGAAGCTGCGGACCCTCACGCCGTCGTCGATCAGGTCTTTGAGGATGGCAGCCTCGTCGGTGGCGTCCGTGATGCTCAGCTCGGCGTAGTTGGTGTCCTCAAGCATCACCGCGTAGTGCGGCGACGGCGGGATGGCGCCGCTGTACCTGACCCGGATGATGCGGCCGCCGTACTTGTCCTGGACCTCGTCGATGGTGCCGTAGGCCTCGGCCGTGCCGTCCTTGAGCAGGATGACGCGGTCGCAGAGCCGTTCCACCTCCTCCATCTGGTGGGTCACCATGACCACGGTGGCGCCGGCCCGCTTCTGTTCGGCGATGATGTCCATGAGCAGGCGCCGGTTGACGGGGTCGAAGCCCTTGGTGGGTTCGTCCAGGATGAGCAGCTCCGGGCGGTTCATGATGGTGACGCCGAGCTGGACCTTCTGCTGCTGGCCGCTGGAGAGCTTGTCCAGCAGGGACCCGGCCTTGTCGGCCAGCGCCACCCGGTCCAGGTACTCCAGGGACCACTGCCGGGCCGCACGCCGGTCCATCCCCTTGAGCCGGCCGAAGTAGGTCATGATGTCGATGACCTTTTCCTTCTTATACAGCCCGCGTTCCTCGGGAAGGTAGCCCAGCCTGTCGCCGTGTTCGGGTTTGAAGTCCCGGCCGTTGATGTGCAGGATTCCGCCCGTGGGCTCATAGATGCCCAGCAGGGCCCGGATGGTGGTGGTCTTTCCCGAGCCGTTGCTGCCCAGGAAACCAAAGGTCTCGCCGGCGTGGACGTCGAACGAGAGGTCACGGATGACAGTGGTGTCACCGAAGTCCATACGGAAGCCGCTGATGTGCACCCGCGGTTCGCCCATGGCTGGGTCCGGGTTGTGGCCTACACCGCGGGGAAGTGCCGGTGCAGGCGGTGCGCGGGCGACGGCAGACCGGTCCGGCTTCCGAACGGCCTCGGGTACTGGACGGTACGGGCTTCCCGGATCAGCCCGGTGCCGGCGCACTCGCGGACCGCCATAATGCCCGCCGCGGCCGAGCGTTTGTCGCTGAACGCCTTGGAGACGGCCAGTACGGTCCCGTCGGCCGCCAGCAGGCGGAACCGGACGTTGTCCTCCGCGTCGGTGAAGACTTCGAATTGTCCTGCCATCGTCTTGTCCTTTCAGGCATCCCGGCGCCATCAGCGGGGTGTGCGAGGAACCGGAGGTTTGTATTCACCCTGACGGATCGAAGAGGACGGGGAAAGGGGCGAAAGTCCCATTGTGTCTGGCTGCCGAGACTTCGCCCGGCGCTACATTGGGAGCATGGCTGAGTTTCCAGAGGCGGGTTCCGGAGAGATCGTGCGGCTGAAAGCGCGCGTAAATGGTGTGGTGCAGGGCGTCGGATTCCGTTACTGGACGGTGCGGAAGGCAGAGGCCATGGGGCTGACCGGCACAGTCAGGAACAACGACGACGGCTCGGTCGGCATCGTGGCCGAGGGCCCCCAGGCGGTGGTGCTGGAGTTCCGCGAGTGGCTGCGTTCGCCGGAGGCCCCCGGGATGGTGGAGAGGGTCGCGGAAGCGATGTCCGCGGCGTCCGGGGAGTTCACGGGCTTCCGGGTGGTGTTCTAGGGATTCTGTGGCGTTCTCGGGGTTTTACGGCGCCGGCGTGAGCAGGCCGTGGCCCAGGACGGCCTTTTGGGACAGTGTCTTGCAGCCTTACCTGTCGAAGAGCACGGTGAGCCGGTCGCCGTCGTGCTCCATCACCTGTACTGGCGCCCCCGCAGGGCGTGCAGCGGTGCGTCTCCCGCGTGGCTGCGGATCGTCGCGATGGGCAGGATCGGGCAGATCAGGGCGGATCGACGCCGGCAATCCGCCCTGATCTGCACCCGCGGCGCCGGGTCCGGCCCGCGCCTCGCAGGCGCGGGCGCACACTACCGGGATCGACGGCGTCGGAAGCCCGCTGGGGAAGGCAGTGGGCTCGTGAGCGGCCACCGGCGCCAGTGGCACGGACGGACTCGGCACAGACTGTGACGAGCCCGTCCGTGCACACTGACAGTAGGGCGGCCAGCACGATTGGGATCAGGATCAGGATCAGGATCAGGAGACCGGCCGGCAGTTGGTCGATCGCATCGTCCAGCATCCGGTACAGCGGACCCGCCCAAATAGCGAAGCAGAGGCGTTTGCGAACACGACTTGGAGCCGGTCGTTCCGAAGCCCGATGAACGAGAAGCCGCACCCCGAGACGGAGGTCTGGGCTTTCCCAGCGGGCCACCCCGCAGAGGTGCGGAATTTGCGTGAAAGTCTGCCTGCCTGATCAGGTTCCGCTGCGTCGGCGGTCGAGCTCAACTCCCGTTGTGCGCGCCGTCGAAGTGCTGGTTTCTCAACGGGCAGCAAAAGCATTCCCTGATTTTTGACAACAGCAAGATCCGCTCTGTCGCCGGGGCTGCGACTGACTTCATACCCTTCCAACGGGGGGCACGCGAAATAGTCGAGTGGCATGACGAGCGGGCCGACCGCCGCGTGGTGGACCACAGAATGGACCGGGTCATGGATGACCTTATTGCTGTTCACCGGCCCCGCTGATAGGCCTGCTCGCCCGCTGACTGCCGGAGCGTTGATCCCGAGGAGGATCGTCCGAGGGTCTCCCGCGGGCGGTATTTCCGGACCATGCCGGAGTACCGCCCGCGGGCAGCCATTTTCGGCGCCTCGGACCAGCGCCTGGTTTAGTTCATCGTGCTGCCTTGGAGGGCTGCCTGTGTTTCAGGAATCCAGACACGCATCGTGGAGGGCCCCCGGTTCGCCCACGAAGCGTACGGGTAAAGGGGGACTCTCAGGGACTGCGACAAGGGCGCCTCGTAAACGGTGCGGTCGGCGTACGGCCAGGAGACTGGTTCGAGCTCGACGAACGCCAGCTGGGCTGTTGTCACGCCGTCGACCTCGATCAATGGTGCGCGGGTGTCGATCCGGGCATCGTTGGCACTGTGGCCTGGGGAGTTAGTAGATTCCACGCACAAGACCTGGGGCCCTCGTTCGACCGCAACGGTGCCGCGGATGGCATCGACCCTCGGATCCGGGCGGGTCCAGCGAGGTTCCACCGGAAGCGTCAGTTCGATGAGGTCACCTGGTGCGAATATCCGCCCGACGTTGGCCATGCCTGTGTGTGCGGTGTGGCTCTGTTCTCCCACCGTGATAGTTGCTCCGTCCGCCGCCCATGACGGAACTCTCATCGCCAGCTCCCAAGCCTGATCAGGGCTTTCCAGGATTTCGATTTTGATCTTGCCGGAAGCCGGATAATCGGTGGTCACTTGGAGCTGAACCCTACCCGCGCTCAACTCGGCGGTAAGGGTCGAAGTGGCGTACTGATGGATCTGCACCCCGTCCTCGGTCGTTGTAGCCATGAGTGCCCCGAGCGAAGAAAGAGTCCTGGCCACGTTAGTGGGGCAGCAG
Organism: Arthrobacter sp. 05T442; assembly: GCF_056395945.1. NCBI lineage: Bacteria > Bacillati > Actinomycetota > Actinomycetes > Micrococcales > Micrococcaceae > Arthrobacter > Arthrobacter sp. 05T442. Next base: position 122,180 of record NZ_JBFTKM010000003.1, on the reverse strand, counting down.
GAGACTTCGAACCAGGGGGCGCGCAGGCTTGAAGCTGCGCGGGGGCTGGCGTGCGAGTGAGAAGGAGCGTGACCTTCTTCGCGCTGGTGCAGGGTGTTGGTGTAGAAAAAAGCTTTACCGTCCTGGGCAGGAGAAGCGGCGATGACGTTATAGAGGGTGCGCTCCATTAGGTCGGCGTAGCGGGGCTCTCCCGTGGCAAGCAGTAGGCGGTAGTTCACCATCACTGACGCAACACCTGCGCAAGTTTCTGAGTAAGCGCGGTCCGGGGGGAGTTCGTAGTCCTGCCCGAAGGATTCACCCTCATGGTGGGCCCCCATGCCTCCCGTGATGTATGTCCTCCGGGCGGTGGTGGCGGCCACCTGCTCGATCAGGGCGTCGAGGAGTGCTTTGTCTTCGCTGTCGACCGCAGCGTCGATGGCGCCGGCGGCCAGGTAGAGGGCGCGGACAGCGTGTCCGGACATAACCGTCGTTTCGCGGACAGCCTTGTCATCCTGGAAGTAGGAGGCTCCGAACTCGATGTCACCCAGTACGCCGTGGCCGCGGCGCTCGATAAACCGTAGCGCTTGTTCGAGATATTTCCGGTCACCGGTGTAGCGCGAGAATTCAGCCAGGGCGACTTCTATTTCCGGGTGGCCGCACACTCCCCGGTTGCCGTCTTCTCCGAAGGTGGCACAGACGTGGTCCGCGGCGCGTCGTGCGACGCTCACGAAACGGTCTTCCCCATGCGTGCGTCCGCGGGCGATTCCGGCTTGGATCAGGTGGCCGAAGGTATACAGCTCGTGCCCCCATTGGAGGTCGCTGTATCGGGCGCCCTGTCCGGGGCGGCCGAACTTGGTGTTGATATACCCGTCTTCTTCCTGGACCGGGGCGATGCGCTCCACAAGGCGTTGGAAGCGCTGTTCCATTCCGGCGTCGCCCGTCCGTCCGATTTCCCAGGCCATGGCCTCCATGAGCTTGTACACATCCGAGTCCGAAAATTCACGTCCGGTCCGGTCTTGGGGGAGCCTCCCCTCCTGTGCAGCATCAAAGTTTCCTATCCACCCGACCTTTTCGATCCACTCTTCCGCGTGCCTGATGCTGACATCACCGTTGATGCGCTGCTTTTCATGCCAGTATCCGCCGGTAATCTGAACGTTGCCGAGGCTAACCGGGGTCAACTTCGTGTGTCGTGGGGCAACGGGGATGCCGAAGTCCGTTTGATTTTTCGTGGTCATGTCTTTCCTAAGAGTCGTGCGATCAGCAGATGCTGTGACGCTGTGAGTCATTTGACGGCACCGAGTGTCAGTCCTTCGCGCAGCAACCTGTACGTGAAGACAAAGAGGATCAGGATCGGAATTGAGGTAATCACTGCCAAGGCCATCAGACCCGGCCAGTTGATGCCGAATGCCGAGACTTGCTGGGCCAGCAGCGCACTGAGCGGATAGCTACCGGGGGAAAGCAGGAAATTGATGGCGTAGAGGAACTCGCCCCAGCCCAGAAGGAACACCAGGGTCGCAGTTGTTGCGACGCCGTTGCGAGCTACGGGCAGAACGATGGAAGTAAAGATGCGCCATGGGCGCGCGCCATCGATCGCTCCGGCCTCTTCCAAGGCATCAGGTACGGCCCGAAAGAAAGGACGCAGGAGCAGGATGGCGAACGGAATCAGCAGTGCGCTGTCGGCGATGATGACGCCCAGACGCTGGTCCAGCAGACCCCAGCTGCCAAAGATCTGGAACAGGGGGATGACAGTTGCGGTCTGCGGCGTCATTTGCAGCACGATCAGCAGTCCCAGCGCCACGGTCGTGATCCGACCCCCCACTCGGGCCAGCCCGTACGCCGCCGGGATGGCGACCAGCAGGGTCAGGAGGGTTGTGCCCGCGGCAATGATCAGGGACTGGAGGCCGGCCGTGACGAGCCCACCATTGGTCAAGGCATCTGTGTAGGCGTCGAGGGTTGGCTGGAAAAAGAAGGAGGCCTGCGTTGAGAGAACCTCACCGGGGGTCTTGAACGACGTCAAGATAATCCACAAAATGGGTACACCGTATCCCAAAAAGAGGAGTGTGCGGGCAGCCCAGATTACCGGGCCCGCGGCGGTGCTACGTGAGCGTGAAGTTGCCATCAGTCTTTTTCCTCGTTACGGACGCTTCGGGCATACACAAAGGCCAGTACCAGAACCATTGCGACAGTGAGCACTGCGGTTGCGGATCCAAGTCCGTAGTCGAAACGAACGAAGGCCTGCAGATAGCCCAGGAAGGGGAGGGTATTGGTTGCCGTGCCGGGGCCGCCGTAGGTCATGACGTAGATGAAATCGAAGCTGCGGAAGGCATACACGATCGTTAGGACTGCGAGCACGAGTGAGGTAGGACGTACGGCGGGAAGCAACAGGTACCGGATCTCCTGCCAGGGCCGTGCGCCGTCCAGTTGGGCGGCTTCAAACGTTTCGGCTGGAATGCCTAGTACCGCGGCTCGGAAGACCAGCGCGTTGAACGGGATGATGGCCCAGGAATTCACCAGCGCCACAGACATCAGGGCAAAGTGCTCGTCGTACAGGAACGGCACTGCAGTCTGACTCATTCCACTTGCCTTGACGAGGCCGTTGATCAAGCCGTCATCTCCCAAGAGGAACTTCCAGACACTTCCGTTGACGACCGGTGGCAGCGCCCACACGAAGACCATCACACCTAGAAGCACGGCTGAGATGCGGCCCGCGTGTCGGAGCACTATGGCCGCGCCCAGTCCGCCAATGAGGCCGATGACTGTGACGGTGAGGACAAACACGAAAGTGTTCAGCAGTGCCTTGCCAAGGTCGCCCTGCTGGACTCCATTGACGAAGTTTGCCAGCCCGACAAAGTCCCAGGACACGCTCAGATTTGCAGACGTGACACTGCTGAGGCTCATCCGGATCAGCTGAAACAGCGGGTAAAAGGACAGAATGCCCAAGAAGAGGGCCGCGGGCAGGACGTACAGTAACCGACCCCGTCCGCGGGCCCGATCTTTCCTTAGCGGGCCCGTATTCGCAGCGCGTGAGGCAGTCCGGGTTTGCACGGAGGTCATGAAGGCGCCTTTTACTTCTGAAGGAGGGGAGTGAGCTTGTTGATCAGTGCCTGCGCTGCATCGGATGGCGACGACTGTCCGCCCAGGGCCGAACTCCATGCCTGTCCGACCGAAAGCTGGACGTTCGCAATGTTCTTCGCAGGTACGGCCGCATCCGGGTACGTTGCTCCGCGCGAAGAAATGCTCTTCGCGAACGGCTGCAGAAGGCTGTTACTGGCGACGGACGGGTCTGCCGCGGCGTCCTGACGTGCGGGAATGCTGCCTGCATTTTCCGTCGCCGTCAGCTGGCCGGCCTTATCGAAGTACGTTTGCTGGAGATATTTCCAGGCGAGGTCCGGATTCTTGCTGAACGCCCCGATCCCTTCGGCTTCGCCGCCCAGATACACTTTGCCCGAGTCTCCAACAGGCAGGGGGACGACGCCGTAGTCGAACTTCGCGGACGACTTGGCAGTTCCCATTTGCCAGTTTCCGTTTTCGGCGAAGGCGACATTTCCCGTGGCAAACTTTTGGAAGGGAACGGTCTGGTCCCAGGTCACGGCTTCCTTGGATAGGTATCCCTTCTTCACCCAGTCCTGGACGGTGCCCAATGCCTTTTCAAGTGATCCTGCATCCGGTGCGCCGTAGCTGAAGCCGGCCTCGGACAGCCATGGATACGCCTGCCATTCGCCTTGGCTCTGCGGGAGCCCGGACAGGGTGATGCCCTGTTTGCCGGCCGCAACGGCCTTCGCCATGGCGGCTTCGAGCTCGCTGACGGTGGTGGGTGGCTGGACACCGATGGACTTGAGGATGTCTTTGTTGTACCAAAGACCCAGCAGGTTGACGTAGCCCTGCACGCCGTAAGTTTTGTCATTGACCTTGTGCACGACTGATGCGGGGAACTGGTCCTTGCCGGCGAACGAACCCCACTTCTCATCCAAGGGAGCAAGAGTATTGCCTAAGGCAAGGGTGCCGGCGTCGGCTCCGTTGTAGACGACCACATCCGGGCCGGACTTTGCGCCCGCGGAGGCCACCAGCTTGGAGATCATCTGGTCATAAGGGACATAGACGTTGTTGACTTTTTTGCCCGGGTTGTTCTTTTCGAAGGTGGCCGCGTAGTCCGTCATGACTTTCACCTGGTTGGGGTCGCTGAAGTAATGCCAGACGGTGATCTCATCCTGTGAGGCGGAGGGGCTGCCTCCCGCGCCGCAGCCGCTGAGTACCAGCATGCCGGCCGCGGCCGCAGCGCCGATGCCCCACCAGCGGCGGCCCCGAAGAGCATTCGAAGACTTTCGGCTAGCCGCTCCGGCTCGTTTCGGCATAAATGTACGGTCCATGGAATTTCCTCGTGTTCGGACGTGGTGCGGCGGCTGCGGCAGTGCAGCGGTGTCCGCATCCTGCGAATGGGCAAACGGTTGGTCCGACCGAGCTTGTGGGCCTGTTTTGTGCGTTCGGCAAGGCAGTCTCGGCCGTAGGTATCCTTCTGATCTCGCCCCAGACGCGGGGTTAGAAAAGATTCGGAAATCCTTTTCGGAACTGTAGCAACGCGCACTTAGGGCCGTCAATAGCTATGATCAAAGTGAAAGTTTCGGAAACCACAGCGGAGAGCCCAATGACGGAGAGCCAGACACCTAGTCGCCCCAAGAACGTGACGCTCAAAGATGTGGCTTTGCTTGCCGGCGTCTCAGTCGCCACGGCATCGAAGGCCCTAAACGGGCGGAGCTATGTCCACCCCAAGACCCGTGAACGGGTGCAAGAGGCAGCACGGAAAATATCTTTCACCCCAAACTTGCTCGCCCAGGGCCTGTTGGCTGGCAAATCAGGCACGGTCGGATTGCTGACCAGTGACTTGGTCGGGCGCTTTGGCCTGCCGGTGCTCATAGGGGCTGAGGACGCCTTCGGGACTGGAAAGATGTCGGTCCTGCTCTGTGATGCCCGGGGCGACGCGATCCGGGAGTCATACCATTTACAGGCCCTCCTGGCCCGGCGCGTAGACGGCCTGATTGTGGTGGGCAGTAGCACCGATCCCCGTCCGTCGCTCGGACCGAACCTGCCTATCCCCGTCGTCTATGCCTACAGCCCTTCCGAGGACCCGTCGGATTTGTCCCTCGTCCCCGACAACGTCGGCGGCGGATCGCTGGCTGTAGACCACTTGGTCGGCCTGGGGCGTCGAAATATCGCCCACATCACCGGCGAAAAGGGCTATCTGGCTGCCCGGGATCGTGCAGCGGGCGCGGTGAAACGACTCGCCGACGAGCGCCTGGAACCGGTGGGCGGGCAGGTGCTCTACGGAGACTGGTCTGAAGCCTGGGGTAGAAGCGCCACGGCGGCACTCCTGGACCGACACCCGGAGACGGACGCGATTTTCTGTGGCAACGATCAGATCGCCCGGGGCGCGCTGGACACGGCGCGGAGCCGTGGGCTGGCCGTACCGCGCGATATCGCCATCATAGGATTCGACGATTGGCAGGTGCTCACTCTGGGGTCCAGGCCGCAGCTTTCCAGTATTGACATGGACCTGGAAACTCTTGGGCGCAACGCCGCTCAGCGGCTATTTGCCGCCATTGACGGGACCGAAAGCTGCGGCGTCCAGCAGCTGCCGTGCCGCCTCGTGTCGAGAGGTTCCACTGTCGAAGACAGATGAGCTGTCTTCGACGAGAAAAACGGCACCTGGCGGCTCGGCCCACCGAACCTCGATGCTCTTCATAAGCAAACGGCCACAGGCAACCTACAGGACGATCCTCAGGGATAGAACGGAGCACCACAATGGAATTCAAGTATCTGGGCAACAGCGGCTTCAAGGTCTCGGAAATCACGTTTGGCAACTGGCTGACCCACGGCTCCCAAGTGGAGAACGACGTCGCCACCCAGTGCGTCCGGGCTGCGCTCGACGCCGGCATCAGCACCTTCGACACAGCCGATGCCTACGCCAACACCGCTGCAGAGACGGTCCTTGGCAAAGCGCTCAAGGGCGAACGCCGCCAGTCCCTGGAGATCCTGACCAAGGTATTCTGGCCCACCGGCCCTAAAGGCCACAACGATCTTGGCCTGTCCCGCAAGCACATCATGGAGTCCATCGATGGCTCCCTGACCCGGCTAAAGACCGACTACGTCGACCTGTACCAGGCCCACCGCTACGACTTCGAGACGCCGCTGGAAGAGACGATGCAGGCCTTTGCGGACATCGTGCGGCAGGGCAAAGCCCTGTACATCGGGGTCAGCGAGTGGACCGCGGAACAGCTTCGGAACGGGCACGCCCTCGCCAAGGAACTGGGCTTCCAGTTGATCTCCAACCAGCCGCAGTATTCCATGCTGTGGCGGGTCATCGAGGAGGAAGTTGTTCCGGCATCCGAAGAGCTGGGCGTCTCACAAATCGTCTGGTCACCCATGGCACAGGGCGTGCTGAGCGGCAAATACCTCCCTGGCCAACCGCCGCCCGAAGGCAGCCGCGCCACGGACGCGCACGGCGGGGCTGGAACTATCAAGGGATGGATGCGCGAGGACGTCCTCGCCGGCGTGCAGCAGCTCCGGCCCATCGCGGAAGAAGTCGGACTGACCATGCCGCAGCTCGCCGTTGCCTGGGTGCTGCAGAACCCGAACGTTGCCTCGGCAATCATCGGCGCGTCGCGACCGGAGCAGGTGACCTCGAACGTCAAGGCCGCAGGCCTGACGCTTCCCCCAGACATCTTGGCAAAGATCGATGACGCCGTGGGTTCCCTCGCCGAACGGGATCCCAGGCGGACCAAGTCACCGGAAACCCGGGAGCTGTAGCCCTCCCGAATGACCACATCAAGAACGATGCGGGTACCACCTGCCCTCAGTTCGGGCGGTGGACCTTTCTCGAATTAGGATGTCGGACATGAGGCCTGCAGATGCACTTGAAACTCCCTTCCCCGAGGGTGCCCGACGGCGGCCACCTCGTCTTCAGGATGTGGCGGAGCGCGCCGGGGTCTCGCACCAGACCGTGTCGAGGGTGATCAATGACCACCCAAACGTCAGCAAGACCACACGCGATCGGGTGGAGGCAGCGATTGTCGAGCTCGGTTACCGGCGCAACACCGCAGCGCGCAGCCTGGTCACCCGGCGTTCCCAGACCATCGGCGTCCTGGCCAGCGAACTCTCCCAGTACGGCCCTGCCAACACGCTGCTGGGAGTGGAACAGGCTGCCCGGAATGCCGGCTACTTTGTCAGTATCGCGGCACTGAAGTCTGTCAGCCGTGAGGCGATATTCGACGCCGTCATGCACTTCATGGACCAGTCCGTGGACGGCATCGTGGTGATCGTGCCGCATTCCGCTACGCTGCTCGCCCTCGCGGAACTGAAGCCCGGGATACCGGTGGTGGCGGTGGGCTCGTTGGGAAATGACGCAGTGAGCGGCGTCATGGTGGACCAGGTGCGCGGAGCCGAACTCGCCGTAAGGCATCTGATTGATTTGGGCCACCGGAGGATCGGGCACGTCGCCGGGCCTCAGGACTGGATCGACGGCGTGGCGCGGGCCGAGGCCTGGAGCGCCACCCTCCAATCGGCCGGTCTTGAGGACGACCTCCTGATGGCGGGGGACTGGAGCGCTGGCAGCGGCTACGAGATTGGGCGGAAGTTGGCTGCCGAACGCCCGGCCACTGCCATTTTCGTAGGCAATGACCAGATGGCCCTGGGCGTGCTGCGCGCGTTCAATGAAGCAGGTGTCCGCGTGCCGGACGACATCTCGGTAGTCGGGTTCGATGACCAACCGGAATCCGCCTACTTTACGCCGCCTCTGACCACCGTGCGCCAGGACTTCGAGGAACTCGGCCGGCGCTGCATGGGCATCATGCTGGCGGCCATCGAGGACGGCGAAGGCGTAAGCGCCACGGTGGTGGAGCCCGAACTGGTGGTGCGAGGAAGTTCTTCGCCCCTCTGATCAAGGGGATTTCCGGATGTAGATCCTGAGCGCTTGCACCGCACCGCCAGAAGGTACTTGACGCGCATGATGTTAGCGCTCACAATAGTCGGAGCCCGCGAAACAGACGGGCGGCTTATTTTGGAGGGACTTTATGGACGTCACAGTGGACGGCACACACAGCTACGTCATCGGCGTGGACTACGGCACTCTTTCGGGCCGGGCCGTCGTGGTCCGCGTATCGGACGGCAAGGAGCTCGGGAGCGGTGTCTTCGACTACCCGCACGCCGTGGTCACAGGCGAGCTTCCGGAGGACACGGCAGGCTCCGCCGGCATCCGGCTCCCGGGTGAATGGGCCCTCCAGGTGCCCGACGACTACAGGGACGTCCTCCGGCACGCCGTGCCCGCCGCAATCGCCGACGCCGGGATCGACCCGGCTGCCGTTGTGGGGATCGCCACGGACTTCACGGCCTGCACGATGGTCCCGGTCAAGGCCGACGGCACCCCGCTGAACGAACTGCCGGGCTTCGCCAACCGGCCGCATGCCTACGTTAAGTTGTGGCGCCACCACGCGGCGCAGCCGCAGGCGGACCGGATCAACGCGCTGGCCGCTGAGCTGGGCGAGAGCTGGCTGCCGCGCTACGGCGGGCTGATCTCGTCCGAATGGGAATTCGCCAAGGGGCTCCAGCTCCTGGAGGAGGACCCCGAAGCCTACGGGGAGATGGACCGCTGGGTGGAGGCTGCGGACTGGATCGTCTGGCAGCTGTGCGGGAACTATGTCCGCAACGCCTGCACGGCCGGGTACAAGGGAATTTACCAGGACGGCCGCTACCCGTCCGAGGAGTTCCTGGCCGCCCTGAACCCGGAGTTCAAGGACTTCGTGTCCGCCAAGCTGGAGCACACCATCGGCCGGCTCGGCGACGCCGCCGGCTACCTGACCGCCGAGGCCGCCGCCTGGACCGGGCTGCCCGAAGGCATCGCCGTCGCGGTGGGTAACGTTGACGCGCACGTCACCGCGCCGGCCGCCAAGGCGGTGGAACCGGGGCAGCTCGTGGCCATCATGGGCACCTCCACCTGCCACGTTATGAACGGGACCGAACTGCGGGAGGTCCCAGGCATGTGCGGGGTGGTCGACGGCGGAATTGTGGAAGGACTGTGGGGCTACGAGGCCGGCCAGTCCGGGGTCGGGGACATCTTCGGCTGGTTCACCAGGAACGGCGTCCCGCCCGAATACCACCAGGCCGCCGCGGAACGCGGGCTCGGAATCCACGAATACCTCACGGAGCTGGCATCCGCCCAGGCCATCGGCGAGCACGGCCTGATCGCGCTCGACTGGCACTCGGGGAACCGCTCGGTGCTGGTGGACCACGAACTCTCAGGCATCGTGGTCGGTCAGACTCTGGCCACCCGGCCGGAGGACACATACCGGGCGCTCCTGGAAGCCACCGCCTTCGGTACCCGCACCATCGTAGACGCCTTCCGCGACTCGGGGGTCCCGGTGAAGGAGTTCATCGTCGCCGGCGGGCTGCTGAAGAACAAGCTCCTGATGCAGATTTACGCCGATGTCACGGGTCTGCAACTCTCCACCATCGGCTCCAGCCAGGGTCCGGCCCTGGGATCGGCCATCCACGCCGCCGTCGCCGCCGTCAAGTATCCGGACATCCGGACCGCCGCGGCCGCCATGGGGTCAGAGCCGGGCGCGGTGTACACCCCCATCCCGGAAAACGTCACCGCCTACGAGGAACTTTTCCGCGAATACCGGACGCTCCACGACTACTTCGGCAGGGGAACCAACGACGTCATGCACCGGCTCAAGGCCATCCAGCGCAACTCCTTCAGGGCCCTCGCCGCCGCCGGAGCGTCAGCATGAACGCGCTGCAGGACGCCATTGCCCGGATCCGTCAGGAAGTCTGCGGACTGCACGCGGAACTGACCCGCTACCAGCTGGTGGTGTGGACGGCAGGGAACGTCTCCGCCCGGGTCCCCGGCTACGATCTCATGGTCATCAAACCGTCCGGTGTCTCCTACGACGAGCTCACCCCCGAGCTCATGGTGGTCACGGACCTGTACGGCACGCCCGTTACCTGGGATCCGGCTGGTGCGGCCGGTGAAACATCCGAATGGAGCAACCCGGCGCTGTCCCCGTCCTCGGACACCGCGGCGCACGCCTACGTGTACCGGCACATGCCGGAGGTCGGGGGAGTGGTGCACACCCATTCGACCTACGCCACGGCCTGGGCCGCACGGGGAGAGGCGATCCCCTGCGTGCTGACCATGATGGGGGATGAGTTCGGTGGGACCATCCCGGTGGGGCCGTTCGCGCTGATCGGGGATGACTCGATCGGCCGCGGCATCGTCGAGACCCTGCGAGCCTCCCATTCACCGGCCGTTCTCATGCAGAACCACGGGCCCTTCACCATCGGCAAGGACGCCCGCTCCGCGGTGAAGGCAGCCGTCATGTGCGAGGAAGTGGCCCGCACCGTCCATATCGCCCGGCAACTCGGCGATCCGCTGCCGATCGACCCCGCCCAGATCGACTCACTCTACGCCCGCTACCAGAACGTCTACGGCCGCTAGTCCGCCGCACTTCCCCCATCTTTGAAGGAGACACCCATGTCAAAGGCCAACAACACCTCTCTCGAGCAGTACGAGGTCTGGTTCCTCACCGGCAGCCAGCACCTATACGGCGAGGACGTCCTCAAGCAGGTCGCCGCCCAGTCGCAGGCCATCGCAGAACAGCTCAACCAGTCCTCCGACGTCCCCGTCAGGATCGTCTGGAAGCCCGTGCTGACGGACTCGGACGCGATCCGCCGCACCGCCCTGGAAGCGAACTCGGACGATTCCGTGATCGGCGTGACCGCGTGGATGCACACTTTCTCACCGGCGAAGATGTGGATCCAGGGCCTGGACCTGCTCCGGAAGCCGCTCCTGCACCTGCACACCCAGGCCAACGTCGAATTGCCGTGGGCGGACATCGACTTCGACTTCATGAACCTGAACCAGGCCGCGCATGGCGACCGCGAATTCGGCTACATCCAGTCCCGCCTCGGCATCCCGCGCAAGACCGTCGTCGGGCATGTGTCCAACCCGGAGGTCTCCCGCCAGGTCGGTGCGTGGCAGCGCGCCTCCGCCGGCTGGGCGGCCGTCCGCACCCTGAAGCTGACCCGTTTCGGCGACAACATGCGCAACGTCGCCGTCACCGAAGGGGACAAGACCGAAGCGGAGCTGCGCTTCGGCGTCTCGGTCAACACCTGGTCCGTCAACGAACTCGCCGACGCCGTGCACGGCGCCCCGGAGGCCGACGTCGACACCCTCGTCGCAGAATACGAGCGGCTCTACGACGTGGCCCCCGAACTGAAGGCCGGCAGGCCCCGCCACGAGTCCCTGCGTTACAGCGCCCGGATCGAACTGGGGCTGCGGTCCTTCCTTGAGGCCAACGGCTCCGCGGCTTTCACTACCTCCTTCGAGGATCTCGGCGCGCTGCGCCAGCTGCCGGGTATGGCTGTTCAGCGGCTCATGGCCGACGGCTATGGTTTCGGCGCCGAAGGCGACTGGAAAACCGCCATCCTGGTCCGCGCCGCGAAGGTCATGGGCGCCGGTCTCCCGGGAGGTGCCTCGCTCATGGAGGACTACACCTACCACCTGGCCCCCGGCCAGGAGAAAATCCTGGGCGCTCACATGCTGGAGGTATGCCCATCCCTGACCGCGAAGAAGCCGCGCGTGGAAATCCACCCGCTCGGCATCGGCGGGAAGGAAGACCCGGTCCGCATGGTCTTCGACACCGACGCCGGACCCGGAGTCGTCGTGGCCCTGTCCGACATGCGCGACCGCTTCCGCCTCGTGGCGAACGCCGTCGACGTCGTCGACCTCGACGAGCCGCTGCCGAACCTGCCGGTGGCCCGCGCCCTCTGGTCGCCCAAGCCCGACTTTGCCACCTCCGCGGCGGCCTGGCTGACCGCCGGGGCCGCCCACCACACCGTCCTCTCCACCCAGGTCGGCATGGATGTCTTCGAGGACTTCGCCGAAATCGCGCGAACCGAGCTGCTCACCATCGATGAAGGCACCACGATCAAGGCATTCAAGAAGGAACTGGCGTGGAACGCGGCCTACTACAAGCTGGCCGGCGGGCTGTGAACGGCGAGGAATTCCGGCTGGTCTCAGGGGACTACTCCGCCTCCGTCGTCCAACGCGGCGGTGCCCTGCGGCAGCTGACATTCCAGGGCCGGGACCTTGTGGTTCCTTTCGACACCGAGGCGCCGATTCCGGACTACCGGGGCATCATTGCCGCCCCGTGGCCCAACCGGATTGCGGACGGAAAATACACCTTCGACGGCGTCGACTACCAGCTTCCGGTCAATGAGGTCGAGCGGGACTGTGCCCTGCACGGCCTGGCATTTCCCCTCGACTGGACGCTGGAAGCCCGAACCGAATCATCACTTGTCCTTGGCTGCACCATTGTGCCCTCCGCCGGATACCCGTTCCGGCTCGAAGTCACTGCCAGTTACCGCCTGGACGAGGGCGGACTTCACACCAGCGTGACGGCGACCAACTCCAGCGCCACGACAGCGCCCTACGGGGTCTGCCCACATCCGTACCTGCTCGCGGGTCCTGCACCGTTGGATGAATGGATACTTCAGTTCCCCGCCGGGAAATTCCTGGAAGTGACTCCCGACCGTCTGCTGCCCGTGGCTACTCGCCCTGTTATAGGACACGAGTACGACTTCCGAGCTCCCCGTGCCATCGGCGCTACGGAGATCGACCACGCCTTCACGGACATCACCTTTGGCGAGGACGGCTACGCACGGCTGATCGTCCTCGATCCGGGAGGAACCGGCGTCGGGATGGCGTGGGACCGGAGCAGTCCCTGGCTGCAGGTGCACACCGCCGACAAGCAGCCACCCCTGCCCAACCGGCTCGGACTCGCCGTGGAACCCATGAGCTGCGCGCCGGACGCCTTTAACACCCGCCAGGACCTGATCCAACTCGAGCCAGGCCAACGACATGAAGCGTCCTGGAGCATCTTCGCCTCGTCGACCGCGAAAAGCTCGCAGCACTTTGACGGCGTCGTATCCGCTATCGTGCGATAGCTGCTGGTCCCCTCCGGTATCCGAGCGTTTCCGAGATTTCCATGGCGGCTTTTTCTATCTCTTCCCGGAATCCCAGAAGCTCGGTGAGGCCCATTCGGCTTACCGGCGCGGAAACACTGAGCGAACCGCTAACGTGCCCTGAAGCGGAAAGGATCGGAACGGCGACACAGCATATGCCGGGCTCATGTTCCTCATCGTCGACGGCATAGCCGCGTTGTTTGGTCAGCAGTAATTCGCGGTCGAACGCGGCCCGGTCAGTGATGGTGGTTGCGGTAAAACGGTGGAAGTCAATTGTGGGGTAATGCGCCTCAAGTTCGCGTTCCGGCAAGAGTGACAGGATCGCCTTGCCAACCCCCGTGCAGTGTTTAAGGACAACCCGACCGACGCGGGATTCGATACGTACCGCGTGCTGGCTCTCGACCTTGTCGACGTAGGTTATGTCCAGTCCTTCCAGCGTGGCCAGGTGCACGGTTTCCGTGGTGACCTCGCTAAGCCTCATCAGGAACGGGCGCGCCAGCGTGCGAAGATCCGTCGCTTCGAGGGCGCGCTGCCCGAGGTCGATGAGAGCAGACCCGAGAACGTAATTGCCTGTTCCTGCTGGCTGCAGGAAGCGTTCCTTCTTGAGAGATTGCACCAGGCGCAGCGCCGTTGTTGGATGCACATCCAGTGCCTGGCTCAGCTCGTTAATGGTTTTCGGACCTTCTCCGGCAAGCCTCAGGATCGCCAGTGCCCGGTCCAGTGATTGGCTCAATCTGCCTTGTCCGTCCTATTAGTGGGGGCCGTGGATCCATCCTGTGCGCGTTCGCGTCCATCCCCGAGAGGGGAAGCGAACGCGCACAAGGTTGGACCCGAACGAACGGTTTGTTTCCATCGGGAATGTTTCTGCGTTAGAACGACCCGCCAATTGCCTTCTTGCAACTACCTATTGCGATTCTACGCGGCCGGCGAAACGCTGCCCCCCGAACTGGCTGGCCTCCGGACGCCCGCGGACCATCAGGGCGAGAGGACTATCCTGGATGGTTGTGGAACCCCGAGCTTGCTTACGTGGGCGGGGGTGTCCAGGGATGACATCTCGAAGTCGTTTCCCAGCCGCTCCAACATGTCAAGCCCGATCCGGGCGCGGCGGACGCGTTCCTTCGACAGGGCGGTCGTTAGGTTCTCGAGATGTCCGCCGCTGGGGTAAACGTCCGGGTGGTTCCTAAGGCCGAACTTGACGTACACAGGGGAAAGCACCCGGATCAGGTCATATATTTCGTAGTGCCGGACGAATCCTCCGAGGTTGTCAGGGGCTTCGATATAAAAATCGATCGGTAGGTCCACCGCTCCCCGGATAGAACTCAGGCGCGGCAGACTCATCCCCGGAGGAAGGTTGATCGTGTCCAGGCCGGCGTCTTCCAGGACTTGAACGGAGAGAGGATTGCTGGCCATCAACTGCACGGAACCCTTCAGGACAAAGTCCGCCGGCAGCAACCCGCTCGAGCGCATCATCGACGCGGCGCGCAGGACGCCTTCGTCGGACACCAGCGCCCCACGGACCCCTAAATCCGCCGCCCGGGCAAGGTCATCCATTGAATATACGAGCTGGTCGGAGCCTTCCAGACGGTTGCCACCGAATGCACGCTGCCCGGACACGTCCCAGGCGGCACGGGGACCGACGAAAAGGCTTAGTTCCACGTTGCGGGCGTGGCACAGCCCTGCCATCTCGCTGATTTCGTCATCAGTGAGCAGCATGGTGCCGCTTCCCTGCGACACGCGATGGACAGGTACACCGTATTCGTCCGCGGCCGCGAAGACTGCCTGCAGGCCCGCTACACCCTCGGTGCTGGGGATTTCCACACGATAATGTGCTCCGTCTGGAAACAGCTTCGCCGAAGTAGTGACGCCGTCGGATCCCGGGGCCCCGGCGTTCTGCAGCAACTGCCGGTAGGCCTGGAGCTGTCGAGGGCTGGTACCGATCACCATGCCGCGACTCCCGCGTCGTGTGCGTCGAACCAGTGCGGAAGCTTCCAGCTGCCGTCGTAGAGCAACGGCTCTATGGCTTCCATATCCAGTTCAACGCCGAGACCGGGGCGGCTGGAGGGGTGGACATAGCCGTCAACGAGTTCAAAAGGCTCGGTCACCAGGCCCTCGCCCAGGGTGATCTGCTCTTGGGCCACGAAGTTCTCCACCGTGAAGCTCAAATGCAGGCTCGCGGCCAAGTTGACAGGTCCCAGCGGATTGTGGGGGGCGAACCCCACGCCGTAGGTCTCGCTGAGGGCAGCGATTTTGCGTGCTTCTGAGATTCCGCCGCAATGGGATAGGTCCGGCTGGATGACCGATACCGCGCGGCTTTCGAGAAGGCGCTGGAAGCCCCAGCGGGTGAAGAGGCGTTCCCCTGAGGCGAGGGGTACGTTGACGCGCCTGGAAATGTCGGCCATGGCGTCCACGTCCTCCGGCAGGCAGGGTTCTTCGATGAACATTGGCCGCAAGGGCTCAATGGCTTCGATGAGCTGCACGGCGAGCGGGCTGCTAACCCGGCCATGGAAATCAATGGCAAAGTCCACATCCGGCCCGATTGCTTCACGCAGCAGCGTGAACCGCTCTACCTGCCGGTCAATGAAAGAGCTGGATTCGAGGAAGCGGGCAGGTCCAGGAAGGGCCGTCTTCACCATGGTGTAGCCTTCCGCGACGGCGGTCCGGGCCAAGGTCAGGAATTCCTCGAGATCTGACTCCCTGAGGGACGGATCAGCCGGAACGTGGTCCCGGGTGTTCACGTGTTTGTACACCCGCGCCCGGTCGCGCACCGTGCCGCCTAGCAGGGCGTGTACCGGTACTCCGAGCCGCTTGCCCATGAGGTCCCACAACGCTTGGTCTACAGCGCTGATGGCGCTGCCGATCACGGCGCCGGCGGGGTAAAACGTGGCGCGGTACATCAGCTGCCATAAGTACTCGATGCGTTCGGCGTCCTCGCCGATCAGCAGGTACTCCAAATCACGCAGGGCGGCCTCCACGGTCCGGTCACGGCCCTCCAGCGAAGCCTCGCCGATGCCGGTCAGGCCGTCGTCAGTATGGAGGAGGAGGTACGAAAACCGCGGCTTAACATGGAGAATTTCAAGGCTCTTAATCTTTACCAACTTTTTTGTCCTAACTCTTAACAGCGCCAGCGGTGAGGCTGCTGATGAGGTACCGCTGGAGGAAAATGAAAACGATCATCATCGGAATGACCGCATAAAGGGACGCCGCCATAAGGTCATTCCATTGGATTTTGTACTGGCCGATCAGTTGCCCAATTCCCACGGGAACGGTTTTCATGTCCTCCGAACTGGTCAGGATGAGGGCGAACAGATATTCATTCCATCCAGTGATGAACGAATAGATGGCCGTTGCGACAAGTCCAGGCAGGCTGAGCGGCAGTACGACTGTCCAGAAGGTGCGGAAGCGTCCGCATCCATCGATACCGGCGGCCTCGTCGAGTTCCCGGGGAATGTTCTTGAAATACCCGTACATCATCCAGGAACAGAAGGGGATGGTGAAGGACACGTAGGTCAGGACCAGTGCGGATTGCGTGTTAACGAGTCCGAAGGTCTGCATGATCTTGTAGTACGGGATCAGCAGCATAATCGAGGGGAACATCTGTGAGATCAGCAGGAACGTCAGGAACGAGCCCTTGCCCCTGAAGTTGAACCGTGAAAGGCCGTATCCGGCGAAGGCCGAAAATGCCAGCGAGATCAGGGTGGACGAGGAGACCACGACAATACTGTTCCGGAAGTAATCAAGGAAAGGGTAGTCCGTAAAGACCCGGACGAAGGCCTGGAAATCCGGTGTCGCAGGCCAAAGCTTAACCGGTGACGAGAACAGGTCAGTTTCCGGCTTGAGTGCCGTTGAGACCATCCAAAAGACCGGGACCAGGACAAATAGCACAGACACGGCGAGTATCAGGTAAAACGCCGGATTGGCGCGCGCCTCCAGGCTTTTAGTCCTCATTGTCCCGAACCACCCTTCTGTAAACAACACTGATGATGAAGCAAATAGCAAAGACAATTACAGCCATGGCGGCTGCACGCCCAAAGTCGAAGTTCTGGAATGCCACGCGGTAGATGTCGATACTTACCAACCGGGTGGAGTCGGCGGGTCCGCCGGCGGTCATCAGCCACACAATGGTGAAATGCTTGAACCACCAGACTGTGTCGAGGATGATGCTGACGACCAGAACCGGGAGAAGACCCGGAACAGTCACGAACCTGAACTGGTTGAACCCGCCGGCGCCATCCAGGGAAGCCGCTTCATACCGTTCCTTCGGAATCGCCTGGAGCCCGGCAAGCACCAGGATCATCACCAGCGGATAGCCCTTCCACACGCAGGAGGCGACGACGGCCGCAAAGGCGAGGTTCGGATCATCGAGCCACGCGATCGGCTGGTCGGTCAGATGAACCGTCTGTAACGCGAAGTTCAGCAGGCCGTAGAGCGGGTTGTAGATCCATTTGAAGATGAGGGCGACGACGACGTCCGGGAACAGCCAGGGAAGGATCAACACGGCCCGGAAGAGGACCCTGAAGCGGATATTGGAGTTCAACACTAGGGCAAGGATTGTGCCGACGACCAGATTGCCGGCAACGACGAGGATGGCGAATATCAGGGTGATCCCGGTAGACCTGAGAAAGTCCGGATCGGAGAGGGACTCAATGAAGTACTTGAGGCCGACGAAGTTCCACTGGTTGCGGAGATTGGTCTTGAAGAGGCTGATGTATAGGCCGTAGCACAGGGGATATACGATCAGCGCCAGCATGATAAGTAGCGAAGGTGAGATGAACCAAAGTCCGGACCGTTGCTCGTGGACAGCGATCTGCGAGACCTGCGGCTTTCGCTGGCGTATCCTGCTCCTCATGCGGCTGCCATCCGAGGGCAGGCCTGGGCTCTCCGGTGGCACGTCTCTTCGTTCGTCAACAGTTGACTGGGGCAGCTTTGCCATATGTGCGCTTTCCTGGTAAACGGGCTTCCACCGAGGGTGGAGGCCTCTGCAAACGCGGGGCCGACCCTGGGAGGGGCTTTCGGGATTGGAAAACCCCTCCCAGAACGGGCTAGCCGTTGTTGGAGATGTCCTTCATTGTCTTGTCCGCCGCGTTCTTGGCGGCTTCTTCCGGACTCATCTTGTTGAGCATGACTGCCTGGTAGGAGTCACCGGCAATCTTCTGGATGTCGGGGTAGAACGACGCGTCCGGCAGAATAAAGGCGTTGGTCTGGGCCTCAATAAAGCCCTTCAGCTCCGGCCGGTTGATCTGCGGGTCGCCGATCGCGTCCGTGCGGGTGGGGAACCGGCCGGTGGCCTTGTTCCATGCCAGCTGGTTTTCCTTGTTGAGCATGAACTTCAGGTAGTCGGCCGCAGCTTCCTGGTGCTTGCTGTCCGCCGAGATGGAGAAGCCGAGCATTCCCAATACCGAGACGGAGCTCTGCCCGTCGGCGTGGGGAAGGGGCGCCCCTGCCAGCTTGCCCGCCAAGGAGGGATTCTGAGCGAGAATGGCGCCGATGGTATGCGGTCCTGTGACCATCATGGCTGCTTTATCGGTGGCCATGTTGGTGGTGGCCTGCGCGTAGCCCGTCTGCAGCGGTCCCGGCGGGACTGCCTGGTCCTTATTGACCAAGTCTCCATAAAGCTGGAAGGCCTTGGCAGCGCCGGCGCTGTCGAACTGGGTTGTCCACTTGTCGCCGTCCTTCGTCAGTTCCTTGGCGCCGAAGGTGCGCATGACGGGGATGAATCGCGAACCGCCGGAGCCGTCATTCGTACCCACCATGCCGAATCCCCAGCGGTCGGTCTTCCCGTCACCGTTGGTGTCGACGGTGAGTTTTTTCGCGTCGTCCTCGAATTCCTGCCAATTGGTCGGCGGAGTGATGCCCGCCGCCTGGAAGAGGTCGGAGCGGTACAGCAAACCGGTGGGGATGGTAAAGAAGGGGGCGAACTGCAGTTTGCCGTCGGAAGTCGCCTGCTTCAAGGGGGCTGCTTCGAATCCCTTGATGTAATCCTGTCCCATGAGTTTGTCCATGTCGGCGACAATTCCGAGCTGCTTGGCCTTGGCCGAGAACTCAGGGGAGTTGACGAAGATGTCGGGCATCTGGCCACCCGTGGCAAGGGTGCTGATCTTTGCGTAGGCATCGTTCATCGGAACGCCCATGAATTCAATCTTCACGTTCGGGTGCGCCTTCATATAGGCGTCGGCGTATCCCTTTTCCACGGTGCTTTCCGGCTTTTCAACCACCGTGGGCGAGAGGATGGTCAGCGTTATGTTGCCGTCCGAGGCGCTTTCGGTGCTGCTCCCGCCGCTACAGGCGCTGAGGCCGGTTCCGGCGAGCCCTACTCCGAGCAGCGCCGCCAACATGCGTTTGTTGAGTTTCATCATGATCTTCCCGTTCGTTGTCCCATGGCCGGTTACCACTCTGCAACCGAGCCGTCCTTGTGCCGGAGCGTGGGGGATTCCCACTCCCCGTTTGTTCGTTTCGCCGCCAGAGCGTCCTCATCGACCTCAATGCCCAGTCCGGGCCCGGACGGAAGGAATATGCTTCCGTCCACAATTTCGAAGGGGTCTACGAGGATCCCGTGGCCAAGGTCGCCAAGATCCTCCAGGGTTGGATGCTCCTGGATCAAAAAGTTGGGAGTGCAGGCGTCGAGCTGAATGCACGCAGCCAGCGATATCGGGCCCAACGGGTTGTGCGGCGCGACTGAGACGTTGTACGTCTCGGCCATCGCAGCAATTTTGCGGCCTTCGAAAATACCGCCCACGTGGCAGAGGTCCGGCTGCACGACGGCGACCGCGTTTTTTTCAAGAAGCTCCCGGTATTGCCACCGCGTGAACAGCCGCTCGCCGGTTGCAATGGGTGTCCTGGTCCTCCGGGCAATATCGGCCATCGAGTCGGCGTTATCCGGAAGGCAAGGCTCTTCGACGAACATGAGCTTTAGGCTTTCCATCTCGGAGATCAGGACGTTCGCCAGAGCGGGTCCGACCCGGCCGTGGAAGTCCACGGCGATGTTGACCTTGGGCCCTACCGTCTCGCGGACCAGCGACACCCGCTCCACCTGCTTGTCGATAAAGTCCGGGGTCTCAAGCGGCCACGCCGGCCCCTCGAGTGCGAGCTTCACGGCGGAAAAACCGGCAGCCACCCTCTTCCGGGCTGTCGCCGCCAATTCCTCCGCGGTATCCCCATGACAGTGCGCATACATCCAGACACGGTCCCGGACATGGCCTCC
Source organism: Arthrobacter sp. 05T442 (assembly GCF_056395945.1). Taxonomy (NCBI): domain Bacteria; kingdom Bacillati; phylum Actinomycetota; class Actinomycetes; order Micrococcales; family Micrococcaceae; genus Arthrobacter; species Arthrobacter sp. 05T442. Next base: position 101,989 of record NZ_JBFTKM010000003.1, on the reverse strand, counting down.
CAATAGTTCATAGACAGGCACCCCCAGACCCTTGCCCTTGATGTCCCAAAAAGCCTGCTCCAACCCGCTGAGCGCACTGGTCAGAACGGGGCCTCCGCGGTAGAAGCCACCCCGATATATTGCCTGCCAGTGGTGTTCAATCCGGCGCGGGTCCTGCCCCACCAGATAGTTGGACATCTCGTGGATTGCCGTCTCCACCGTGCGCGCTTTGCCCTCGACGATTGGCTCGCCGAATCCTACGGTTCCCTTATCCGTAGAGACCTTCACGACGAGCCAGCGTGGCGCGATGTGGAAGGTCTCAATTTCCGTAATTTTCATTCCCCGGCCCCCTCACTCGGTTTAGACAACTGCAACATATGCAGTGGCCATGCGCAACGTGCACTATGCTGTCAGTGAAAGTGCAAGTGAGTCAAGTCACTTCCCGGAAAGGATTCAATTGATTAGCGCGTCGAGAGAACTCGAATTGTCGAGCATTGCCCAGGGGCTGTTTCGGGGAAATTCCGGGGAGGCCGGACAAGGGACGCATTTGGCGGCGCTCTCCGGGTCCACCAATTTGAGCGAAGACGAAGGCTACGAGGTGCAGTCCCGGCTCCTCCGGCTTCATGAGGCCGCCGGAGCCAAACGTGCGGGTTATAAAATCGGTCTAACGTCGGCCGCTGCCCGGTCCAACTTCGGCGCCTCTGCGCCGGCGGTAGGTTTCCTTTTACAGCATTCGATCTGGAGCGAATCGGCGTGGCCCGGTTTCCAACCTGCGGCGTCACCATCCCTCGAAGCCGAGATAGCGTTTGTACTGGGTGAAGATGTGTCCGGTCCGGACTTAACAGCAGCGGATATCCTTCGCGCAACCGAGCGAGTATTGCTGGCTGTCGAGGTCGTAGAGAGCCGCTGGCCCGGCGGCCCCGCTGGGCTGGGCGCCCTCATCGCGGACAACGTGAGCGGTGCCGGCGTCGTACTTGGAGCCGAAATAGACATGCGGGGAGTTGATCTTTCGCAGATACAGGCTTCCATCTCCGCCGGAGGCAGGGAATCTGCCGGGTCGGGGGCAAACGTGTTCGGACACCCAGCCGCGGCAGTTGCCTGGCTCGCGGGCGAGCTGCACCGGCGGGGACAACTTATCCGGGCAGGAGAGCTGGTCATGAGCGGAACGCTGTGCACGCCGGTTCCGGCGCCGCTAAACGGACCCGCCACGGTGGACTTCGGGACATTTGGCTTGATACAGCTCCAACCAGGACCGAATCGGGTCGTTTCCGGCGCAGCACATAGCTGAAGCCGCATCCACCGTGCTGGACGACTGGACTGCAGAGCGCGGCCAGCACAACGACGAACTGCGACAACCGTTTCGGCGGCACTCGGCCTCGCCAGTATTCCGGGCCAGCTGGCCGGCCTCGAAACAGCGATATTGAAGCGAATCAGGAACCTTAAGGAGAGTAATGGAAACCGGAAACGCCACGCTGACAGCACCCGGAACGCCCGTGCCTGAGAGCACAACGGCGGCAGAGCTCGCCTCGTTGCTCGGCAAGGCAGCCGACGCCGCCCCCGCCTGGGCCGCGACCCCGCCCGCCCGGCGCGCTGATGCTTTGCGCTCCATCGCCGACCGGCTGGACGCCGCCGCCGGCGAGCTCGTGCCGCTCGCGCAGTCGGAGACCCACCTGCTGGAAGGCCGCCTCACTGGCGAGCTGAAGCGAACCACCTTCCAGCTGCGGCTCTTCGCCGAGATGCTGGACGATGGAAGTTATCTCGACGCCCGCATCGACCACGCCGATCCTGCTTGGCCCATGGGCGCCCGGCCGGACATCCGCCGGGTCCTGGAACCCCTTGGCCCGGTGGTGGTCTTCGCAGCGAGCAACTTCCCGTTCGCCTTCAGCGTCGCCGGAGGAGACACATGCTCAGCGCTCGCGGCAGGGTGCCCTGTCATAGTGAAGGTCCACTCCGGGCACCCGCGGCTGTCCGCGCGCGTCGGAGCCCTCGCCGCCGAAGCCCTCTCCGCGGTTGGCGCGCCGGACGGTCTGCTATCACTGGTATTCGGAACAGAGGCAGGCCGCGAAGCGCTGCTGGATCCGCTGATCAAGGCGGCCTCTTTCACCGGCTCCATCCCCGGCGGACGTGCACTGTTCGACCTCGCCGTGTCCCGGCCCGAGCCCATCCCGTTCTACGGCGAACTGGGCAGCGTCAACCCCGTCTTTGTCACCAAGACCGCGGCGGAGGCGCGTAGTGAAGAGATTGCCGCGGAATTCCTCGCCTCCTACACACTTGGTGCCGGACAGTTCTGCACCAAACCCGGAATCCTGCTGGTCCCAGCCGAATCCAGGATTCTGGACCAGCTCCGCTCGGCCGAGCAGCCCGGCGGCGCCCCGCTGCTCAACGACAGAATCCAGGGCGGCTATGTCGAAGTGCTCAAGGGCCTTCTAGACGATTCCGCCGTCGTACCAGTAGTGCTCAGTGAGGAGGCCTTTGCCGAACCGCCCGTCCCCACCCTTGTCGCTACCACCGCTGACGCCGTGCTCGCCGACCCGGAGGGCCTGATCACCGAATGCTTCGGACCGACCGCCCTTGTGGTCACTTACCGGGACGAGGATGAGCTGCTTGCCGTGGCGCGCATCATCGACGGCCAACTCACCGCCACCATCCAGGGCCAGGACGAGGACAGTGTGGTGCCCGAGCTTGTGCGGCTGCTGGCCTTGAAGGCCGGGCGGGTCCTTTGGAATCAATGGCCCACGGGTGTCTCCGTCACCTACGCCCAGCAGCACGGCGGCCCCTACCCCGCGACCACCACACCCACTACGACGTCCGTGGGAACGGCAAGCATCGCCCGCTTCCTGCGACCGATCGCGTATCAGGGCCTACCCGACGAACTTCTCCCCGCTGCCTTGCAGGAGGGCAACCCGTTAGGGATTCCGCGTCGAGTGGACGGGGCCATGACGGCGTGAGCCCCGAACCTGACCTGCCGATCGCCGCCGTCGGAACGAAGAAAGGGTGTTCCATGAATGAGGGGGATGGCCAGGAATGGCCGATCACCGGACCCTGGGAATGTGCCGCGGGCGGGCTAGTCGATGTGTTCCTCCACGGGACGCACTACCGGCGGGGGATTGTCGACGACGTGATGCCGGATGCCTCAGGTTTTTGGCTCGCCGCGGAGGGTGCCAGCCTGCGCGAATTCGTCAACCGGCGGAGTGGCTTTCAGGTACGGGCTCGACGGACCTGAGCGTCCGGGAGACTCTTTTCCGGCAGCTGGGGTTGGGCAGGCCGGGCACGCTTGGGATACCGCGGGTGACGTTCCAGGGGCGGGGTTTTACGGTGCCGGCGTGAGCAGGCCGTGGCCCAGGACTGTCTTCAGGGACAGCGTCTTGTAGCCTTCCCTCTCGAACAGCACGGTGAGCTTGTCGCCGTCGTGCTCCATCACCTGGCCTGGCCCCCACACAGCGTGCACCACGCCGGAGTTAGGCGGGAAGGGCCCGCCGGCGTCGTGGTCCACCGCGCACGCCGAGCCAGTGCTGCAGGTATCGCAGTTCCCGCACGGATCAGGGAGCTCCTCGCCGAAGTAGCCCAGCAGGAATTGGCGCCGGCAGCGGTGCGTCTCCGCGTAGCCGCGGATCATCGCGATGCGGGACTTGTCCACGCGTTCGCGTGCCGCCGCGAGCTCGACGGCGCGTTCCGTCACCTCTGCCGGGTCCGCCGCGGCGTCGAGGATGACACCGCGCTCGGTGGCGGTGACGGCCCCGGTGTCCTGGAGCTGGTTCAGGAGCCCGGTGAGGCGCCGGGCGGGGAACCCCGTCTGTTCTGCCAGTGAGCTCGGGGGCAGCGGTTCGCCTGCGTTGCTGAGGACGGTGAGGACGGCGACGAGCGCGTCCGGGTCCGGGGTGTGGGTGGCGAAGTAGCGGCGCAGGCCGAGGTCCTCCGAGCGGTAGTGCAGCACTGCCTCGGCGGCCCGGCCGTCCCGCCCGCCGCGGCCGATCTGCTGGTAGTAGCTGTCCAGGGACTCGGGAATGTCCGCGTGGAGCACGAAGCGCACGTCAGGTTTGTCGATCCCCATGCCGAACGCCGTGGTCGCCACCACAACGTCCAGCCGCCCGTCGAGGAACTGCTGGTGGACGTCCTCACGCTCGGCTGCGGTGCGGCCGGCGTGATAGGCCTCGGCCCGGACGCCGTTCCTGGCCAGTTTCGCGGCGTATCTCTCCGTGTCCTTGCGCTTGGCCGCGTAGAGGAGGCCGGCGCCGCCGGTCCCGGACCGTTTCATGTCGGCGACCAGCGCGGCCACCTGCCGGATCACGGCGCGGCGCTTCTCCTTGTCCTCGTGGTGGCGGAGCACCTCCAGCCGGATGTTGGGGCGGTCAAAGCCGCGGACCAGGACCAGCGGGTCCTTCATCTTCAAACGTGCCTGGATTTCCTCGCGGACCGGGGGAGCGGCGGTGGCTGTGAGCGCCGCCGTCGTCGGGTTGCCCAGGCGCTCGCGGACCTCGCCGAGGCGGAGGTAGTCGGGCCGGAAGTCGTGGCCCCACGCCGAAACGCAGTGGGCCTCGTCCACCACGAACAAGGCGATGCCGAGCGCCGCGATGCGCTCCACGGTACTGGTCTTGGCCAGCTGCTCGGGCGCGAGGAACAAGAACGTGGCCGCGCCGCTTTCCACGGCCTGCCAGGCCCGCTCCTGCTCGGCGGCGGTGTGCGAGGAATTGACTGCTACGGCGGCGTCTGGACCGGCCTTCTCCCGCAGTCCGTCCAGCTGGTCCTCCTGCAGGGAGATCAGCGGGGAGACGACGACGGTGGGCCGGCGCCGCTTGCCGGGCCCCTGCCGGGCGTGCAGCAGGAGCGCGGGGATCAGGGAGATCGCGGATTTCCCGTAGCCGGTGGGCATCACGGCGAGAACGTCACGGCCGGCCGCGAGGTCGCGCATCCCCTCGAGCTGGCCGTCGCGGAGCCGGGCGAGGCCGAAGGTGCCGGCCGCGAGCCGACGGAGCTCGGCGTCGTCGGGAGTGGGATCGGTCATGTGGCGGCTCCGTTGCTGCACCGCGATCGGAAACGTGCGTGGCCGGTGGCGTTGGCCCTTGGACTCAGGGTAGGCGCAGCCTGGGACGTTGCAGAAGCCGAGAATCGAGCGCCGGGACATAGGACCCTCGGCAGGGCAACCGATTCTGGGTACGGTGGCTTCATGCAGAAAATATCGATCGACGCCCTGGCCCGGCAACAACTCGCGGCTGCGCTTGCGGCCGGCAGTGGCAGGGCCGCGGACACGGTGTTTGGCGGGCATGAGAAAGTCCTCCGCCAGACCGTCATGGCGTTCAAAGCCGGAACGCAGCTGAGCGAGCACCAGAACCCCGGCGAGGCGACCGTGTTCGTTCTCCGGGGGTGTGTCCGCCTGCGGGCCGGCAAGGAATCGTGGCAGGGTAAGGCCGGGGATCTCCTGATCGTGCCGACTGGACTGCACAGCCTTGAGGCCGAGGAGGACTCCGCGATCCTTATGACCGTCGCGAAGGTCTAGCGCAAGAAGGCAGACGAAAGGCTCTTAGTGAAATTTAGCGATGCCAGGCAACTCATCCAGGTGAAGCGTCCCGTGCTATCGCGTCAACGGCGTGTGCTGGCGAACGCTTACAACGTTGAGGAGTACCGGAAGGCCGCGCGCAAGGTTTTGCCTGCCGGCATCTTCGACTATCTGGACGGCGGATCTGAAGACGAGGTGACCCTCCGGCGCAACCGTGCGGTGTTTGATTCGTGGGGGCTGATGCCAAGCTGGGGCCCCGTCTCCGGGCCGGACACCAGCACCACCCTGCTGGGCCGCGCGAGTGCCTTGCCGCTGACGTTGACTCCGACCGGGGCCACCCGGATCTTCCACCCGAAAGGTGAGCTGGCTGTCGCACAGGCCGCGGACAAGGCCGGCATCCCCTACGGGTTGGCGGGGTTGAGCACGGTGCCCATGGAGACGATCGCGGAGCACTGCCCGGGCCTGGACCGTTGGTTCAATTTCGGACTGTCCCGCGATACGGCCGCCCGGGACGCCAAGCTGGACCGGTGCAAAACGGCCGGCTATGAAACCCTGATCGTGGGAGTGGACACCCGTGCGCTTGGCGCCAGGGAACGGGACCTGCAGAGTGGCTTCACCGCACCGCCCGCGCTGACGCTGTCGACCATGGTGGATTTTGCCCGGCGACCGGCCTGGTGGGCCAACTTCCTCACAGCGGAGGGAATCAGCTTCCCGAACCTGGCGCCTGTTTCCTCGACATCCACGGTGGTCACCCCTTCCATGTGGCAGCAGATCCTTGGCCATTCAGATGCCAGCAGCGGCTGGCCAGAGCTTGAGGCGCTGCGCGCGGCGTGGCCGGGCAAGATTGTCCTCAAAGGGTGCGTCAACCCTAAAGACGTGGTCCGGGCAGCACAGATCGGCCTGGACGCTGTCCAGCTCAGCAACCACGGGGGCCGCCAGTTGGATCACATGCTGAGCCCGATGGATGTCCTGCAGGAATCGCGCCAGCGGGTGGGCGATGCGATCGAAATTTACGTCGATTCCGGAATTCGTCGCGGGAGCGATGTCCTGAAGGCGCTGGCATTGGGGGCCGACGCCTGTTCCATCGGCCGGCCCTACCTCTACGGCTTGGTGGCGGCAGGATCTCCGGGCGTGAGCCGCATAATCAGCATCTTTTCCGAGGAACTGCGGCGTAACATGACGCTTGTGGGAGTGTCCAGCATCACAGAGCTGAAGGCCCGGGGCGCCGAAGTCGTCCGGGACCTCCGTTATGCAGCAAGAACCCTGGGCGACGCGGCACCCGGCGGGACTGCTCTGTGAAACGCCATGAACTCCCCGTGCGCCCCCGCATTTAGACGTTGATCCAGTAACTCCAACTCAACAAAGGAACCCATGCGCACCCAGCACCTCTTCCCGGTCCTTACGGTCATCACGGCACTTTCGCTCTCGGGGTGCGTCAACAACAGCGAGCCTTCCCCCGCCGGAAGTGGCTCCGGGGCTGCCAGCAGCACCGCCGTGCCGAAGAATGACTCAATTGCCGCCCAGTTGCCGGACAAGATCAAGACGTCGGGCGTCCTTAATGTCGGGATGGCCAACAACTATCCGCCGAATGAGTTCAAGGACGACAACGGCGCGCCGGCCGGATGGTCGGTGGACCTCACGAATGCCCTGGGCCAGGTCCTGGGGCTGAAGGTCAATTTCGATATCGGCACGTTCGACAACATCCTTCCTGCCGTCCGGGCCGGCAAGGATGACATGGGGATGTCCTCGTTCAGCGATACGGCGGAACGCGAGAAGCAGGTGGACTTCGTCAACTACTACTCGGCCGGCATCCAGTGGGCCTCGCCGAAGGGCAAGACCGTGGACCCGCAAAACGCCTGCGGGCTGAAAGTCGCCGTCCAGGCCACAACTTACGAGGACACCCACGAAGTGCCCGCCAAGTCCAAGGCCTGCACGGATGCGGGTAAGCCGGCCATCACCACCTTCAAGTACGACTCCCAGGACCAGGCCACCAACGCACTGGTGGTGGGACAGGTTGACGCCATGAGCGCCGATTCGCCGGTGACCCTGTACGCAATCTCGAAGACGAAGGACAAACTCCAAACCGCAGGCGATGCTTTCGAAGTGGCGCCGTACGGGATCCCTGTCGCCCAGGGCAGCGCGTTCACTCCCGTGCTCCAGAAGGCGCTGCAGTCGCTGATCGACGACGGCACCTACACCAAGATTCTCTCCAAATGGGGCGTGGAGAGCGGCGGTGTCAAGACCGCGACCATCAACGTGGCGTCCAAGGGGTAACTGGCCATGATCGAGCAACAACCAGGTCCGGGGTCATCCTCCACGAAGGGCGCCACCGGCGACGACGGGGAGGGGGAGGCCCTCATCGCCGTTCCCCTCCGCCATCCCTGGCGGAACCTCATTGCGGTGGTCCTCGTCCTCGGGCTCGCCGTGTTTGTACTGGACGCGGCCCAGCGGCCTGACTACGGCTGGGCCGACGTCGGCAAATACATTTTCGACCGGAGGATCAGCCAGGCCGCCTGGGTGACGTTGTCGCTCACCGTGTACTCGATGGCCGCCGCCATTACCCTCGGCCTGCTCCTGGCCATCATGCGGCTCTCCCCGAACCCGGTGCTGAAGAGCATCGCCTGGCTGTACCTGTGGATCTTCCGCGGAACCCCGGTGTACGTCCAGCTGGTGTTCTGGGGCATCGTGTCGCTGATCTATCCGGTCTTCACCCTGGGTGTGCCGTTCATGACACCGTGGGTTACCGTCCCGAACGGCATCTTCACCAACCTCTTCATCACCGCCGTGATCGGCCTGGCGCTCAACGAGGCGTCGTACATGTCCGAAATCGTCCGCGCCGGCCTGCTTTCCGTGGACGAGGGACAGGCGGAAGCCTCGACGGCCCTGGCCATGTCCTGGGGTCAGACCATGCGGTATGTGGTGGTGCCGCAGGCGATGAAATTCATCATCCCGCCCACGGGAAACGAGGTGATCTCGATGCTCAAGACCACGTCGCTGGTGGCGGCCATTCCCCTGAGCGTCGACCTCTACGGCGTGTCCCGCGGCATCTCCGCCGTCACGTTCACGCCGGTGCCGCTGCTCATTGTGGCTTCGATCTGGTACCTCCTCTTTACCTCGGTGCTCATGGTGGGGCAGCACTTCATTGAAAAGAGATTCTCCCGCGGCACCGGGCGGATGAAAGAGGGCAAACAGCCGGGCGCAGCGGAATCCGCGAAACCCGGGATTACCAACGCGCCGGCGGGCAACGAAGCAGGAGGCAAGGGATGACGGAAACGCCCATGGTCCGCGCAGAGCGCGTGTCCAAGAGCTTCGGCCTCAACAAGGTTTTGCGGGGGATCACCCTCGAGGTCAAACCCGGTGCGGTGCTCTGCATTGTCGGGCCGAGCGGCTCCGGGAAGTCGACCTTCCTGCGGTGCATCAACCACCTGGAACGGGTCGACGCCGGCCGGCTGTCCGTTGACGGGCAACTCGTCGGGTACCGCCAAAAAGGCGGCAAGCTGTACGAGCTCAAGCTCAAGGAAGCGGCCCACCAGCGCCAGGACATCGGTATGGTCTTCCAACGCTTCAACTTGTTTCCGCACCTGACGGCCGTGGAGAACATCATCCTGGCGCCCATGCGGGTGAAAGGCATCTCCAAGGCCGATGCCACCGCCCGGGCGATGGAACTGCTCGGACGCGTCGGGCTGGAGGACAAAGGGGACGCGTATCCGGCGCACCTCTCCGGCGGGCAGCAGCAGCGGGTGGCCATTGCCCGCGCCCTGGCGATGGACCCCAAGCTCATGCTTTTCGACGAGCCCACCAGCGCCCTCGATCCGGAACTGGTGGGTGAGGTCCTGGACGTCATGAAGGAACTGGCCCGGAGCGGCATGACGATGATCGTCGTGACCCACGAGATGGGGTTCGCCCGCGAGGTGGCTGATTCCTTGGTGTTCATGGACGAGGGCGTCGTCGTCGAGGCGGGTCCTCCCCGGCAGGTCCTTGGCAATCCGCAGCACGAACGCACCAAGGCGTTTCTGTCGAAGGTTCTCTGACCGTTCACTGGGCATGTCCCCCTGCGGAGGGGCCGCCGGCCGGCGGCCCCTCCGCTCTGGTTCCGCCCTCGTGCGCGTGGAAAACTGATCCTGTGGACAGTGCCGCGGCGAGCAAAATCTGGACCGAGTACAACGCAGCCCAGGCGACGCGTCCCGTGCGCCCCCTCTGCCTCGACGCAATGGCGGCCGCCGAGCCCGGGAACGGCCGGCTCGCCATTGATTTGGGCTGCGGCGCCGGGAAGGAAACAGCGGCCCTGCTCGACGGCGGCTGGCGGGTGCACGCCGTCGACTCGCTCCCCGATACCCGGGAGCGGCTGCTGGCCATTCTCCCGGCCGATGCGGACGGACGCCTGAGCGTCGAGGTGACCCCGTTCGAGGACCTCCGCGAACTCCCCGGGGCGGAGCTGATCCTGGCCAGCTATTCACTGCCGTTCATCCACCCTGACCGCTTCGGTGCCTTCTGGCGGATGCTGGTGCAGTCCCTGCGGTCGTCGGGAGTGATCGCGGTGAACCTTTTCGGCGAACGGGATTCGTGGGCCGGCACCCCCGAGTGGAACTTCCACACCGCGGAGGACGCCCGGGGCCTTTTCGCCGGCTTGGAGATCGTGAAGTTCGAGGTCTTCGACGACGACGGCCAGTCCTTCAAGGGACCCAAGCACTGGCATATTTTTGACGTGATCGCCCGGAAGCCGTGAGGACCTGAGCCAAGCCGCCTTGGGGCGGACGCGCCGTCACGGAGTTCGTCGCCGCCCGCCCTGTGGGACAGACTGTTGCCGTGAGCAACTCTCCCCGAACCGGCCTCGCTGTCGCAGGACTTAGCCTGGGCACGGCGCTGAATCCGCTGAACTCCTCGATGATCGCCGTCGCGCTGGTGGTGTTGCGCGCGGATTTCGGGCTCGACGTCGCCACGGTCACCTGGGTGATCACGGCGTTCTACCTCACCTCCGCGGCCGGCCAACCGCTCATGGGCCGGCTGGCGGACCGCTTCGGCCCGCGGCGGCTCTTCATGCTCGGCATGGCGGTGGTGGCCGTGACCTGCGCGCTCGCGCCGTTCGCGCCCAACTTCGCCCTGCTGTGCGTGGCACGCGCCTTCATGGCCCTGGGCACCGCGACCGCGTACCCGAGCGCCGTCGTCATGGTGGGGACGCTGGCCCGCAAAGCCAAGGTCAGATCCACCCGCCCGCTGGGACGGATCCAGATGGCCAACACTTCCGCGGCCGCCGTCGGGCCGGTGGTCGGCGGGTTGCTGGTCAGCCTGGTCGGGTGGCAGGCCCTGTTCCTGATCAACGTCCCGCTGTCCTTGGCCGCGATGTTCGTTGTCCGGCGGTTCGCCCCGGCCGACGAGGTCCGCGAGCGCGGCAAGGCCTCGGAGCTGCTGCGGGATTCGGACATCCCGGGGATCCTCGCCTTTGTCGGCGCCCTGATCTTGGTGATGATGTCGCTGCTGAACGTGCTGCCCGGGGCACGCTGGTGGCTGCTTGGGGGAGGGATGCTGCTGGGCGTGCTGTTTGCGTGGCGCGAGCTGCGATTCTCCCCGCCGTTCCTGGACCTGCGGCTGCTGGGCCGTAACCGGTCGCTTCTGCTGGTCTATCTGGGCTTCGCGCTGTTCAGCGGCGTCTACTACTTCGCATTCTTCGGGCTGCCGCAGCTGCTCCAGGAAGTCGGCGGCTACGATCCGGGCATTGTGGGGCTGCTGATGCTGCCGCTGGCCGCGATCTCGGTGGTGGCAACGCCGTTCGCCGTCCGCGCGATCGACCGATTCGGCGTGAGGCGAGTTCTGATCGCCGGCGTCGTGCTGCTGGTCGGGGCGTCAGGGACGATGTGGCTGCTGACGGCGTCCCTGGCCGTGCCGCTGGTGCTGGCGCTGACCGCGCTGCTGGGCGTGCCGTACTGCGTGGTGAGCATCGCATCCAGCCAGGGCATGTTCGTGTCCACCCAGCCGCAGGAGCGGGGCGTGGCCGCCGGGATCTACCAGACCTGCCGCTACCTCGGCGCGATCACCGCGACGGTGCTGATCGGCATCTTCTACGGCACCGGCGTGAACCAGGCCAACTGGGGACTCATGGTGCTCGTGATGCTGGGGCTGGGCGCGGTGGTGTTCGCCGTGACGCTGGCGTGGCGGGAGCGTCGGGTCTGAGGGCCGCCGGCGCGGGGTCCGACGCCGTCTCCTCGCCGGACGGGCTTTCGCAGTCAAAGTGATACTGCCGCGCGATGTTGGACCGGGACGGGTCCTTGAGCTTCGCCATCGCCGCGACCTCGATTCTGCGGATGCGTTCGCGGGTCATGCCGAACGATTTCGCTACCGAATCCAGGCTCCGCCCTCCGCCACCCGTCATGCCGAAGCGCATCGCAATGACCCGGGCCTCCCTGTCCTCGAGCATGCGGAGTATGGCATGGACCTGGGCCTGCATTTGTTGATGGATGAGCGCCTCGCTCGTGTCGCTGGCGGATGAATCCATCAGCTGTTCTGCCAGGGCTTCGGTTCCGCCCTTGCCGTCGGACACCTGCCAGTCCAACGAACAGACTGGCTGGTCCACGGTCAGCAGACACTCAACCTTCCCGACCGAATTGTGCGTCAGCCGGCTGAGGTCTTCCCTGCTGCAGACGGTCCCCGTCATAGCGGCCGTCCGCTGCGCTGACCTCACTTTCTGCAGCTGATCGAGGACGTGACCCGGCAGCCGGATAAGCCGTGCCTGCTCAGCCAGGGCCCGGGTGATGGCGTTCCGGATGTGCCACGTGGCGTGGGTGGAGAATCTGAAACCCATGGTGAAGTCGAAGGTGCGGACGGCCTTGTGCAGTCCCAGGTTTCCTTCCTGGATCAAGTCCTCCAAGTCGAGGCCCCGGTGGGTGTAGTGCTTGGCGATTGACACCACTAGCCGGAGGTTGGCGTGGAGCATCGCGTCGGCGGCTCGCTGGCCCATTGCAGCGATGGCCCGAAGCTCCCTCTCGTCCTGGCCGGGCCGCGGGGTTCCGTGCGCCAGGAGCTGTTCCGCGAAAAGCCCTGCCTCGATGTCCTGCGCCAGTTCTACTTCCTTCTCGGCAGTGAGCAGATCGTATCGGCTCAGCCGGCTGAGGTAGTCCGCGACGGCGTCGTCGGTGAACCGGCCGCTTGCTGCCAGTACTTCCGGCCGGCCAGGGTCGTTCGGCTCGCATGATTCAGGGGCCGGGGCGGCTGCTGCAGGCGGGGAAGGCGTCCTGCCGTTTGCCTCGTGGACCAGGTCAGCCATGTCATCCCCTGTCAGAACGTTCATGCTTCTGAAGGCAGGCTATGCGGCCGGTATGACAATAAGCGGAGGGTATGGGCGAGCACCTTTTGGCCGGCCCAGGACCTTTCAGCCGGATGCCAGGCACCTCTGTTTCCGCATGCCGGAATGGGGCCATAATGGCCACATAAACTTCGGGGACCCTGGCGCAGTTGGTGGGTGGCGCGGCTTTGAAGAGTCCCAGGTGGCTGCCCCGGCTCGGCGCAACGGGCGGTCACCGGCTCCGGACAAGGACGTTCCGGGGGCCGAAACCGGGGGAGTAACGCAATCGCTGCGATACACCAGTGCACTGAAGGGAATCATCATGTTCAAGGATTCAAACATCATGGCTGTCCTCCCCGCGAAGGACATCAACAGGGCGAAGGAGTTCTACCGGGACAAGCTGGGAATTGAACCCACCGAATCCATGGAGGAGGGCAGCCTGACTTACAGCTGCGGCCAAGGAACCCGCTTCCTCGTCTACCAGACCCCGAATGCAGGGACAGCCAAGAACACCCAATTGGCCTGGGAAACGGACAATCTCGAACGCGAGATGGAGGAACTGCGAGGCCGCGGCGTCGTCTTTGAAGAGTACGATTTTCCCGGCCTGAAGACAGAGAACGGCGTTGCCACAGCATCCTTTGGGAAGGCAGCCTGGTTCCTGGACAGCGAGGGCAACATCTTCAACATCGCCCAGCGCGCGTAGGCCGGAGCCTGGCACCGATCAACGGCGCAAAGCATCGCTGCAGCCAGCTGCGAAGCCGAAGGGAACCGGTTCCCGTCACCAGGGCGGGAGCCGGTTTCAGCGCAGATACGAGAGTTTGGAACGCTGGCACCTGGAAGTCAGTACATCAGCCCTTGGGCTCGTACGCCTCCGGGAGCTTCAGGCCGCGCCCTTCTACCACCGTGTGGAGGCGGGCGGGGCAGCCGCTGAAGATAGTGGCCAGCGGGCGTGATTGGACCGGGACTTGAATATCAGCGCCGCGGCATGGGCAAAGGGATTAAGCGGTGCCGCTCGCGCGGCAGCCGCAGAATGTGGCAGATGGAGCGTTGCGGAGGTCGGACCTCTCGACGTTCTCAGATTGCATTGATAGCTTGGGCTTCATCCACACCATGTTCATCCGAGAGGCTCGCTATGATCAAGCGGTTGACGACCTGGCAGGTCCAAGCGGACCTGAATGAAGATGAGGCTGTCGAGCGCTGGCTCACCCGCCATGTCCCGTTAGTGCTGGCCGTGCCAGACGTGCAGGCGTATGTCCAGAACCGCTGCGTGCCCGGCCCGAACGGTGATAGGCCGCCCTACGCCGGCTTGGGCGAAGTATGGTTTGAGAGTCCCGAGGCCGCTGATGCAGCCACGCGTTCTCCGGAATGGTCCGCCGTTATCGCTGACGCACGGGAGTTTATGGACCTGTCCACAGCCGTCGTCGCGTGGGCCGAGGAGCATCCCGCGTCCAGGCGCTACTGAACGTATGGCTGGACTTTGGCCCTGATGACTTTCAGCCCCCGATTTCAAAGCCGTGCTTGCCCACCGTCAGTGTGCGCTGGCAGGGCATTAGCCGTTCCGGTGTTGTCGGGTATTCCCACGGAAACGTGGATGGTCCCGAAACAGACTGGCCTCAGCCCCGCCGCATCCATGCGGCGTTGTTTGGCTGTAGTAAGCCGTCCTCCAACAACGGGGCCGCGCTGAGCAACACCGTTCCCGCCGGCAATTGCACCGGATCGGTGCCCATAGCGACGGCGACGAAGAAGTCAGGGCTCCGCTCGCAGATCAGCACGTTCCCGGCTTCGACGCGCCAGCTTCCGCCGTCGTTCGCGGTGAAGACGCCTTGCGCCCATAGCTGGCGTCGTAACTCCAATGCCTTGGTGACCAGCGCGAGCGACGACTCCGGGTCCTGCAGCTGCCGCTCGATCGCATGCGTTCCCCAGCCATCGGGCTGCGGCAGCCACGGATCCGCGGCCGGGTCGCTGAGCGAGAAGCCGTGGCTCAACGCCGCGTCCTGGGTCCAGGGGAGCGGGACGCGGGCGCCGTCGCGGCAGACTCCGCCGCGGGCCCACATCGGATCCACCCGGGCCTCGACCGGGACGTCGACCTCGTGCAGCCCGAGCTCCTGGCCCTGGTAGAGGTAGGCCGGGCCGGGCAGACCCAGCAACGCCACCAGCGCGGCGCGGGCGCGCAGGGCGCCAACGTCGCCGCCGCCGCCAAACCGCGTTACTGACCGGACGATGTCGTGGTTTTCCAGCGCCCACGTCGGCGTCGCACCGTGCAGCAGGCGCGCGGCTTCGAGCTCGTTTCCGACGGCGGCCCACGCCTCCGGGTCCCAGCCGAGCTTCACGAACGCGAACGCGAAGGCCTGCTGCATCTCGTCGGCGCGGGTGTAGCGGGCGGCGCGGGCCGGTTCCAGGTTCACTTCGCCCACCAGGAGGCGGTGCGGCTCGTACTTCTCGGCCAGGGTGCGCCAGCGGCGGTACACCTCGTGGACTTCTTCCTGGTCCGAGACCTGCGGGTTGGACCGCAGCCCGTCCACCACCCCGCCCGTTGTGGGGGAGTCCGGCAGGCCCTCGGCCTTGAACAGGGCATGCGCGACGTCGATCCGGAGGCCGTCCACGCCCTTGTCGAACCAGAAGCGCAGCACGCCGTCGAAGTAGGCGCCGACCGCCGGGATCCGCCAGTTCCAGTCAGGCTGTCCGGCGGAAAACAGGTGCAGGTACCAGTCGGTATCCGTCGCCGAGCCCGGGTTGGCGCGGCTCCAGGCGCGGCCGCCGAACACGCTCTGCCAGTTGTTCGGGGGCGTGTCGGCGTCGGGGCCTTCAACAAAGTGGAACATGTCCCGTTCCGGCGAGCCCGGGCCGGACGCGAGGGCCGTCTGGAACAGCGGGTGCTCCGAGGAGCAGTGGTTGGGGACGACGTCGAGCAGGACCCGCAGGCCCGCCGAGTGGGCCAACTCCAGCAAAGTATCGAACTGTTCCATGGTGCCGAAAAGGGGGTCCACGCCGCAGTAGTCGCTCACGTCGTAGCCCTGGTCCACCTGCGGGGAGGGCTGGAACGGGGTCATCCAGATGCCGTCGACGCCGAGGGAAGCGATGTACGGCAGCCGGGCGATGAGGCCGGCGAGGTCACCTACGCCGTCGCCGTCGCCGTCGGCGAAGGAGCGCGGATAGACCTCATAGATGACGGCGGATTGCCACCACTCAGCGGAAGGCGCCAAGACGGTTTCCTCGACTCGAGTCATTTGCTCGCGCCCGCGGTGAGGCCTTCGACGATCCGTCGCTGGAAGATGAGCACCATAATGACCAACGGTACGGTGATGATCACGCCGGCGGCCATCTGTTCGCCGAAGGATGCCTGGAATTCGGTGGCGCCGGTGAACTTGGAGGCCACTGTTCCTCCCCCTGAAGGTGTCTACTTTCCCGCTGGGAAATTTACAAAAATTTCGAAGCCCCTAAAAGTTTTTGTAAGTCTGCAGGTTGCTCCCGACTGTCGGAGCGCCCGCCTACAGTGCTTCCATGACTCCCGATGAGATGACGTCCGCCCCCAAACAGACTAAACGCGCAACCACGCGGCGATGCCCGGTGTGCGGCCACGAGGCGTGGCGGATCGCCTACGGGATGATCGCGCCAAGTGTTCAGGAAACAATGCCGAAGACCGAATTCGATGGATGCTGCATTGACGTCGTCGAACGCCATAATCCGTCCACTGGAAAAGTTGAAATGGGCACACCTAGGTGGGCGTGCCAGTACCCGGAGTGCCGGTACCGCTGGTGGTGAAGCATTTCGTGTTCGCAAAGTACCCCCGTCAGCCGCAATGAGTAACGGGGGTTCCTTAGGCCCAGGTCTCTACTTTTCGCAGGCGATTCCGTCGCCGTCGCGGTCCAGGCTTCGGCTGTAGCCGGGCTGTCCTGCATAGATCGGAGCGGCCCCGGCAGCCCTGACCGCTGCGCAGTTGGGGTAGTAGGCTGCAGACGGCGCCGGGGGCACATAGACAGGTGCCGGCGGCACGTAGGGTGCGGGCGCGGGGGCCGGCGGAACATAGGGTGCGGGGGCCGGCGCGACGTAGACCGGCGCCGGCGGAACATACGGTGCAGGCTCGGCTGCCGCAGGTTCGGGCTCGGGGACAGCGACAGCTGCATCGGCGGACCCCTCCGGAGTCGGCTCGGCAGACGCGACGACTGTAACTTCCTTCTCATTGGTAGGGACGAGTTGACCAGCGCAATCTCCCAGGACGGTTGCCATAGCGTCGTGTTCGGCCTGCGTTACCCACAGGTTATAGGTCGCTTTGACAGAGATTTGACGGGCAACGTAGTCGCAGCGGTAGCTCTTGTTCGGCGGCAGCCAAGCTGCGGCGTCGCTGTCGCCCTTCTGGACATCGGTCGGGCCGTCAGTGGCCTGGAGGTTCAGGGGATCGTTGGCCAATGCCATGCGCTGGGCTCCGGTGAGCTGTTGGGCGCCCTTCTGCCACGCGTCACCTAGCGCGACCACATGGTCTATCTGCACGGCACTGCTAGTTTCTGGGCCCCTCTGGAAGTGGATGGTCTTAGCCGTGTAGGGGTCTGCCAGGATCCCGCTCTCGACTTTGCAGTGAACGTCGTCTGCGAATACGACACTGGTGAGGTCCCGCTTGAGTATGTCGTTTCGGGTATCGCAACCGTTGATATCAACATCTGCCCACGCCTGACCGTACATGGCTCGAGCCTCGTACCCGGGCGTCGGCGCCGCGCTCTTGATGGGAAGAGCGGCGAGGAGATCTGCTGCCTTCGTTGCGTATGCGGGTTGGCCTTTCGGGGCTTTGTAGCTGACGCCCTTGGCGAGTTCCGTGACCTTGTCGGGGTCCAGTGGTTCCCCTGTATTTGTCGGCGATGGTGTGGGAGATGGAGTAACCGAGGGCGTTTGTGACGCGACGGCGGATGCTCGGGACGCTTCTGCTGCCCGCTTTTCGTTCTCCGAAGCGGCCTGGGCGGCAATGCTCTCTGCCGACCGGGGCGGAAGGGTCATCCCGCCGACTACGAATAGCACCAGCGAGGCCGCGAGAACGATGCCGCCGACTTTTCGGCTGCCCGGAAGCCGAGCCCACGAGCGGCGCCCAGTGACGGTGACGTAGAGGCCGGTCAACGCGGTGAACATGGCCATGAATATCAGGGCCCCACCCACTCCACCGCTGCCCGCGCCCAGCGCGATGGCGGCTAGAGCCAAGGCTCCGACGATGAATGTCGAAACTTTCGGCTTGCGAGGCTGCGGCGCATAGTAGGATTCCGGCGTGCCCTTAGGCAATCGGTTGCTATTCATTTGCATCCCCAAGTTTTCGGCCCATTAGCTACATCGCTGGAGGCCAGACCTTTGACGCTATTCTGCGTCAAATTGAGTATATGGTCTCTTCCCGATTTCCTAAGTCGGGCATAGCAGGCGAAGCTGCGCTGTCTGCATAGATTGGGGAGGAATCTCCTGTTTCCGTCCACCGGCAAAACAGAGATGGGCACACCCAAGTGGGCGTGCCAGAACTCCGAGTGCCGCCACCGGTGGTGGTGAGGTTCAGCTGATCCGGAACAACTTCCCCAGCGCCGGCATGTGGATCAGCGTTTCGACGACGGGCCGCCCGGTGATGGACTCAATCGCCTCGGCATACCCTCGCATCTGGCCAATGTATTTGTCCTTGATATGGCCGATAGGGTCCTTGCCCGGATAAGACTTGTGATCCACCAGCACGAATCCGGCGGGTGTCTCCAGCAGGAGGTCGATCCACCCTTCCATCAGCTGGTCGTCCGGGTTCCGCCAGGCAACCGACTGCTCGGTGGTGACCTTAGCACCCGGGTACTGCCGGGCGAAGAAGCTGAGCATCCGGTCCCCGGCTTCCACCACAACGCTTGCGTCGACGCTGGTTGCAGCACCCCAGCGGTCCAGAAGGCGTTGCGCCGCCATGAGGCGGACGTCGGTATCCATGTGGGTAAGCGGCAGGGCAAAGTAACCGTGGATGGCCGATCCCACGTGGTCCCAGCCGGCTGCTCCGTGTGCGATGAGCTGTGGCCCCAAGGCGGCGGCCTCCGTGACATCGGCGACGAAGCCAAAGCTCTCCATCGAGCTGGCTGTTACCCGCGCCGGCTTCTGGGGCACCGGGCTGGACACGGATAGTACGTCGGCGAATTCCCGGGCGATGCCTTCGCCGCCTGCTGCTGGCCCCTCCGCGGGCTCGTAGCTGAAGGCATCGACGGGCAGGCTGCGTTCGCCGTCGCGGCCCTGGACGACCAAGGTTCCGTCGTTGCCGGGTCCGGAGGTCCACTCCACGATCGGTCCTGACGCGAGTGTGTTCAGCGAGGCCGGGGCCGGTTTGGCGGCCGCCAGGCAGGTCACGCTGACGGAGCGGGTCAGCCCCACGTAAAGTACTCGCGCGGAGTCCGCCTGGCGCCGCGCCAGAACTTGCCGGGCGACGGCGGAATCGTCCGCCGCTGCGGAGAGCGGTTTGAAGCCCTTGCCGCCGAACGGCCAGGGCCAGAAGCGTATCCACCGGCCGGCAAGGGGGTCCCGGACGTCGATCTCCGCGACGCCTTCGACCGCCACGCCCCACGGCTTTGCTGCAACAGGGGTGTCCAGGCTGGCGAGGACCACGGCCGGCCATTCCAGCCCCTTGGCCTTGTGATACGTCAGCACGTTGACGACGTCGTCGCCGAAGTTCTCGCTGCCGGCGCTGTCGGCGTCGGCAAGGAATTTGAGTGATCCGCTCAGGGTGACGGGCTTGCTGAGCGCAGCACACGATTCGTAGTAGCGCTCCAGCAGTGCGCGCAGCGCGTCGAGATTCTTCAGCCGCGTTCCGGGGTTGCTCCACGATTTGATGAGGCGGGCCACGCCGAGCCGGGACGTGACTTCCTCCATGATTTCCGTGGGAGTGCAGAGCTTGGCCAGGCCGCGAAGCTCGACCAGTCCGGACACGAGCGGGTCGCTGGCCCAGCGTTTGAGTTCGTCCTGGGGCTCGGCGGCGTCGAACAACGCGGGCACCCAGCGGCCGAATTCAGCATGCTCAGGGTGAAGGTGGGCTAACTCTGCTAGGGCTACGGTGTCGTCGTCGGAGGCGACAAAGGCCATCCCGGCGCGTACCAGTTGGACTTCCCGCGTGGCGAACAGAGAGGAGGTGTTGGTTGTTGCCTTGAGGCCGAGCGCGGTCAGTTCAGCTGCGATAGCCTCCACTGCGGCGTTTGACCGGGCAAGGACGGCGACGTCGGACGCCTTGAAACCGCGGCGCTGGATCAGGTCAACGACGCCGGCGGCGACGGCCCGGAGCTGTTCCGGAACCGTTTTCGCGTTCAGAGTCCAGGCCTCCCGGGAACCGCCTAGGGCGTTCTTGGGATGGGCGGCCTCCAGGCGGGCCTCCGGAACCGTCAGCCGAACCTCATCCTCGTCCAGCTCCGGGAACATGGCGAGGCTGATCTCGTTGGAGAGGTCGATGACAGCTTGTTTGGACCGCCAGGAGTCGTGCAGCTGGGTCTTTTGCTCAATGTGGGCTGCGACGGCCTTCATCAGCTCCGGGTCCGTGCCGCGGAATTCGTAGATGGCCTGCTTGGAGTCGCCGACCCAGACAACCTTGTCCACCAGCTCGGCGAACTTGGTGAACAGCTGGAGCTGCAACGGGCTCGTGTCCTGGAACTCGTCCACCACCATGAACTTGATCCGATCTGCGATGGAGGCCCGGAACTCCGGGTTGTTCTCCAGCAGTCCCAGGACCAGGGTTTCCTGGTCCGCGAAGTCGATGAGCCCGTATTGCCGCTTGAAATCCGCAAACCTGTCCAGGCAGGAAGCGGCGCAGGCAAAGACGAGCTCGGTGAATTCCTTCAGCTCGGTCTGGAAGACGGGGTTGGATACCAGATCCATTTCGATCGCTGAAATGTAGCTTTCCAGCTCCCGCTTGGCCCCCGCGTTCAAGACCCCGGCCGCATCGATCCAGAAGCGCCACGGGGCGTCCTCCGGCGAGGCGTAAGACAGGACGGGCTCCAGCAGGGCGATGGAGTCAAACAGGTTCTTGGGCGGCGTCTTGCCGCCTTCGACGATGTCAGCGGTCATCCCGCGCAAGCTCATGAGGCCCTGGAGGAGCTGACCGGACCAGGCCGCTCGGTCGTCGAGGCCCGCCGGACCGAGGACCTGTTGCAGTCCCTGCCAGGAGGATGAAGCCGAGTGCGCCAGATCCGCTGGATTGAGCGTGTTGCCGCGCGCGGCATCCGCGATGTCGCGGACGGTTGTGCGCCAGTCGGGGTCGCTGCCCCGGATGTCCGATTCGCCGTCGTACCCCAGACGCCGGGCCAGGGGCTGGATCCGCGGCGTGAACTCTGCGAACACGTCGTCGGTGGCCAGCTGGAAGATCCGGAGTTGTTCGTCCTCCGCGATGACCTGCAGCGCCGGCGACAGCCCGGCGTCGACCGCATATTCCTGCAGCAGACGGCTGCACACGCTGTTGACCGTGCCCACCATGCTGACGGACATCTGCCGGGCGGCGTCGGGACGTTCCTGCCCGAAGAGTTCGGCCTGTACCCGGTCAATGAGTTCGGCGGCGGCCTTCTTCGTGAAGGTGGTGGCCAGGATCTGGCTGGGCTGGATACCGGTGTTGATGGCGCGGGCGATTTCGCCCATCAGGCTGTACGTCTTGCCGGTGCCGGCACTGGCCGTGATCATCGTGACGTTGCTCAGTGCGTGGGTCATGAAAGGTCCCCTTTGAGGCCGCAGAGAGCGGAGAAGTCGCAGAAGTTGCAGGGAGGCTTCTGATAAAGCCTCCCGTCCGACGTTGCCGTTTCCCGTTGCTCGTCGGAGGAACCGAGCTCGCGCCGCCCGGCGGCCAAGACGCGTCCCTCGACGACTTCCGAGATGGAGAATTCGGCGGCGCGGACGGACCGCTGCCAGGTGCCCCGGCTGGAAGCCGGGCTGGCCAGAGCTGGGCCGAAGAGATTGCTGGTTGAGGCAAACTCGCCCTGTTTGAGCATGTAGTAGGACATGGCGGCGTCTTCGGCGACGGTGGACATCGGGTCCGGCCCGGCATCCAAGGCCCAGTGGTAAAGGGCGAGCTGCATCGCGTCGCCCTTGGTGATCTCTTCCCGCCGGTACTTCGAACGGTTGGTCCATTTGAGGTCAATCACCACGGGTTCAGCCTGCTGGTCCGCGGCCAGGACGTCGATGGAGCCGGATACCTGCACTTCAGTTTGAGCGCCGTTGACGTTGAACGAGGCCGGCTTGTCGAACTTGTGCTCGGTGGCACGGATGTAGACACCCTGGGACTGCAAAGTCTGGAACAGTTTGATGACCGAGCTCTCGACGACGGGCCGGAGGCCGGCGAGTTTGCTTCCCCTGCCCGGCAGCAGCAGCTCCGAGGCGTAGTGCGGGACGAGCTGGTCCAGCTTCGCCTGGACTTCCGCCGGCTCGGGCACTGCCCGGTTCGCGGCGTGGAGCTCGCCGAAAAGTTCCTCGACCACCCTGTGGACCAGGGTGCCGATCATCGTGTTTCCGGTGGGGACGGATTGCGCGGCGCCCACCTTGAGCCGGCCCTTCTTTTCCAGTACCCACTTCAGCGAACAACCGATCAGGGTGCTCAGCTGCGAGTAGGAGAGTTTGTCGGGCATGAAGGCCGGACGGGGGCCGAGGTCGTGAGAGGCCGGGACAGGCTCGGTGGGGGAGGGCTGCACCGCCGTCAGCGCCGCGGTCCGGCCGGCGAGCTGCCAAACGCCGTCGTGCCCCAAATCGGCGGGAGTGACGGTGAAGGCTTTGATGGCGTGCTCCACGGCCTTTTTGTTCTCCTCCGGGGTTCCGGGCAGGGGGACGGGAAGGACGCTGAACGCGAGCGAGGACAGGACCGGGTGCGCCTTTGTCGGCTCGCCGCTGATCTCGGCGGCACGCACGAGCAGCAGCCGCTGGCAGTGTTTGGCTGCCTCCACTGCGACGGAGAGTTCCAGCTCGGCAAGTGCGGCGGGATCCGGCAGTTCGACGCCGACGGTCTGGAGCGCCCGGAGCTCGGCGTTGTCCCAGTGGCGGGCCCGAGCCTGGCTATCATCCTGGCACCCCCACCAAACCAGGGTGTCGACGTCGTCGCAGAGTTCGGCGAGGCTGCGCAGCGTGACCCAGGGCGCGGCCTCGCCGCTGGAGATGGGACTGCCGCTGGCAGGAATGACGGATTCCAGGATCCGCGCAAGGGTTTTGCGTGTCACGGGCTCCGGCCCGTCGATCAGTGCTGTGAATTCGTTGAGCTGGCTGAGCACGGACTCCAGCTGGGGGTAGAGCTGCACGCGGCGGCTGAGCTGGGTGCGCAGCCACTGCGCGCGTTCGACGACGGCGCTGCCACTGACAGTCCCGTCGTCGGCCAGCAGCCCTGTGCTGAGCAGAAGGTCAAGCTCGGCCGCCACATCGGGGCCGAGGGCCTCGTCGCTGCTGATGTCTCGCAGTGCGCCGAGCCACTCCTCGCCGCCTGTGCCCGGCTGGGCGGCAAGGGCTCGCAGCAGATGCCGTCCTGCCGCGCGGCGGACGGGGCTGACCGGGAGGTTCAGGAACTCGCCCAGCAGCTGGACGTCCACCGGCTTCCAGATCACGTTGAAGAAGAGGGGAATGATCTGGTCCACGGCGCGCCACCGGGTGCGGCTGCTGACACCGATCCGGGGCAGGCCCCGCAGCTGAAGTTCCTGGTCCAGCAACGCCGTGCTTGAGGAGGCGACGACGGCGGAGCGGTCCGTGCCGGAGTGGTCGTCGCATGCGAGCCACCGGGCCGTGTGCTCGGCCGCTTCCCATTCGGATTTGGCGACGAGGACGGTCACTTTGCCCACCGGCCCGCTGTGCGGAGCCGGTTCTGTCACGTTCACCCCGCGCCGTTCAAGGGCTCCGATGAGCCGGCCCCAGATGGCGGGAAACGAGCTGCGGGGGTGCTGGAGTTCAAGCCGGGAGATTCCGAGAGGCCAGTTCGCTGTGGCATCGCTCTCGAGTTCGTGGACGAGTTCGAGGGGATAGTCGGCGAATGCCCGGTCGAGGGGGAGCTCGCTCTGCTCCAGGGAAGCGAGGGCATTCAGCTTGGCGGTGGACCCGGGCGGGGCCTCGCCGGTCCAGCCGTTGACCACGAGCTCGTCGCGCTGGTTCAGCAGGTCGATCGCTGTGGACCACGGGTCAACGGAGATCGATCCATGGAACCAGGCTGTCGGGGTGTCCTGGTCCGCGAGGCGGCCCATGTACTGTCTGATCCGTGTCGAGTGGCGGGCATCGGGTCCGGTCAGTCCGAGCCGGGTTTGCAGGAGCTGCGTCAACCCCAACGGACCTAGTCGCACTGCGCCGAGTGCGGACTCACGGTATGTCCACGGAGCGCGGTCCAGATACAGGCCAAACAAAACGTTCACAGCATCCCCCGGGACGTGTTGGAGCGACAGTTCCTAGATCATATGGGCGGGGTCGGACAATGAACGGTGCGACGCGTTGGGGGCGGACGATCGGCGGAGTGTGACGCCTCAGTCGGCGCGAGGCGCCTGAAGCAGTCTGTCGAAATTGCGCGCAACGGCTGCTAGCTCATCGCGTTCAGGATTCGCAGGCGGCGTGCCTCAAATAATTCCAGACTGTCCAGGCGGTAACGCGCATAAGTTGGCAGGTCCGAGGGCAGCGCCGGCGACTTGAAGTTGTCGAAGGGGAGCAGGAAGCGCACTGCACCACTCTCATCTACGAAGTCGCCGAGATGGAAGTGTTCGATGTATCCGGCGAAGGAGCCGAATAGCGCGAAGAAGCCGGCATAGCGATCCAGGGGTGTGGACAAGGGACTCGTGCCGCCCTCGTAAAAGCGCCGGATCGCTTCGAGAGTCAAGTCCCATCGGTCCTGGATCCGCGGATGAGTGCCTCGATTCTGGTTGAGGCTGCCCCGCGAGACTGGGAAGATCATGAAACCGCAGATCGTGTACGAGCGTCGCAGGAACGCGTCATTGACCTCGTCTGGAAGTTGCGCGTAGAGGTGGTGCAGTTTCCTTCGATGCCGGGTCGCAATCGTGTCGCTTCCGAGAACAATTCTCGTGCCGTCTGCTTCGTACACGAGATACGGTGAGCGAGCGCGCCCCGCGTGAAGCTCGAACGGCCGCCCGTCAGGGAGGGGCTTGCTCCATAGGAGCTGGTGGTATCGCCGGAGGGTGGGGCTGTGACTGTCGGGGTCCTTGCCCGCCGGAGTGTCATCGAAGAAGTTGTAGTCGACGTCAATCGCTTTAGACTCGCCCATGAACTGAAGCTAGCAGGAGCGGCCGACGCCGGTTCCTCTCGACACGCCACGCGCCTTCGCCCCAGCGCGGCCGCCCTCCGCCGCCGCGTAGGAAACGAGTGCTGCGACCGCGGTCACAAGACCGAAAGCTGATCCAGCTTCTCATGCCCAGGCGGCAGTCCTCCCGTTGCTCCAGCGCCAGGTTGCGGGATTGGCGCTCAATTGGAATCGCGGTCCATGAGCCGTCGCACCCACCTTCAGCGGTCGACGGGTGTCGCTGGCGACCAAGCCTGTGCGCGCGACAGAGCCGTCTTCAGATCCCGCCCGCCGGCTTCCTCCAGCAAATCAGAGTCGCCAACAATCACGAGAAGGCTTCGAGCCCGGGACAGGCCCACATAGAGCTGCTCGGCTGCTCGGCTTAGGTCCTTGAAGCCGTTAACGCAGAGGACAATCACAGACCGTTCCAGGCCTTTGAAGCCCAGAACGTGACCGTAGAACTCGCTTTCGTTTGCGTGGAATTCGCGCCAGTAGTCAGCGGTAGTGCCGTTCTCGAAGAACTCCTTATGGATGGGGTGGCGTTCCTTCGTCGTCAGCATGGCGATCTGGTTGTTTGCCCACCCCTCCTCGATCAGCGCATCGATGCAGTCCCCGGCGACGTTGAGGGCGTCCTCGGTGGCGCACTGAACGCGCCGGACAGGCAGCCCCGTGCTGCCCCTCGGCGTGAAGTGGTCACCGGCAAAGGATTTAAAGGTGTCGGCAATCTTTCGTGTGTTGCGCAGATTCTCGTCGATGTGGATCGTCACTAGGTCTTCCAGCGGGCTTGCCCCCTCTGTCGAGTGGTTGCTCCACCGCCGGTAGACGTCCTGGTGGTCGTCCAGGAACGCGTAGATCTCGGCGTCGTCCGTCGTGGTGGCAAGCAGCGCCTCCCACCAGAGCGGAGCGAAGTCTTGAGCTTCATCAATGATCACTGCATCTAGCCGTTGCTGGGGCTGGAGGCTGACTGCCAGCTCCTTGAGCAGCTGCGGCAGTTCCTCCTCGAAATAGGCGGGCCCCGTGCCGTCCTCCACTCCCAGACGCCGGGCATATTCGTGGAACTCTCCGGTGAAGACGGGCTGGGCATGACGCCAGTTCGAAACCCGGTCCTGTAGATACTGGCTGATGCCCTTGTTGTAGCTAAACAGGCCGACCCGTTTGCCCTGTTTGCACAGCAACCGGGCTTTCTCTATGGCCAGCCACGTCTTTCCGCTTCCTGCGCCACCGATGAACCGGACCCTGGGGAGAGACCGGGTGGCTTTCAACAGCACCGTCTGCCGCTCGGTGAGATGATCCTGGGCGTCTTCCAGCTCTTTCGGGTCCAGTAGCTGGTTACCCTCACCTCCCAGTGTTCCGTTGAGCACGCGCACTATGCGTTCCATGAATGCCGGCGCCAGCGACGAAGCGCCGCCGCCTTCCAATTCGATCGCGGTTCGGACCTGGTCGGCAGCCGAAGCGGTGTCTTCCTTGTCGAGAACCAGCGATCGCGGGCAGCCCGCCATCTCCCAATCGCGGGGCACGTTGGTGTAGGGGAAGCTGACCATGTAGGCGAAGCGGCTCGTCAGCTGGGTCCCCAGCTGGCGGCTGATCCAGTGCTTGAAGGCGTGGAGCGAGCCCTGCGACTGCGCAACGGGACTCTGTATCTTGTGCGCCCCGGACCTGTCGGACTGAAGCCACTGTCCGTTTTCGACAGAGACTCGGCCTCCCTTCACCTCGATTGCAGCCATTCCGACGCCGGGCCACAGGACGAGGATGTCGATCTCGTGTTCTGCCCGTCCGTCCCTTAGCTGGACTGAGTGGGCAAGGACGACGTCGTCTGGGAGACTGTTTTTCAGCGCGTACCAGACTGCCTTCTCCGCCGCGTGGCCATCGCCGAATTCGGGTTCTTCCGGAATGCATTTCATCGGTGCTCCATCAACTCGGAATCTGGCTAGGCAGCGTTGCTAAGTGTCTGCACAATACCGTTCAATGCGTCATCAAGGGTGACGCCGCCATCCGGGCCAGGTCCGTTTGGGAATTGGCCGGTATGCCATCGAAGCTTGCTCGCGTCCTCGCAGCCCCGGCCAAATCGCAAGCCTTCGAGTATCTGGTGACCGGCTTCGATGTGCGGGATACCGTCCTTGGACCAGTTCGGAAAATCATTATCGGGAGCAGACCAGCCAGTCCCGGTGAGGTAGCCGGTATCTATGGGCCACGTGTCGGCTGGCAAATACTGCTCGGACACAATTTCGAACCAGACCCCATCGGCGCTGGGAACTGCCTGCGCGTAGGGCGTCAGGCCGTCGGAGCCGTCGGCATACTCAATTCTGAGGAACGAGTTCCACTGCATGTTTGCCAAAATCTCGCTGATCAGTTCGCCCGCTTTCGCCCAACCTTCCTCGACATTGTTCTGGGCTCTGATGTGGTTGACCATGCCGTCGTACTCATCCTCGACTTCCGACGGCATAACGGCGCCTATCACCGACTCCCAAGCGCCGAAGTACCTTCTGATAGCGACAACGGACGGGCGATGGCGTCCGGCGGCCATTTCGGCAGTGACCCAACTGTCGTAGCTCGCCACGTCTTTTGGGGAGCCGAAGTAGTGGTAGGCCATGCTAAATCCGTTGGCCGCTTCAACGAAGTCAGATGTGCTGAAGCAGTGTGTCTCGGAAAGTGGCTGCAACCCTGCCAAGCTCAACGCAGTATCCCAGAACCCTCGGCCCAGTCTGCGGCGGAGATATCGTGCCGGTACCGGCCAACGGTCTCCGCCACCGGCCAGTTCGTCTCCAAGGTCCGCAGAGATTGCCTCAGCTATCTCCCCGTAGTCCGAGTACGAAATTCCCCCGACATCGCCGGCCCGGATGGCCTGAGCTGTTGATTCAATGACGGCCAGGATTTCGGCTGACTGCCCGTAAGGGTGGCTAGGACCCAGGAGGTCACGGATCTCGGCGAGGTATGAGAGCGGCATGACCCCCAGAGCCATTTCATAATCGGGTTGCACCCCGCGGTGACGGCCTAATACGTAGAGCAAACTGAGCATATCGATGGGTGGAACAAACTCCACCTCACCCGTTTGTTGTTGGACGGCACGGTGCAGCAGTTCCTTGAACACATGCGTACTGCGGAGCATTTCCTCGGCAATGTCGACGTCGACCGGTGCTCCGAGCGCGGCGAGAACCTTGGGTATATCCACGAAATCGATACGGGCTCGGTTGAGCTGCTCGAAGCGTTCCCGCTCCTGGTAAAGGGCCGCCAGTGTGGCATTGCATCGATTCCGGAGGGCCCTGGACCGCTGCTCCTCGCCCCGGTCCGCGAATCGACAACCGAGGATGTGCAGAATCTCCCAGCTGCTCATGTTCGCTGCGGCGGCGATGCAGCGCAGAGGGTCCCCGGCCA
Organism: Arthrobacter sp. 05T442; assembly: GCF_056395945.1. Classification (NCBI taxonomy): domain Bacteria; kingdom Bacillati; phylum Actinomycetota; class Actinomycetes; order Micrococcales; family Micrococcaceae; genus Arthrobacter; species Arthrobacter sp. 05T442. The sequence goes on along the minus strand of NZ_JBFTKM010000003.1, from coordinate 73,663 downwards.
GAAACGATCTCATCGCCTGGCCCCTCACGTCCCGCTGGAGACTATCGGCCTCGGATTGTGGCTCAATCATGCTCTAATCCCCAAGGTTTGTTGCGACGTTGGGACCGCGGGCGGGGCAGAGGGTGGGTGGGCGACCGGCCGAAGAGGCTCCACATCGTCTTTGTCGTCCTCCTGCGGAAGAATGACCTCCAGCGCTGAAGCCCAGCTGCCGTAACGGCGGACGATTTCCATCGCCGAAGGGCGGTCGTTCCTCATGGACGCTTCGGAGTAAACCCACCGGTCGTAGATGGCAATGCTCATGGGGTGCTCAAAGTCGATGCATTCTTCCGTGAAGCCGTCGAGCGCTTCGAAGAAGTCTTTCCCGGTAAATCTCGACTCGGAACTTGGCAGGCTCAGGCCGGTAGCCTGCAGCGCATCCTCCCAGAATCCATGACCGTAACGGCGAAGTAGGACGGTGGCCGGCGCGGGCCACTTGTCGGCGGGAGCTACCCTAAAGTTTCCCAGACGCACTGAGATCGCCTCCGCCATCGTGGCGTAGTCCGAATAGGAGACGGTCTGGACGTCTCGGGCTCGGATGGCGAGCTTGGTCGTTTCCGACACGGCGGCGAACTCCGCCAGCCGCCGCGGGGAGACGTTGGGCTGCATGAGTGATCGAAGTTCGGCCAACTCCTCGACCGGCATTGTGCCGAGCGTCAGCTGATAGTCCGGTTCGATTCCGTGGTGTTTACCCGCCACGTACAACAGACTTAGCTTGTCGCCCAAGCTCCGCGAGGGCAGTGCCATCTCCATTCGATCGGACGGGACCCCGGGAATGTTGACGAGTTCGGCCGCGACTTCCACGTCGATCTTGCTCCCGAGCGCCGTCAGGACCTTCGGCGTATCAGACCAGGCAATCCCAGCGGCGTTCAACCGGTACAGCAGCTCACGGTTCTCATAGATGATTTCGTTTGTGGCCAGGCTCCGCTGCCGAACGGATCGCGCGCGCTCAAGCTCGAGGTCGGCGGTTGGCTGCTTGGCCAACGAATCGCAGAGCTCGTCCACCGTGCAACCCAAATTGGCGGCTGTGGCGCGGAGAGGTTCTCCGGCGGCGTAAGCGGCGCTTGCGACTTCAAGGCGCATTGTTTCCGGCGAACGGAAGCAGCCGGTCGTTTCGGCAGCGGGCAAGCTATTTTCCCCCAGGAATTGTACTCATGATCACATTCCTACCAGTAGTGCCCGACATTGTTGGGCAGGTGACGATGTTTGCCCCCGCGGCCGCGGGGGCGCGGAAAAGCATTCGCTTAGGATTTCTCGGCGTCGGCGTCGGCGTCGGTTTCCGTCACCGCGGATGCTTTCGTGAGCAGTGATTCGTAGCCGTCAAACATGTACTGACGCAACACCTGTGATCGAGATGGATGGCGGAGCTTCTTCATTGTCTTGACTTCGATCTGCCGGATCCTTTCCCGGGTGACGCCATACACCTGACCAATTGCGTCCAAAGTCTTTTCCTGGCCGTCAGTCATTCCGAAGCGCATGGCAATAATTCCTTCCTCACGTTCCTCAAGTGTGTCCAGAACAGCACGCAGCTGCTCCTGCATAGCTACTTTAAAGAGCGGATCCGTCACGTCCAGATCAAACGGATCGGCCAGCTGTTCGGCGAGGGCTTCGGTCCCTCCTCGGCCATCGGACACCTGCATATCCAGCGAGTAGATCGCCTTGTCCAAGGTCACAAGGTATTCGACTTTCTCGACTGAGTTGTCCGTGAGGCGGCCCAGGTCTTCATTGGTGCAGGAGGATCCATTCATTGCGGCAGTACGCAGCACTGACTGGAGCTTCTGAATTTGCTCCACAATGTGGACAGGCAAACGGATAAGGCGTGCCTGATCGGCCAGAGCCCGGGTGATGGCTTGGCGAATCCACCACGTGGCGTAGGTTGAGAACTTGAAGCCCTTGGAGAAATCGAATTTGCAGACGGCCCGGTGCAATCCCAGATTGCCTTCTTGAATCAGATCCAGGAAGTCGAGGCCCCTATTGACATAGTGCTTGGCTATCGAAACGACCAACCGAAGATTGGCGTTCAGGAGTGTGTCAGCGGCTCGCTTGCCGAGGAGTGCAAGGAATTCGAGTTCCCGGGTTTCGCGCCGCGGCCGCGGCGCATCTTTGTCCAGGAGGAGCTGCTCCGCGTAAAGGCCCGCTTCGACCTCCTGGGCCAGTTCCACCTCCTGCTCAGCCGACAGCAACTCGTAGCGGCCCAGCCGCCGAAGGTAGTCCGCCACGGCGTCATCCGTGACGCCATCACTGCCGGCGAGCTGTTCAGGCCACTCGTCGTCTTCCAAATCAAAACCCAGCGGCTCGGGATCATCCTCGGGCTCTTCAGGTGGCGGCTCGGGAGACGTCTGGGGCTGCTCCACACCAGCAATCGGATCCACCTCGCCGCCCGGCCGAAACGCAGGTTTGGGCTCGGCCACAATCTGGTGTAGAAAGCTCTGCAGCCGGTCCAAATCGGTCTTGATGTCGAAGAACTCGACGTTTCGGGCGAACGGCAGAACGCGGCCCAGAAACTCTTCGCCCTGGACGTTGGGGTCTTCCACGGTGTCCTTCGAGTACAGGACAACGAGACGCCCGACCCTTCCGTCGGCCTTCTTGCGGATGACGCGTCCCAGGCGCTGGACCATCTGCCGTTGGCTGTGATTGGCAGCGACGATGATGCCGAGGTCGGCTTCCGGCACGTCGATGCCTTCATCGAGCAATCTCGGCGCGGCGAGGATCTGCGAAGTGCCGTTGCGAAAGTCCTCCATGCCCTGCCGGCGTTCATCCTTGGCCATGCCGCTGAAGATTGCAGAAGCCTTGGAGCCCATTGCCGTGTACAGCTCCTGGGCACGCCGTGCAGATTCCTGAGTCTGGGTGAACACCAGCGTCCCGCGCGACTGGTCCACGGCCTCCTTGAGTGCCGCCAGCGCGTGGTACTTGGTCCGGGCTTCCGCGAGCAAGGTGAGCCTGGACGCCATCGCCCGCATGTATTTGCGGGCAATCGTCGATTCCCGAGTGATGGAGTCTGACCCCGCGAGCGAGGCGACTGCCGCAATGAACTGATGGAACGGGCGCCGGGGGATTCCGGCGTAGGTCTCCAGATTGCGCGCTGCTTCCAGCATGGTGTTTGAGAGATCGTCGTAGTTGACTCTCTCCGCCGGCGTCAGTTCAACACCGACGAGGGCAATGTCGAACGGCGCAATGACACTGTCTTTCAGCGCGCGGTCGTACCAGAGCTTGTAGACGACTCCCCCGAAATATGGCGACAAGACCGCCTCGTGCTCTCCGTCCGACCGCTCGTAGGTGGCGGTCAGCCCGAGCCGCCAGGCGAACCCCTCCTGAAGGGCTCCCGTGAACATTGGGGCGGCGTAGCGGTGGCATTCGTCCGCGATGATCAGGCCGGCCTTGTGGCTTCGCAGCGTCTCGCGGTTGGACGCCGAGTGGACTATCGCCACCAGGATGTCCACCTGGTCGAGTGAATCCGTGTGGCCATCGCCGAGTGCGCCACGGCGAACCCGCGGAAGGTCGCGCTGGATGGAAGACAGCCATTGCCGCTGGAGTTCCGCAGTGGGGACGAGAATCAAGACCTTGATTCCTTGGCGGACGGCTTCAAATGCAGCGGCGATGCCGACACGGGTCTTGCCTGATCCCGTGACGGCCTCCACGACGCCACGTCGAGCATTCGAGTGCCAGGCCTTGAGAGCTTCCTGCTGCCACGAGTACAAGAATGCGTAGTCATAGGAAGTGGGGACCGACGCCACTGCTAGAGGGTCGGAGCCCGTACTACTCAAAGACTCGTGGATCAGGTCAGTCATTTCATCCCCCAATTGGACTGTTCAAGCTCGTGAATGCAGGCTACTTGGCCGGTGTGACAATATTCACTCGGTGCTCCGGCAGCTCGCCGAGCAGCCGAAGGAACACAGGGTTCGGGTTCGCCCCGGGCAGCACCCGCCGCACATCCTCCAGCGCCTTCATCGGAGACACTCCGGCCACCCTCGCCCCATATAGCGCCGCTACGGTAGGCGTCCGGGACTCGGCCCTGACACAGTGGAGCAGCACCATCTTGCCCTCCGCGCGGAAGCGCTCGACGGCGGCTGCCGCGTCCCGCAGCACAAACCCGGCATGCGCGTTGTCCTCCTCAACTGGCGAGTCGACCACCCAGAATGTCGCGTGGTCCTCCCGGGCAACTGCGGGCGCATCCGAAGTCCCCAGCCGGCACAATGACACCACGGCGTCGATCCCCAAGTCAGGCACTCGCGAAAGGGAGCCGACCCCGCCCAGCCAGACGCCGTCGTCGTGCGGGTGCTGGACCAGGACATCGGTGCGGCCCCACATGCTGTAGTCCTGCCGCTCGGCGCGAGGCCAGGACGCTGGCCGGCGGCCCTCGCCGCGGCCCAGTTCCATGCCGGACATCATCAGGTCGCGGACCCGGAGCCCGGGCCAGCCGTGCAGGCGCCGCCGCCACTCGAACGGCACGGAGGTGTAGCCGTAGGCGGCCCCCAGCAGCCCGCCCGCAATCGCGGCAACGGTATCCGTGTCCCGCCCGCCCCGGACAGCCTCCTCCAGCCCCGCGCGCAGGTGCGCCGGGCCGGACGCTGACAACCCCGCAAGGTGGATCGCGCTCCAGGCCCCCTGGAACGCCTCGACCACCCAGCCGTTGTTGGTGAAGTCCCGCGGCCGGGAGCGCTCGGCCACCTCGATCCGCACCCGCCACACGGCAGCGCGTTCGGGGGACAGCAGGGACAGCCCGGCCCGGACGTCGAGCCGCCCGGTCAGCACGCCCCCGCGGATTGCCACGCACCAGAGGCCGCAGGCTTCCTGGGCGTCCGGGTCGGCGTGGGTCAGCGCGCTGAGCACCCCGGCCTGGGCCATGAGCTCGGCCGGGTCCCGGTCCAGGTAGGCAAGGGCCAGCGGTGCGGTCCGCATCAGCGAGCCGTTGCCGGCGCTGCGGCCGGTGCGGGCATGGAAGTCCGCGGACGCGGCGGAGAAGTCAGCGGCGTGGACCTTCCTCCGTCCGGCATCCGCGGCGAGCCGGCGGGCGGCGGCGATGACGGCACTTGTCTGGGCGCCAACGTCCTTGGCGTCGGCCGCCCATGCCGCCCAGGCCCGGACCACCATGGTGAGCGCCGCGGGGGAGGAGGACCCGGCGTCGGACGCTGCCTCAAGCAACGCCTGGGCGATCGGGACGGCCATGGAGGTGTCGTCGGTCCACTCGGCCGGCGCGAACCCGAACGGCCCGCCGCCCTTCATGGTGACTTCGGCGCCGTCCGGCAGCGGTGCGCCGAACTCGTAGCCGGCTCCGAGGGCGTCGCCGGCGGCCAGGGCGACGAGGACGCCGGCCGCGCGGTCATTCTGCAAAGGGGTCAGTTTCATGCCATCTCCATCAGGGGGTGTTGGGTGTTCCAGCCGGCCAGGTGGGCCAGCTGGGGTTGGCGCGTGGGGAGCTCGACGGCGATGCCGGAGACCGAAACTGTGCCCACGGCACGGGAGACATTGCGGCTGCGGAGCGAGCCGTGGATACGGACCTCGACGGCCGCGGCGCCGCCGTCGAAGGTTCCGAAGTCCATCGCCTGGACGTGGGCGGCGAAGTCGCGGGCCCGCTGACCCGGCATGGGACCGGACGCCAGCGCCTGGGGCGGGAGGAGCTCCAGGTCCAGCAGCGCGGAATCGATCAGCTGCCGGTAGTGGCGGCGGAACAGGGTATTGGTGCCGAAGACCTCCAGGAGCAGCGGCTGCTGTCCCAGACCGATCACGACGCCGCGCTGGCCTTCCAGCGCATCCGGGGCGTCCGCCGCATCGAACCGGTTCCGCACGTTCCGGCCCTCCGTGAAGAGGTCCATGTGCTCGAGCAGAGAGCTGGTCGCCGAGGCGCCGCGGGCTGCGTCGAAGCGGCTGACCCGTTCCCAGATGCGGCCCTGACGGTTGCCTCCGCGCTGGCTGTCGGGGACGTTGGCAAGCTCTGAACGGACGTTCAGCGGGGCGCGGCGTGCCTGCCGTCGGTGGCTGGTTTCCCCGGCTTCCCACCGGCCGGCCTCGACGCAGAAAGTGTCGATGTCGCGGGTTTCGCTGGGGCCGAGGACGACGTCGCGGGCGCAGGTCCGGTGCTGCTGTCCGCCCTCGAGCAGCTCGCCTTCCAGCAGGAGCGCCGGGTGCGGGCCGTTGTTGGTGACGGTGAGCCGGGGGACCTGGGCGCCGCTGGCGAGCTCGGTGACGGCGACGTCGGCGTGGGTGCCGGAGCTGATGCCGAGGCTGCCGGACCCGGAGGTCCAGACGGGGAAGATGCTGAGCGGGCCGAGCCTGCTGCCGGCGCCGACGTGGAGCTGTGGAACCTTCATGATGGACCTCCAGATTGATTTAATGCACTTCTGCGCTAATTTATTCCAGTATGCACGGCTTGCATCTTTAGCGCAAGACTGCGATAAATAATGTTGTGAAGGATTCGAACAACGGCGCCGGCTTGTCCCTGCTCGATTACCCGCGCCCCTCGGTGGCGGTGGACACAGCCGTGCTGACGGTGTCGGAGGGCAGCGTGTGCGTGCTCCTGGTGCAGCGGGGGGAACCCGACCAGCACGGACGGTGGGCGCTGCCTGGCACGTTTCTGCGCGAACGCGAGACCCTGGCGGACGCGGTGCTGCGGTCCCTGCGGGAGAAGGCTGGCATCTCCGGGCGGGTGCCGCGCCAGTTGCAGGTCTTCGACGAGCCGGGGCGCGATGACCGCGGCTGGGTGCTGTCGGTGGCGCACGTGGACGTGGTGCCGCTGGCGGGGCTGGGGGAGGCGATGAAGTCCGACGGCGTCCGGCTGGCTTCCGTGACTGGGGAACCGGAGCTGATCGCCTCGCTGCCGTACGGCCACGCGGAGATTGTGGCGAAGGCGGTGGAGTGGCTGCGGGCTGCCTACGCGGAGGCGCCGGATCCAGGAGAGCTGCTGGATGAGCCATTCACGCTGCGGGATCTGCGGGAGCTGCACGAGGCGGTGGCGGCCGAGACGCTCATGCGCGATACGTTTCGGCGATTCATGGAGCCGAAGTTGACCGGGACCGGGCAGATGTCCGACGGGACCCGGGGAAGGCCGTCGCGGTTGTGGGTGCGGCAAGGGGAGTAATGACTTCTCCGCGAGGCGCTCGGGCTAAAGCCGGGCTACGGCATGAAGAATGATTTCATTACATTAAGGGAGCGCCATGATCTACGCACAGCACAGGACACTTCTGTATCGTCACATCAACGCGTTGTCCTGGCGGGTGGCAAGTGAACTGAGTCGGCGGGACCCGGGTCTATACATTGCACTGACCGGCGATGGCGGTTCGGCGAGTCAAGCTGACTCGTTGATGATGGCAAATACGAGCGGGCCCGACTACCAAGCGCGTCGGCAGGGTTCGGGTTTCACTGCTGGTTCCGGTGGGGACTTCCAAATTTCGTGGGACCGGGCCTTGAATATGCCAAGTGCTAGGGCGATTGCTATTGCACTCGAGAAATCCCAAGGTATTCACCGCCCTGAGAAGTCGCCGACGACCGCTCCGAGGGCTCTCGGCTATCGCGTGATGGCGTCGATGTTGGAGCTGACCCTCGGGGATCGTTCGGACTGGTCAACTCAAGAACTCATAGGTGGACCGCTGGATCCAGAGTCGTCCGCCACACGCGATCGACTGCAGTCGTGGGAAGACACCCGCTGGGCGCTAACTCGGGCGGGCGAAACAGTTGCCCGTCTGGACAATTTTGGCTGGTTGGAAATTGACGATCGGCTTATCAATCTCCATTCCAGGTACCGGGAGCTCAATGGCGGGTTGTATCCACTGGTGCTAGAGATATTTGGCAGCACGCTGCCGTAGTGGGGCCGGTGGTTGACTCTGACGTCCACGTCCTGAGTAGCCACGTCAGCATTAAGCTAAGACGCGTCGCCCAGACCCAGTTCTCGGAGGGCCTTGTCGAGCACGCCCCACACTTCAGCTGTTCTGGCTGATCGCTTTTGGCCGGCGAGGGCAAGGAGCTGCCGCCGCAAGTCGAGTTCGTCGTCGTCGAGGCCTTGATTGTAAGCGGGCGCCAGAAGATACGAATGATTGTCGGTGGCGTAGGCGGCCATCATGTCCAGGAAGATCTCTAGCTCCCGTCCGGCCGTCACGAGGGCTGTGTGCACGTCAGCCGGGCCCATGTCCGGCGCCGGGGCGCCGGACATGGGGAGGATGTCCAGTTTCCCTACCCAGACCAGTTTTTGCAGCGGTTCATGGAAGAGCGAGAGTACCGTGCCCATTTGGTGGTTCTTGGAGGCGTTGTTCGGCAGCGCGCGCCTGACGTCGTGGACGATCTCATGGAAATGGTCGTCAGCAAGCCCGAACCCGACGAACAGCAAGTGATGGGTCAGAAGGTGCGCCTTGACCAGCGCGGACAGCGCGTCGCGGTTGCTGTTATAGCCAAGGTAGTCGTCACGGGTCAGCACGATGCTCTCAGGCTGGCTCACCGACCCGTGGAGTTTCAGCAGCCAGTCATTGCCGACTGCGGGAATGTTCTCCGGCACGACAGTCCGTGGCCGCTGGGCGTCGCTGCAGGCAGTTTCGAAAAGCCGGTCATAGTTCAGCGTGATCGCCCCCGTGGAGGGGAGAGCGGCGAGGAGTGCCGGCGCCAGCCCGTATCTCGGCAAGTCGACGGCGTCCGCCACCGCCTGACCGAACGCCTCCGGGGAGCCATGCTGGTCGGCGTAGAGCTGCTCGAGAACCCCGGCCTGGTCGAGCGGGCCCAGCCCGTAGAAGGCGTCTGCCTCGGCTTCCTTAAGGTGGACACCGGTCCTCAACTTGTCGAGAAGCTGGCCCCAGCTCGGAGCTCCGGCGCTGACGCTGACGCCTGCGCCGAGAAAGGGCACCAAGTGTCCGGCCCCTGCAATCTGACCAAGGGACTTGGCTTTCTCCCTTAGGTGGTCGCCGAGGGAAGGCCAGGACCCGCCGTCGGCTTCCGCCCGCCTCAGCTTCTGGGCCAGTGAGAACGCTGCTCTGTCCCTCAGTACCAGGACGAGGTCCACGCCATAGCGGGCCGCGAGTTCGCTGGCGGCGTCTAGGACCGCGCGCAGAGCAGCGCCAAGGTGATTCCCGGCCCCGCCCCCGGCGGTCCCAAAAAAGGGCAGCGCCAGGAGGCGATAGGGTCGGCTATCTGGATCCGGAACGGCAGACGTCGCACTGGTCACGAACGCTTCCAGCCGTTCGACGACGTCGGTGGGTCCCCAACCGCCGTCGAAGGGGACGGCAGTCAGAATGGGCAATGGTTCCGATGGGTCCCACGGGGAGATCGGCTCGGCTAATAGTCTCCCATCTCGGAAATCCCTAGAGGCAGACGCCGTCGCCAAACTGCGAAGGCCGGGATGCGCTGTCAGCCAATGCTGCTCGATGTGAAGGCTTGAGTCAGTTGGCAGTAGCCATGCGTCGCATCTGAGATGCAGGATGTCGGCCATCGCTACGTACACGTGCGGGTTGGTCATGGACCCTGTTTATCAGATGCAACTCGCTCCCTACGACGTTCAGGGCGCTTCGGCGACACCGTCTTCATGACGCCGAGATATGTCGGCCCCTGCAGCTATTGTTATCTCACCATCGAGCGATCTTGGCCGACGGACATGGATGTGTGGGGGAAAGATTGACTGAAACGATAACCATGGTGCCCGATCCGCACCTCATGGAATCGATGCGGGCCGTGGGTTACACCCTCGAAACGGCCATCGCCGATTTAATTGACAACTCGATAACGGCTCGCGCATCGCGCGTTGACCTTCTCTTCTCCGGCGAAGGGGAGGGCTACGTTGCCGTCATTGACGACGGCGATGGCATGAGTGCCGCCGAAGCGCAGAACGCCATGCGGCTGGCCGGAAAGAGTTCGCTTTCTGGCAGGGCGGCCACTGATCTGGGACGATTTGGGCTTGGCTTGAAAACGGCGTCCATATCTCAATGCCGGGACTTGACTGTCGTTTCCAAGAAGGATGGCGAGCTCCACGGTTACCGATGGGATCTGGACTACCTGATACAAACCGGCACCTGGAGCCTGCTCCAGCTGTCTGAAGGCGAATGCCGGGATCTTCCAGAATTCGCTGAACTCGAGAAGAAGCCTACGGGGACGTTGGTGCTCTGGCGGAAGCTTGACCAGCTCGAAGCCATGACCGGAAATCTAGGTAGCGGGCTCGACGAGAGCATGGTGCGCGTGCGCAAGCACTTGGGCCTCGTATTCCACCGGTACCTTGCGGGGGAGCACGGTAGCAAGTTTGATATCGCTATCAACTATCGCGAGATCGAAGGCTCAGACCCCTTGCTTCAGACTCACAAAGCGACTCAGGCTGGTCCGGTCGAAAAGATTCATGTCGAGGGGGAAGTTATCGAACTTCGTCCTTTCACACTTCCACATCTAAATAAGCTCAGCAGTGCGGACAGACAAAGGGCTCAAGTTGATGGGTCCTTAAGAGACAGCCAAGGGTTTTACATATACCGGGGAAAGCGGCTCGTTATCTGGGGCACATGGTTCCGCATTGCTCCTAAACAGGAGCTCGGAAAGCTGGCGCGGGTGAGGGTGGACATCCCCAACACCCTGGATCATTTGTGGGCGTTGGATATCAAGAAGGCTCAAGCCGTTCCTCCGCCTGCCATCAGAAACCGGCTGCGGCAAGTTGCGGACAACATCGTCGGTCCGAGCCGGCGCGTTCACGAGTATAGAGGGCGGCGCGCTGCCCCCGGGCCCGTAAGCCACCTCTGGGATGTCGTCGATGACCGGACGTCTTTCCGATACGAAATCAATCGAAATCACCCGGCGGTCGTTGCCCTGGAGGGGAGCATGACATCTGATGACTCGGCACTGTTGGGGTCGCTGATCACCATGCTGGAGCAGTCGTTTCCTGTGGAAGACGTTTACAACAGACTCGGTCAGGACGCTATTCATGCCCCAAACGCTGCGGACGATGCCGAGTTGAGCATGTTGGCGGCATCCCTTTGGGAATCGCTCAGCGGCCCGCTCGGCTCAGAGCTGTTTGTGGATTCAATGCTCAACGCTGAGCCCTTCAATAGCCACCCCCGCGCCCGCGGAATTCTCGAGAATGCGATAAAGAACTGATGACTATTCCCAGTGTGGTTGTGCCTCTCTCCGTTTTGGAAGGTGCAGTCCTTGGCCTTCTCGAAGACCCCGAGACAGGGGAAACGCGTATGGGTCTCAAAGAAGAGGACGTTAGGAAGGCCTTCGACACGTTCAAGCCAGTTCTGCGAACTGATGCCACCGAAGACGACCTGGAGCAGCTGTTCCGACACGTGCTGGCCTCCGTGAGCGCGGATATCTCGGGTCCGGGTGCGGGCCCAGTAACCAAAAACGACCATGTACCGTGGCTCAAAGACGTCAAATCTGGAATCAACTGGCGCCGATGGCGTGCCTACCGGAAGATGCTGTCCAAGCAGGGACGATCCGGGCGGGTGCTGGAGAGGCTGGACAAGTTCACGGACGACGTTCTCGACCTCGCCGGCGATCCCCAGAAGGCAGGTCGGTGGAACCGCCGTGGGCTAATCATCGGCGACGTCCAGTCTGGAAAGACGCAGAACTACTTGGCGCTCATCAACAAGGCAGCCGACGCGGGGTATCGTTTGGTCATCATCCTCTCGGGTAACACCGAATATCTCAGGCGCCAGACGCACGAAAGGGTAGACGAAGGCTTCATCGGCAGGGATACGCGGCGCGTAGGCACGGCCAAGGGAGCTGTCCTGAAGGACCTGCATATCGGCGTAGGAAAGATAGACCAAGAGGTTGCCAATGCCACGAGCTTGACGACCGTCCTTATGGACTACTTGCAAGCAACCAAGAATGGCATTGACGTACCTCTTCCTTCCAACTCCTCAGGACCTCTCGTGTTCGTCTTAAAGAAGAACAAGTTCGTCCTAGACGCGGTCAACGGTTGGGCCCGCGGTAAGTCCAATAGCCAAGGAAGCATCGATCTTCCCGTGCTGCTCCTGGATGATGAATCGGACTACGCGTCGGTCAACACGAACCAAGCGGAAGATCCCACGGCCATCAACTCGTCGATACGAAAGATTCTGTCCCGTTTCACGCGGTCCTCCTACGTGGCGATTACGGCAACGCCTTTTGCCAACATCTTCATAGACTACGAAGCGTCCGGAATCGTAGACGAGGACGGCGAAGCGGTGGACGATCTCTTCCCCGAGGACTACATCTACCCCTTGGAGGCTCCCAGCAACTACATCGGAATTCGGGCAACGTTCGGAATCGACGATGACGACCAGCCCGAGTCGGTGCAGTATCTAACGGATGCCCAACAGTGGATACCCGTCAAGCACAAAAAGACTCAGCAGGTGCACGCTCTCCCCGAGAGCCTCAAGGAAGCCGTGAGGACTTTCCTCTTGGTCAACTGCATCCTCGACAAGCGAGTAAAGGCGCCTACTCGGCGTTCAATGTTGGTAAACGTGTCTCGATTCACTGACGTGCAGGATGCAGTTGGCGACCTCTTGACCGAAGAACTTTACCGGTACCAGTCAGCCATCGAGCTCCACGCCGTGGCGTACTCCGATGGGAGAAAGAATGCAGTTCTCGATGAATTGAAGGACACCTACGAAAAGCACTTTGGGAAGGAGACCCAAGGATGGGAGTCCGTGCTTGCCAACCTTCACAAAGCTGTAGCGGACATCCGGGTCAAAGTCTACAACTCCAGTGTCGACAAGGCGGAGGATGAAGATTATCAAGAGGATGTCCCGCAGAGGCAGATCGCAGTCGGCGGCGACCTACTCAGTCGAGGACTCACTCTTGACGGATTGGTGGTCAGCTACTTCCATCGGAGCGTGGGTGCAGCCGACACCATGATGCAGATGGCCAGATGGTTCGGCTACCGCGACGGCTTCCAGGACCTTTGCCGCTTGTGGATAAGTGAAAAGACCGCCGCTGACTACCGGTTTGTGGGTTCTGCCATCCAGGAGCTTCGAGAAGATCTCGCCCACATGCGTCGCAACAACATGACTCCCCGGGATTTTGGACTCGCGGTTCAACAGCACCCGGAATCGTTGCTCATCACGGCGCGCAACAAGATGAAACACACTGTGCAATACGAAAAGGAGGTCAATCTGCTTGGCCGGAATCTGGAGACACGGAAGATCTCATCGTCTCTAGATGTCCAAGCAAAGAATTTCCTTGCGACACAAAAACTGGCGAACGCGATGCTGGCTTCAGGATGCCCAACCGACGAGACCGACCGTGGATACACGCGGTTTAGAGAAGTACCCAAGGAGCTAGTGGCAGATCTACTACACAGCTACAAGGCTGCTGACGATGACATCTTCTTCACGGGCAGCGGACTGGAGAGGATGGTCAGGGCGAGCCTAGGTGAGCAGTTCCAAACATGGGACGTGATCTTCATGAATGGTCCGAAGAAAAAGGGGGACGCCAAGCTGCCAAGTTTGGCTGACCTCGTGCCTGGGAACTCAGTGTTCAAGGCTGGCCGCGCTTTAATGCTTCGGCATCTGACAGCTAAGGACGGCGCGCTGACCGGGTCATCACTCTGGGTGAGCGGAAAGAAGACGAGGCTCGCCGGAAGCGACGATCTGCGTAGAGTGTTGGATACGGATGTGCAAGCAAATATTGCTGCCGCGTACTCCGATAACAAAGACGCGGAAACGGTCGAGGCGACGGGTTCCGGGCTAAGCGGTTCTGTTCCGGAGCGTGCAGTTTACCGGTACCTCCCTCGCCCCCAGCTTATGATCTACGCCTTGGAGCCGACTGGTGAAGTTGAGCCAGCTGACGGCCTATCTAGGACGCCCGAGATCATCGAGTTGATGAAAAATTTAACTAAAGCGGCCAAGGAACCTGAGTCTGCGTTCATCGCTCTCAAGATTGCCTTGCCCACCTCAGATTCGGATTACAACAGCAAAAACGGGCGAGTTAAGTACATCCTGAATAAGGTGGCACAGAAGTACTGGATGGCCGATTACGAGGAGCTAGCGTGACAGCCTTGACTTGGACGCTGGAGCGCTGGAAAGACGAAGTCCGCCAGGGACTTGTAACCCTGAGGGAGCTGGACCCTTCGCTATCAACGCGTATGGTCTACGGCGCAGACGAAGTGGGAAGACTGAGTTTTGGGCTCATCACTCGACAGCCGCCGGGCTTGCCGCAGCTTTCGGACGCTGTGTCGATTGTGAGAGCGGAGCGCGACCACGATGGGACTTGGATCCTCTTGCTCACTTTGGAGGATGCCAAGTTCAGCGAGGTGTTCATGCAGCTGTGTGGCCATGTGCATGCCAAGGTGTCCGAAGCCGTGACTGAAACTGCAGGAATCTCTACTGCGATGGAGTGCTTTGCCGAGTGGCGCCAGCTCTTTCAAGCCTCGAAGAGGCGGGTACTCAGCATGGAGGAATGTAGGGGTCTGTTCGCCGAATTGGACTTTGGATTCAACATCTTGAGCCAGAGGGTCGGATCGTCCGTTGTTGTCGAGGGATGGCAAGGTCCGTACGGATCCGACCAAGACTTCCAGTTTCTAGACGTACATTACGAAGTCAAGAGCCGGCATGCCACGACCCACGCTCTGAGGATCGCTTCGGAGTACCAGCTCGACGGCGACAACATAATCCTCGTCTCCGTCGAAGTTGCCGACAGTGCGAAAGCTTTGCCTGGATTCAAATCCCTGACTGATCTGGTTGCACAGTCCAGGGACTCGGTGGCTCTTGACGGCGGAGATGTGGGAATTTTTGACAGCGCGCTTGATGAGCTTGGTTTCGATCCAAGCGAAGAAGTTTACCGTCAGACCCACTTCAGCACTCGCGGCCTTGACTACTATGCGGTCACTGACCAATTTCCCCGCATCATTCCACGAACGGTCGCAACTGGCGTCTCGGGCGTCAAGTATCGACTAGATCTGACAGCCCTCGATGAGTTCGCAATTGACGGAGAAGCGGCGTTTAGCCCAATGAAGAGCTACGAGGACATCTAAATTGAACGTTCAGAGTTACCACGAGAATTTACTGGCGTCCGTCGGGTCTTTGGCCGACGCGGAGGGTGAGTTCACCGCGACCGCCTTTGCCCGCCATTCTGCCGAACTTCTTACGGAGGCGGGCGAGTTCGACGACGTCGTCACCTTGGATTTCGAGGGGACCGGGACGAATCGGCGCAGGCTGAAGGTAAATGGTTACGACCTCGATAATGCGGACAACAGCGTGGCGCTGATTGCAACGATTTTCCTTGGAGCGCCGGAGATTCAAGTCGTGTCGTCACCGGACGCCAAGGGAGCCCTGAAGGCACTTCAGTATTTCTTGGCCGAATCGCTTGACGGAAGCTTCCTAGAGGGCAGGGAAGAGAGTTCGGCCGCGTACCAGCTGGGTTACGACCTGCGCAATCGGGGTGCCAACGTCTCGCGCTACCGGCTCTACTTGCTGACGGACGGGCACCTGAGTGATCGGCTTCGAGAGCTTCCCAGTGAGACGCTGAACGGCATTCCGATTGACTACCTGCTCTGGGACATTAACCGACTTCATCAGCTCCATGATTCGCAAAGTGGGCGAGAAGCTCTTCAGATCGATCTTAGGGAGTGGAAGGCTGATGGGCTCCCCGCGCTAAAGGTTGAGTCCACCCCAGAGTTTGCCACCTACCTCGCGTCCGTGCCCGGTGGCGTCCTGGCCGGTTTGTACGGAAGGTACGGCAGCAGACTACTGGAGAGCAACGTACGTTCGTACCTAACCAACAGGGGGAAGGTGAACAAGGGCATTCGGGAAACCATTTATTCGGCACCGCAGAACTTCATGGCGTTTAACAATGGTGTCACAGCGACTGCCACATCAGTGAAGGTTGATGAGGGCCGGTCAACCATTCTGACTATTGAGGACCTTCAGATTGTTAACGGCGGCCAAACTACCGCGTCGCTCTTTTTCGTTGACCGGGAGGCCAAAGGCAAAGCCGTTCTGGAGAATGTCTTCGTGCCCATGAAGCTCGTGGTCGTGGCGCCGACTCTGGCCAGCGAGCTGGTGCCGAGCATCTCAAGGTTTGCCAATAGCCAAAACGCTGTGAGTGCTGCAGACTTCTTCTCGAACAGTCCTTACCACGTCCGTGTCGAGGAGCTTTCCAGACGTGTCCTTGCCCCGGCCGTCGCGGGTGCTACGTACAATACGAAGTGGTACTACGAGCGAACTCGGGGCCAGTACGAAAACGAAAAGAACAAACTTTCCAAAGCGGAGGCATCCCGTTTTGAGAAGCTTTACCCCAAGCACCAGAAGTTCGACAAACCTGCCTTGGCCAAGTTTGTGATGTCGTGGCAGCAGCGTCCCCACATCGTCAGCGCTGGAGCGCAGAAGAACTTCGTGGCGTTTGCAGACATTGTCCAGAAGGCTTGGGAGAAGGACGATTCGTCCTTCAACGAGAGCTATTTCAAGGACGCTGTAGCTAAGGCAATTATGTTCTCTGCCATACACTCGGCTGTCAGGAAAGCCTCTTGGTATCAGCAGGGCTACCTTGCCAACATTGTCGCTTACACAATGGCAAAAATGGCCAGCCTAGTCGAAGACCAGGGCCGCGGCCGGATGATGGACTTCGACCTTATTTGGCGCGCCCAAGCAGTGCCTGGGAACGTCGTCGATGTGGCCCTTGAGATTGGCGAGGCTGTGCAGCAGGCACTTACAAGCGAGCATCGTCCGACCAAGAACGTTACGGAGTGGGCCAAGAAAGCTGACTGCTGGGCCTTGGTGCGAGCCATGCCGATGCGCCTTCCCGAGACTTTCCTGACGGGTCTCGCGGATCCTTCTGCTATCGCGCAGAAGCGGCGGACAGCCAGGGACACCCAGAAGATTGACGACGGGATCAACCAGCAAAAGCGAGTCTTCGAAATACCCAAGGAGCAATGGCTGGAACTCCGTGAGTTCACCTTAAGCAACGGCGTCGGCAGCCCCACGGATATGAGTATCCTCGACCTGGTCACGGGCAGGAAATCAGGATTCCCGACCGAGCGACAGTCTGCAAGACTGCTCACACTTGCAGCAGCAGCCAATTCGAAGGGCTTCCAGACCTTTACTCCGTAAGAGACCCCAGCATGTCGGCTACGAGATCACCGATCTGCTTGGAAAGGAGCGGGGGCACGGCGTTCCCCACCTGGTGGAATTGCTGAGTCCTGGGCCCTTCAAAGAAGTAGTTGTCAGGGAAAGACTGGAGACGCGCGGCTTCACGAACTGTGAAGCTGCGCGTCTGCTTTGGATCCGGATGGATGTAGTAGTGCCCATCTTTGGAAATGTGTGAAACCACTGTCGTGGCTGGGGCATCCCAAACCTGCACTCTAAAGCGATCTGTGAAGGGTGTTCCCACTTTGCCAATGTTGCGGTGCTCGGGATGGAGCGATGCCGGCAAATCGGTGTACTTCGGACTCTTGCCGAGTCGTTCAGCCAGTTCCGCCATCACGCGATAGCGCGCTAGGTCCGAAACCATGTGGGCACGGGGCTCGTGCTGGATTGGAGAGCCGAGCCTCTCTTCATGGATCCACGCTTCATATGCGTCCACGGCGAAGGTCCCGGCTTTTGCAGGCTCCGGTTTGGCCCCCACTTCGAACATTTGCAACCCGTCCAGTGCTTCCGTCTGGACAGCCTGCCAGTCCAGATCGATTTTCGGCCTTCGCTTAGAAGTCTCCGCACGTACGCTAGGCATCGTCTGGAGGGCGGCTCGAACTGTGACTGCTCCATCAGCTTTGTTGAGTACTTGTCGAGGAACGTTGGCTGCGACGTCAGTCCGAACGCCAAGCAGGATCACGCGGTGCCGCTTCTGTGGCACGCCGTATTCTTCGGAGCGAATGATGAAGTCCGCCGGATCCAATTCGTGGGGTTCGGCGTCTACCACAAGAGAACGGATCTCGTAGCTCGCCCCACCAGGGAGACGCTTGAGGTCACCTAGGATCGTTTGGAACATGCTGGTGTCGCCATTCTTCGACGAGAGCAGTCCCTTGACGTTCTCCATCACGAAGATCGTTGGCTTGAACTTGCCAAGGATATGGAGGTACTCACGGTAAAGGAAATGCTTGTGGTCCGATGAGAAGGATTCATCTCCAGTCCTGCGGGACCGCCCAGCAAGGGAATACGCCTGGCAAGGCGGCCCGCCGATGAGAGCCCAATGTCCTCGCTCTTCCTCCGGTCCGAGCTGACGTTGGATGAAGTCATCCACCTCGGGGCGGTTGTCCTCGCCGAGCTCGACTTGGTAGACGTGGGCTTTCGCCGCCAGATAAGCCTCTTTGAAATCACCCGTGAGAACGGACTGCCACGTCTTCTGGCCTCGGATGTAATCGAAGTAGGGACGCAGATCGCCCCCCGATCGAAGCAGCTCTCGGTACGTTGCTCGCAACCGAAGCGTCTGGCATGCAAGGCTATCCATCTCGAACGACGCCAACGTCTTGAAGACGAAGTTGCCCCGCTCATCCCTGACGCTGGAGAATCCTTCGTTCAAGCCTCCGGGCCCGGCGAAGAGATCAATAATTGGAAACACGTGCACCCCTTGATAACTGACACTCCAGGATACCAGGTCCGGCCGACATTCAAGTCACACGGAGGATCTGCCCACAAAACGGCTCACTTTTCGACCAAGGCTGACTAGTTCGGCGCAAAGACCGCGATAGTCCGCGCCGGGGGGAGTAGTTTCATGCGCGCCGATGGGTACTTGTCGTCGCGATCAGTGCCACAAAATGCGAAACGCGATGGAGCAACTGACGCCGGGGTTGTCCATAAATCTGCAGGATCCAGGTGATGGCGTGCCGCCTACTGGTGCTGTCAGGCAAGGGCCCGGAGCACTAGACGGGCGCGGCCAATGGTCCTGCAAAGCTTCACTGACTCGCCTTCCCTCTGAACTCGGGTGGTGGCCCCAAGCCAAACGGGGGAGAGAGTTTGCCACGCCTGTGACTTTAGGAGCGTCCTTCGAGGTAGTGGCTGGTGAACTGGTTTTCTCGGAGGAAGGACTTGACGGTGGCTTCGTTGTTGCTAGTGAAGTCGACGCCGTATTCGGCTGGATTACTAGTGGCCGGGCGATCCCAAAGGGGGCAGGCGACCCACCTCTTGGCGACCTTCCTGACGGCTGCATGCAGTTCCGGGGTCCATTCAGGCGTGTGGCACGCACCATACTTGGGGCGGTCGTCGAGTGAGAGTGAACGGTAAACCTCTTCGACGAGGGCGTCATTGAAGACTCTGTGGCATTCTTTCCACCACTTCGACTTGAGGCTGGCGTCCAGATTGGTGGGACCCTTCATAGCAGGGCTGCTGAAGATCTCGTCGTCGAGGATCTTCACGAGGGACAGTAGATTGGTCAGCTCCGCTTCGCGGTAGTACTCCGTGGAGTTGAATGGCGTCGGGTCGGCCTTGAGCATGCAGTACATTTCGAGGAATGTTTTCCAAGAGCCCTCGGCTAGTCCTGCCTCGCCCCACTTCTCTCGGTACCCCTCCACGTCAATGAACCTAGTGAGACCCCCGGCCAAGCGCGCGGCCACGTCGGCCGGCTTCTGGCCCGTCCACGTGGTCTTTTCCGAGGCGTTAGGGTCTTCCTCCAGCGCACGTTCAATTTCGGCGTGGCTGATGATCCCCCATTTGAGGGCCTTGGCGCTGTAAGGGTACTGAATCTGGCGGACATCATCGTGGAGACGGACCAGGATTTCGTAGAGCCTTGTTGTGTCCGGGGTAGTGGCAGTCATGTCTGTTCTCCTAGAATTCGGTGCTAACGCGGTCGCGGAGGGCGCATTCATCGCCCGTTTTGATGTCCCAGATCATGATGGGCATCGCCGCTTCGACGCCGAAAGCGAGTGTGTGCGACGTGGCCCTGTGGTTGCCATCGAAAATAATCACGTGCCCGCACTTGTCAATACGGGCGTTGACGGGGGCGAACATGGGAAAGCCGTCGATCAAGAAGGTCTCGACCATCTTTTGGACGGTCTTCTTGGTTGCCTGCCGCACCTGGGATGTGTCGTCGGTGAAGACAAGTTTGGGGGGAAGGGTGGTCAGGAAGCGGTTCCACACTTGTCCGTTGCGTTCCTCGGACACGACTGGGTAGTCCTTGCCGAGGAAGGCAACCGTCGATCCTTTCCATTCTGCCGGCAACTTGTATTGGCGGCCTCCGGCCTTCCTGCTTGGGTTCTCATAGACATCGTCGATGTAGCTTGCGAAGCGAGCCGCCATGCGGGCCCTGAGAACTTGGACGTAACCTCCGCGGGAGGTGAACTTGTTGCCCCGTGAGGCATGGCAGTTCCTCTTGATGGACTCCTCAAATTCCGGATCCTCCGGACGTGCCCCACCAGCGGCGGCATGGATTGGTAGGACATCCGATCCCACCGCGCCGTCCATCGACCCAACGTTCCCGTAGGGCTGCTGATAATGATCGAAGTGGATTTCCCGAAGCTCATATGCGTCAAACCCTGCGTGATTCAACCCCAAGTCTTCACAGACGTAGCACTTCTTGCCTTCAATGAGCGCTTCTTTCTGCGCCCTCGTGTACCGCGTGCGTTCTGCCACTATTCCTCCTCGTTCGAAAGACCTGCAGACGACACCGTACATTACGATTCTGGAAAGTCTCCAGCTGGAAATTATTGCTTCTGGAGAAAATGATTTCTGGGAAAATCTCATCGTGGCGAGGTCTTTAGGGTACATTGGAGCCCACGGAGGGCGGCAGCAGATGACGGCATGGCTAATGATTGTGGCTGGGGAAGACCGGCAGCATGGGGGAAACGACGGTTACGACGACCACTTGGAGTCGTACTACTCGTGGAACGAATCGGTTCCTAACGCACGCAACGTGCGGATAGGAGACCAGCTCGTTTTTTGGGACAAGGAGTGGCTCCGCGGAGCCGCGGTGGTGGAGGACATCGTCGAAACCGCCGCAGAACCTGTCCGGAAATACGCCTGCCCCTTCTGTGGAGGGCGACCTAAGGCGCGAAAGACCCAGACCCCTGTTTGGAAATGCCAAGCGCCCGGATGCGGCAAAGCTTTCCCGGAACGGAAAACATGGGTTGAGGAGCTGAGAGGTTTCCAAGCTCAATACGAGAAGTCGTGGGTGAGTCTCGAGGGCTTGCTCAGCGGTAAGGAGCTCCGGGCTATGGCCGTGAGCCCAGGAAGCCAGCACGCCATGCGCGAGCTGCGGTGGGACCTTTTTTCCAGCGAAGTCGATCGCCGGCGGTCAGGAGTGCTAGAGCGCATGACCAACGACATACGAAAGAACCTCATGGGTGGACACAAGGCGTCCACCGTCAAGGTGCGAGTGGGGCAAGCGAAGTTCCGTGAGGAACTTCTTCGAAAGTATGGAGCGGTTTGCGCCTTCTCGGGCCCCTCGCCCGTCGACGCTCTCGAAGCCGCCCACCTGTACAGCTTCGCGACGAATCCGCAACATGACTTAGACGGGGGCGGTTTCCTACTCCGTCGAGACTTGCACCGTCTTTTTGATCGTGGCCATATGGCGGTCAACCCGGCAAATTCCACTGTCGAAGTCAGTTCCCAATTGGAAGCTTTCCCGGAATATTCACGCTTGGCCGGGAAGGCACTGCACGTGGAGCTCACGTCACAGCATTGGGAGTGGTTGGTACAGCACCGTCAAGGCGTCTGGAAGGGTCGCATAGGTGAAGACCGGGACCGCCTCGTTCAACTCGTGTAAGTCAGGCTTTACCCAGCTGACAATTCCAGGCCTTCTGCCGCTGCGCGCGGAGCCACACGCCGAAAATACTCGGCCGTGAACCGCCCGCGGGAGGTCACTACCCTGGAGTGGCCCTCCGCCCTGGAGATCCGGGCGGCCTCCGTGCCCAGCTGCATCGGTGCCGCGAACCGCTGCGCATAGTCGCGAAACAGGCCAATGACGGCGTCGCGGTGGAGGAAGGCATCCGGCTCGGGACCGTCGTCGGTCAGCCCGACCAAAGCATCCGCCACTCCAGTTCCTGGTGTTCCACGCGGTGCCGAGCTAGTATGGCCAGCGCTGCCTGCCGACCCCGACCCTGGTTGCTTCGGAAGTTGCACGAAGGGCCGCGCACCGAAGCGGTGGGGCTGGTCGACTCCTTTAGAACCGAAGGCCCGGTTCCCGCAAAAGTGCGGGACACTGGAAGTACCGACCACGAAAGCGGGCCACCTTGTTTAGTCCAGCAGGATGCCGACGGCTTCACGCGGCTGACCTCTGCTGCTGACTCCATGGGACTGACCGGGCCGGGGGCGCCGGCCATCTCGATCCGCTGCTGTATCCGTGGGACCCGCCCGTGGCCTCGGGTGTCATGGACGGCAATGATTCCCGGCCCCTTGAGCTTTCAGTCGGGCTGGATGAAGCCCTAGCGCAGGTCAGCGCCGCGCCGCTGGAAGCCCGCTCCCTAGTGGTCTCCATCGGCTCGAATTCAAGCGCCGACGTGTTGCGGCGGAAATTCGCCAACTACCACCAGCCCGTCAGCGCGGTTCTGCCGCTGGTCCGGGGGCAGCTCCACAACATCGCCGTTGGCCACTCCGCCCACGTGAGCAAGGCTGGCTACATCGCAGCCGCCCCGTATCCGCTGATGGGAGAGTGCACAGCGGTCTGGCTTTCGTGGCTGGACGATGTCCAGCTGATGACCCTGAACGAAACGGAGCCCAATTACCGGCGGATCCGGCTCGACGCCGAGGCCTGCCCGCTCGTGGCGGACCACGGGGATCGTCCGGAGGAGTTTTCGCTTTTCACCTCGCGCTGGGGTGTGCTGACCGACGGCAACGGCGGGAAGCTTCCCTTCCTCGACCAGCCTGCCCTCTTCGGGCTCCTCGCCGGCAGCGGCACCGGCGACCTCCTGGAGGAGGGGAAATCCGTGTTCGACGGGCCGCCGGAGCTTGTTGCTGAGCAACTCGCGATGCCCTCGGTCCGGGCCTGGGCCCGGGAATGGTTCAGCGCGGCCGGCCTCGCCGCGCCCGTGGACTTCGACAGGCCTTGCGCGGGGTAGGCACGCCTCTGGAACGCCGCCTTCACCGGGCGGCGATGTTCTGTGCATTGTTCTCCGCGATGTGCTGCGCAATGTACTCGGCATCGCGGCCCACACCCGCCACGATGGACGAGCCGTGCCCGGTCAGCCACGGCAACCCGACGGCGTACAAGCCCGGGTATTCGGTGACGCCGCGGTGGTGCCGGGGGTAGTTCCATTCGTCCAGCACCGGGATGTCCAGGATGCTGAAGTCCAGCCGGTAGCCCGTGGCCCAGAGGACCGACGTGACGTTGGCGGCGTCGAGGTTCAGCCGCGCCGACTCCGAAGGAAGCCAGTCGTCCTTCCGCGGCGGCTCCGGTTCCGGTGCGGACATGCCGGTGGCGGCAATATAGCTGTCGAACATCGGCTTCATCCGCTGGTAGAACGCCGCCTCCACCAGGGCCAGGCGTTCCGGAAGGTCATCACTGAAGACGAGGTCGCCGTCGTCGGCTGCTTCCAAATGGCCGTGCAGCCGGACGCCGCGCCGGCCGAGGTCCCGCAGGTGGATGTCGTGCCCGCCGTCGGCGCCGGACACCAGAGGGTTGCAGGCGAACCTCGCCGCGGGGGAGGGCAACTGCCCCACGGTGAGGCCGTTCAGTCCGTAGTCGGGGCCGAATTGTGCAAGCTGCATCATCCAATAGAGGAGGTCCTGGCCGCGGTACCGGCGCGGCGCTTCCGGGCACGTGGACACCGCCAGGTGGTTTTCGCGGCCGACGGCGAGCAGTTCCTCGGCGATCTGGCCGCCGGACTGGCCGGTGCCAACGATGAGCACGGCACCCTCGGGCAGTTGGCCCGGGTTGCGGTAGCTATGGGTGTGAAGTTGCAGGATGTGGCTGGGCAGTTGCGCCGACAACGCGGGGATTTTCGGCTTCTGGTAGCCACCGGTGGCGAGCACCACGTTCCGGGCCCGCCAGCTGCCCTGGGTTGTGGCCACGTTGAAGCCGCCGCCCTCCGCGGGCGCGATACGCGTGACATCCGCACCCGTGCGGACAGGAGCGCCGATGCTCTCCGCATAGTGCCGGAAATGCTCGATGAGGTCATCCCGCAGCATGAATGCCCCCGGGGCGGGGCCGTCATACGGCATGCCGGGCAGCGCGAGCGAGAAGTTCGGCGTGTTCAGGCAAAACGCGTCCCACCGGTCCTGCCACGCCCCGCCAAGCGTTTCGCGCCGTTCCAGCAACTGATGTTCGACGTCGTGTTGGGTGAGCCAGTAGCTGGTGGCCAGCCCGGCCTGACCGGCCCCGACCACCAAAGTGTTGACGTTCGTGTCCGGGTCTTCGACGTGGGATTGCATGTCTATTCCCTTGAAGCGTTCGCCTTCGGAGCCTTGGGGGCTTTTGGAGCCTTCGGCGGCAGTCCGGCCACGTTCTCGAAGGCTTTCTCCACCCAGGCCCGTGCCCGTGCCTCATCACCGTCGCCCTCGGCGTTCCAGACTTCCGGCAAGCCGGTGTAACCGCCCATGGGGCGCTCGGACGGCCCGAACGGAACCGTCCGCTCGGTACCTTCTAGCAGCTCCTTGTCCACCTCGGCCAGCTTCACGCCCTTGACGGGGCCGAACAGGCCGGCGAACATGTTGCCGTGGACGAACGCCCCGAGGTTTCCGAACATCGGCTTGACGACGACGTCGGAGTGGTCAGGGAGCACTGAGCGGAAGTATTCCTTGTCGGCGTCGGACGCTTTCGGCATTTCCATGGGTCTTCCTCCGGTAACTGATGGTCACGGACTGGTCTTCCTGCAGGATATGCCCGCGGCCGGGCCGGGTACAGGTGGTCGGCCTGCAGGCGCTGCCTCTACGACCACCGGCTCCGACGCTCATCTTTTGAACTGGATGGAAGCTCGACTTCCGGGGCAGCGCCCGCGGCCGCGGAATCGGCTTCCCTGCTCAACGACAGGGGAGGAGCCTTTCCAGCGCCCAGTTCCAGCGGATTAGTTCCTGTTCCAGTCTGACTGATTTGCCGAAGGAGTCTTTGCCCAACGCCTCGTAAAGCGCAGACTCCTCAGCCGTCAGCCTGCTGAGCGCAGCACGGGACGGAGCCGGTTCGGTGCCCCACACATCACGGTGCGCCAGCAGCGTGTCCTCGTCCATCAGCACGCTGGCTACGTGGGGGTGTACGGCCCGGAGCTGGTCGAGGATCCGGAAGCCGTGGGTGTCCAGGTCACCCCAGTACCGGAAGTGGTCCAGGGCCTCCGGGGCTGTGATGACCCTGATGTTGCCGTCCCGGATCCGCTGCATTTCCGCGTCGATTCCGTCACGCTGCCACTGGAGTTCGGCCAGCCGGACTTCAGGGTCCGTCTCAGACTGCTGGACCAGGGCCTTGAGGACGGCGAGGATGCTGGCCAGCCGCGACTGGGTGGCCAGGAAAGTCCCGGCCGCGCAGGCTTTCCACGTCCTCGGCCGCGGCGGTGAGATCGTAGCGGGGCTCGTCCTGGCCGGGCACGTAGTACACGTAGTACTTGCGCAGCCAGGCACGCTCGGGGGCTGCCCAGTCGTCCAGGTACTCCGACGCCGGGCGGGGGAACTTGTCCTCGCCGAGGGCGTCGCGCAGGCCGAACAGGACGTCATCCAGATGGTCGATCAGTTCCTGGCGGCCGATGTCCCGCTGGTTGGGCCCGGTGAAGGCCCTGATGAAGAAGGAGACCGCCAGCGGGGCGTTCTGCGCGCGCAGCAGCGACCATCCCGCGTGGTTTTCACGCAGCGAACTGATTGCGTAGTAATCCATCGTGTCCTTGATGCTGCGGTGAATGCTGAGGGTTGAGGCCTAACGTACATGCGACCACAGACATCCTGTGGAGGAGAAGTCGACGTCCCTATTTTAGTGCGGGGTGGGGCCGGCGCTCAGGGGAGCGGCTGCCGTTCGCCGACGCTGACGGCGCTGCCGGCCGTTACATAGTCCCGCCGGCGTCGTTCGAGCCTATCCTGCTGGCCGGGTGAGGGAATCTTGGCACTCTTGGCTCGGTTGCACTGCGCGCAGGCTGCGGCGAAATTTTGCACGCTGGTGGATCCGCCCTTGGACCATGGGTAGAAATGGTCTCCGTGCTCAGCGGGCCGTGAACAACGGCGCCGGAACGCCGCTTCCATCTCACATTGCCCGCCAGCCCGGGCCATACCCTCGCGACGCTGCTGGCGAGTGAAGCGTCGGACCGGATCCCGGCGTCGGACGTCCCGGGCGTTGATGACGGCGGCAACGATTGTCAGGACGACGGCGAACACGCCTGGCAGCGTGACAGCTGCAACGACGCCATCGAACATACCGCGCAAAACCTGGGTGGCTGAAGACGGTGCGACCATGGAACGAACCTTCGCCTTCGGCATGAGCGACAGGACGGCCGAGGCGAACAACCACACCGTCACCGCCATGAACGCCAGGCGAAGACCCTGGCGGGTCCAGTAGATGCGCTTCAGTTCCACCATCGGTCCATTCCCCCAAATGAGCTCCAGCCGGCAGCGAAGCTGCGCCGCCAATGAAACAGATCGTACCGCCCCGGGCCCATCATGCGGTGGCGCGCAGCGGCGCCAAGGCTGTCACCCGAGCCTCAACCCCTTGCGTTCCGGAACGTCTGCACCTGACCAGGGTCGGCGCCGTCGTCCGTTTAGCCCTCCGGAGGGGTCTCCTGCCGCTCGTCAACGCCGCACCAGCTGGCGATGAACAGGGCGATACTCTTCGTGATCCGGCGGATGGATTCCACCGACACCCGCTCGTCGAACCCGTGGATCGACTCCGAAACGGGGCCGTACACCAGGGCCGGCGTCTCGGCGTAGAGGGTGAAGACGCGGCCGTCCAGGTAGCCGGGCGTGGTGAAGCTTTCCAGCTCGCGGCCGAACACCTCCGCATGCGTGCGCTCCAGCATGGCCTCGGACTCGCTGCCCGGTTCCAGCACGTAGCCTTCCGAGAAGAAGCCGGTCTTCACGCCGACAGCGCTGATCGGGGCGGGCCCGCGGCCCAGAAGTGCCAAACACTCCTGGAGTTCAGCCCAGGCATCCTCGGCAGTTGTGCCCGGATAGATGGCCGCCCGCACATCGAACTCGCACCAGGCCGGAACGCTGGAGGGCCAGTCCCCGCCGGCGATCCCGCCGAAGTTGAAGTTGATGGGGTGGTCCAGGTCCTCGAAGTAGCGGTGCTGCCCCCGGTCCGCGTTCCACTTTTCCTCGACCTCGCGCAGCGCGGACATCGCCGTATACGCAGCGTCGATGGCGTTGAAGCCGGTGCCCATCTCGCGCGGATGGGTCGGGTTGCCGGTGACCCTGACCTTGAACCAGAGCACGCCCACGTTGGCGCGCACCAGCATGTCCTCCTCGGGTTCGGGAATGATCACCGCGTCGGCGCCGTAGCCGCGCATCAGGGCGGAAAGGGAGCCGTTGCCCGTGCATTCCTCCTCGACGACGGACTGGAAGTGGATGCGGCCGGCCGGCTCGAACCCGGCGGCGCGGACGGCGTCGAACGCGAAGAGGTTGGCCGCGAGCCCTGCCTTCATGTCGCCTGCGCCGCGGCCGTACATCCAGCCGTCGATGATGGGGGCGTCCCAGGGGTAGCGTGACCAAGCCTCGGACGGGCCTTCGGGGACGACGTCGATGTGACCGTTGAGGATGAGCGAACGGCCGCGCTCGGCGGCCGGGCGGTACGTGCCGACCACGTTGGTCATCCCCTCATAGGAAACCGTCACCGGCCCGAAGCCCTCATGGGTTGACAGCTCCTCGGCGTTCAGCTCCCACCGGTCCATTTCCAGGCCGCGGCCGGCCATGGCCCCGTACATCAGGTCCTGAGCGCTGCCCTCCCGGGTGCGCAACGACGGGTGCCTGACCAGGTCCTGGGTGAAGGACAGCTGCGCGTCGAAGCCGGCGTCGACGGCGTCCAGGATGCGACGGGTTTGGTCGTCACTGAGCATGTTCGTCTCCTAACGAACGGGGAGCCGTCCGCCGGACGGCTCCCCGATTTTGGTGGTTGAGCATTCGATTGAGGGTGGGCCGCGGCTTAGGGTCCGCAGCCGTCCGCCTTAGCTGCTGGCGACGAGCTTCTTGTCCTGGACGCGCAGGCGCTCGCCGAAGAACCCGCCGACGGCGGTGAGCAGCGAGATGATCACCAGAATCAGGGCCGCACCCCACGACTGGTTGTCCGAGATGCCCAGCATGGCGGTGGCCAGCAGGGGCATGAAACCGCTGGTGGCACCGGCGATGTTGTAGCCCAGGGCCACGCCGGAGTATCGCAGCTTCGGGGGGAAAAGTTCGGTCAGCAGGGCGCCGTTGACGGCGTAAGCCACCGCAATGAGCATGATGCCGATGGTGATGGCCAGAGTGATCATCAGCGGGGATTTCGTGTCGATCATCGCGAAGAGGGGGAATGCCGTGACGGCGCTGACGATGCCGCCCCACATGGTGACCTTGCCCGGGCCGATCTTCTCGGCCAGCCGGCCCATGAGGAAGGTGACACCGATTTGGGCGACTGCGGCAACCAGCGTCGCGTTGACCATGACGTTCCGGTCCACCTTCAGGGTGTTGGCGCCATAGCTGACCACGAAGGTGGTGATCATGTAGAAACCGCCGACGCCGAGCAGGGCGGCGAGGACTGCCACCAGCAGGCGGCCGCCGGCGTGGCGGAACACGTCCAGGGCCGGGACCTTGGAGGTTTCGCCTTGGGCGAGCAGGTCCTTGAAGATGGGGGATTCCTCGACCTTGAGGCGGATCCAGAGCGCGATGCCCAGCATCGGGAAGGCCAAGAGGAACGGAATGCGCCAGCCCCAGGCGTCAAAGGCTTCGGACGGGAAGAGCAGGACCAGCGAGAAAGCGCCGGAGGCCAGCAACGTCGCGACCGGCGAGCCGACCTGGACCAGCGCGGCGTACCGGCCGCGCTTTTCGACCGGGGCATGCTCGACGGCCATGGTCACAGCGCCGCCCCACTCGCCGCCGACAGCCAGGCCCTGGACCAGGCGCAATACGGCGAGCAGGATTGGCGCGGCCAGGCCGACGCTGCCGAAGTCGGGCAGCAGGCCGATGAGGGCGGTGGCTGCGCCGATCATGACGATGGTGATCAGCAGGGCCGGCCGGCGGCCGTAGCGGTCTCCGATGTAGCCGAAGATGACGGCGCCGATCGGGCGGGCGGCGAAGCCGACGCCGAAGGTGGCAAAGGAGGCCAGCAGGGCCGCGGTGGGGTCCATGTTGGTGAAGAAGAGCCGGTTGAAAACCAGGGCCGCGGCGGTGCCGAAGAGGTAGTAGTCGTACCACTCCAGTGCAGTGCCGACGAAAGCGGCGCGGGCGATTTTTCCCGCGTCCTTGCCGGAAATGACAGGCGGAGCACCTGTGGCGGGGGAGAGCGAATTTGAGGTCGTCACTGCGTGGGCCCTTTCGAGCGGGGTGGAGTTGTGCATCTCGGGTCCCGCGGCAGTCGGAAGGCGAAGGCCTGGGCAGCTGCGGTGGTTATATTCGAGAGTAGGTGAGTGATAACGCCCTAAACAATGACAATATCCACCCAGTTTTTGCCCACGGGTTGGGCATTTTCACAAACTATTCATCGGGGTCGTTGTAGTTGCTGAGGGCGACGAGTGCCCGCGCGGCCTCGGCCGGCACTGTGAGGTCCAGGCCGATGACCTCGTTCAGGCTATGCAGGCGGTTCACCACGGTATTGCGGTGGCAGAACAGCTCCTCCGACGTTTCCTTGATGGACCCGGTACGTCCGTAGCTGCGCGCCACCTGCAGCAGCCGCTGGCGCTCAAGCGGCGTGCACTTGTCCAGGGCATGCCGTATTGGGGCCGAAAAGTCCGGGAATTTCTGCTCCAGGAGACGGCCGGCGATTCCCATCCAGGTGTCCTCCATCGTCGAGAGTCCCGCGCCGCGGCGCTTATGTTGCGCCAGCACAAGCGCCGAGGCGGCGGCCGCGGGGACAGCAGCCAGCCCCGCCACCGCGGGGACATACCCGGCCGGGAAGGGCGGCCCTTCCTGAGACCAGGTCCGCCCCTTGCGCTGTTGGCGGAAGAGGTACAGGACGCCGGCGTTCTCGTAGGCATAGATGCGGTGGTCGGACTCGAACTGCCGCTGGGCCTGGGCCACGGACTCCGATGTAACCGCCAGTACTTCGAACGTCCCGGCGGCCTGCACGCCGAGGGCCGCGGCAAGGTCCGGGACATCACCGGGCGCGCCCAGTTCCGCGTTGAAGAGCCGGGACAGCAGCCGCTGGCGGTAGAGCTGCTTGTTGCGGGCCAGCCGCGCCTCTTCCTCGGCATACGCCTGCTGGATGCTGCTCACATAGCCTTCGACGGCGTCGAGGACCCGGTCCATGTTGGCCACCAGGACGCCGATTCCTTTGTCCCGTGCGACCCGCTCCAGCCCCTTCCAGAGGACGCGGAAGTCGTTGCGGATCGCTTCGAGGAACGCGTCCAGGGGGACCCCCTGGCGGGCCCGGCGGGCGGCCACCTCGCGGGGAAGGGCCCGCAGGTCAGGGGGGAGCTCCAGCCCCGCCATCTGAAACAGGAACATGTCCATGGTGTCAGCAGCGGTCTGGTAGACGTCTTCCTTGGGCACCAGTGCTTCACCGTAGGAGATGGCGGAGAAGCGTTCGAGGAAGTCTTTCACCAGCTGGTCGCGTTCCTTCCAGAGGCTCTCCAGAAGCTCGGTCCATTCCGGCTCCATGGGCCAGCCCGGATGGAACTCCCGGGGAGGCGCCCCGGCGGAGCGGGCGGTACTGCCGTGATGTGGCGTCATGCGTCCATTTTATGCAAAAGCCTAAGATTCGTCCCCAAAGCGGCGTTCTATATCCATTGAAGGCAGCAATATTACAGCGTTGAATGGACCGTAGCCCCGGTTTCAGGCCCTGGCCTGGAACCCTCCGAATCGCCCGGGGGCCATATCAAAGAGGATTTATGCCCGTCGATCTCCTGATCCGCAATGCACACATACTGACCCAGGATGCCCTCCGCCCCATGGCGACAAGCCTGCTCATCCATGACGGCAAGATCCTCGACGTGGACCCGGACGCCGATCTTGCCAGCCATGCCGTCCGGACCATCGATGCCGCCGGAACCACGATTGTCCCCGGTTTCAACGACGTCCATGCGCACAGCGTGTGGTTCGGCCTGGGACTGATGGAGGCCAACGTAGGGGCGGCGGCAAGCCTGGACGAGGTGTACCGCATCATCGCCGACGCCGCAGCCGGAACGGCCCCGGGCGAATGGGTGGTGGCGTCCGGCTACAGCCCGCTGCTGCTCGGCGGTCAGCAACCGGACCGCGACCGCCTGGATGCAGCGGCCGGAGGACGTCCGGTCTGGATCAAGCACTCGTCGGGCCACGCCTGCACGCTCAACGGGGTGGCGCTGGAGCTCGTCGCCGCCAACGCCGACCTCACCGCCCCGATCGACGGCGGCGCCGTCGTCGTGGGCGACAACGGCCTGCCGACGGGGCTGCTGGAGGAAAATGCCATGCGGCTGGTGCAGGACATCCTGCTTCCGTATCCGCTGGAGAACATCGAGCGCGCGCTGGATCTGGCGACGTCGCACTACCTCTCCGAAGGAATCACGAGCGTCACGGACGCGGGCATCGCCGGCGGCTGGATCGGCTATTCGCCGCGCGAGTTCGCGGCCTACCAGAACGCCCGCGACAAAGGGCTGCTCAGCGTCAGGATGCAGCCAATGATGGTCCTGGACGCCCTCCACGACGTGCCCGGCCACGCCGATGACCCGGCCTCCAGGAGCCTCGACGCCGGCATCCGCTCCGGTCTGGGGGACGACTGGCTCCGTCTGGGCCCGGTCAAGATCTTCAGCGACGGTTCGCTCCTGGGCAGTACGGCCTACATGACCGAGGAATATGTCGGCTGCACCCACAACCACGGCTACCTGCAAATGGACGCGGACCAGCTGCGCGAATCAGCGCTCGGCGCCTACCGTGCCGGCTGGGCGATTGCGATGCACGCCATCGGCGACCACGCCGTTGACCATGCGATTGACATCATCACTGAGGCGCAGCAAGATTACGGTCCCAATGCGCAGCCCAACCGGATCGAGCACGGCGGCGTGGTCCGCCCCGACCAGCTCGACCGGATCGCCGAGGCCGGCATCGTGCTGGTCCCGCAGCCGCACTTCATCACCGAGTTCGGCGACGGCATGGCCCGCCTGCTGGGCCCGAAGCGCACCTCCTGGTCCTATCCGGCCAAGAGCCTGCTGGAGCGCGGGGTCACACTGCCCGGAAGCTCGGACCGTCCCGTCTCCAACGGCAGGCCCCTGGACGTCATGCAGTCCTTCGTGGAGCGGCTGACCCCTTCGGGCGAGGTCTACGGCCCGGACGAAAGGATCACTGCAGCCGAGGCGCTGGCGGCCTACACCACGGGGTCGGCCGCCGCTACGGGCACCGGCCACATCAAGGGGCGCCTGGCGCCCGGTTACCTTGCGGACCTGGTGTTCCTCGACCAGGACCCCACCGCCGTCGAGCCCTCCACCATCGCAGCCACGCGGGTGCTGGCCACGATGGTGGGCGGGCACATCCGTTTCGGCGCGGAAAACCTACCAACGCCGGTCCGCGTCGCAGACCTTGAGGCAGCACTGACAGGGAAGGAAACCCTATGAGCACCACCGACGAGCAGTTCCTCGCGGATTTCGCCACGATGTCCGGCTTCGGCGCCACGCCCGGGGGAGGCGTGGACCGGCAGGCGGGCACGCCGGCCGACCACGCCACCCGGGCGTGGTTCAGCCAATGGCTGGCCGAGCACGGCTACACCGAAACAGTGGACCAGGCAGGCAACCAGTTCGGCACCGTGGAGCTGGTCCCCGGCGCCCCCTACGTGCTGGTCGGCTCGCACCTGGACTCCCAGCCGCTGGCCGGCCGGTACGACGGCGCCTACGGAGTGCTCGCAGCGGCGCATGCGGGCGCCCGCGTTGCGGCGGAAGCCAGGGCCGGAAAGCTCGCCCCCGCCTACAACCTGGCCGTGGTGAACTGGTTCAACGAGGAAGGCAGCCGCTTCGCGCCCAGCATGATGGGAAGCGCAGTCTTCACCGGGAAACTGACGCTGGACGACGCGCTGGCCACAGCCGATCCCGCCGGCACGACCGTGGCGCAGGCCCTGGCCGCAGGGCATAGTTCCCCGGACGGGAACGCGCCGGTCCTCGCCCAGGTTGCCCGCTACGCCGAGATCCACATCGAGCAGGGCAGGAACCTGGAGGAGAGCGGTACCCAGGTGGGGATCGTGGACCGCACCTGGGCCGCCGGCAAGTACCGGGTCACCGTGGACGGAGCCCAGTCGCACACGGGCGCGACCCGCATGGAGGACCGCCGTGACGCCCTCTACGGGGCCGCGCTGGTCATCGCCGCCGCGCGCGAACTGGCCGCGGAATTCGAACCCGGGCTGCTGCACACATCGGTCTCCGAGCTGTATGTCCTTCCGAACTCGCCGGTCACCATCGCCCGGCAGGTGCTGATGAACCTGGACCTGCGCTCCCCGGACGAGTCCGTGCTGGCCCTTGCCATGGAACGGCTGGGCAAGAGGATTATCGACGTCCAGGCAGACTCCCGCACGGACATCCGTCTGGACCTGACGCACAACTGGGGCGTGGTGTCCTACCAGGCCAAGGGAGCGGCGCTCGGCAGGGCCAGCGCAGAGAGCCTGGGCTATAGCCACACGGACGTAATGACCGTCGCCGGGCACGATTCGACCAACATGAAGGACGTGGTGCCCACCGTGATGCTCTTCGTACCCAGCGTCGAAGGCATCTCGCACAACGAGGCCGAGTACACGCCCGACGACGACGCGTTGCGCGGCGTCGAGCTGCTCACCGACGTCACGCGGCGGCTTGTCCGCGGTGAATTGGAAGAGGACTAACAGCGCGACGGCGGGAGGCCCAGGTGGCGGACCCTGATGCCTCGGGGTCTGCACGTGCGGGGCTGAACCAGTGCCGTCACATTCCTGTGCGGAGCCACTAGGCCGACCATCCCGGGTGCACAATGGTCCGGGATCGGCAATGTCGCCGCTCCTGCCCGGAGTGCATTAACAGTACGTGGGTGCATCCGGGCCAAGTATGGGGGAAGTATGAGCACCGAATATCAGCTGATCGACGGATCGCCGCGCTACGGTTCCCGTTCTGAAACGCAGGCCACCGCGCAGGACCCGGGCGTTGCCAGAGTGCGGGTCGAGGAGGCCGCCGAGGGCGCGGCACGCCTCGGCCTGGACCAGATGGCGGCCGCCATTAACCGCCGGTTGACGAGCTCATGGGCAGACCGCGAAAACCCTGCTGTGGAGGCGCTGCGCAAGGAACACCCGGAAGAGCTGGCCGCCGCACGTGCTCTGGTCAAGCTGCACCTGGGCTCGCAGCGCCAGTGGCGGCTCAAGGCAGAGAAAGTTCGTGACAAGCACCTGTCCGGGACGACGCGCCGGCGGCGGGCGGCCGGCAGCGCACGGGAAATCCTCTTACTGCGTCTGGTTCTGTTGATCTCTCTGATTGCGTTGCCGGTTTACATCGTGGCCACCGACCGTGAAGACCTGCTCAAGCTCACCCTCGTCGGAGTCGCTTGCGTGGCCGTGGCCCTGGCCGGCGGGCACTTCATCACCGTGCACGCGAGGGTGCCGGTCATGCCGAACATCCGTAGCGCCTGGCTGTACGAACTCCGCGAAGACATCGTCGACGCCACCCTGGCCGCGGTCCTTCAGAACAAGGGTGTGGAGCTGGAGGCAAGGACCGCCGAAGCTGCCCGGCGCGGGTGGAAGAGCATCCAGGTTGCCGCCAAGGCAGTGGAGGCGCTCTACAGCTGAGGGCCACAGCGTTGGCGTTTGTCCTGACCCTCGAGGGCGTTTGGTTACTTCTTTGCGGCCTTGACCCTCGGAGCCGTTGGCGTCTTCGAGACAAAACAAAGGCAGGGCGGCTGTGAAAGCCGCCCTGCCTTTGGTGCGTCCGGGGTTCCCTGCGCCCGAATATCGGGTTTCCTGTTGCGTTGGAAGTGCAGGGTCGTTCCGTGCGCGTGCCGGACGTGGATCCGGCAGCCTTACGCGCGCGGGGCTCGCGGCGGGAATCGTGCAGGTTACATGATGCCGGTGGGTACCAACAGCGCCCAGGCCATTGCGGGAGCCACGAGAACAACCCCTCCGGCGTACATCATGAGCTGGCGGTAGACGCGCTGGCGGTCGTTGTCCCGGGCGTTGGCAACGACCAGTGCGCCGTCCGTGGAGAAGGGGGAGACGTCCACAACGGTGGCCGCGATGGCGAGCGCTGCGACGGTTCCGGAGGCGCTCAGTGAGCTGGTGGCCAGCAGCGGCCCGGCCATGGGGATGAACGCGGTCAGCAACGCCGTCGAGGACGCGAAGGCGGATCCGACGCCGATGACGTAGCAGAGGACGAGGGCGATCAGCAGCGGCGCCCCCAGCGCGAGGGCCTGCTTGGCGAGGGTATCGATGACGCCGACGTGCTGGAGCAGGGAGACGTAGGTGATCATCCCTGCCACGAGCAGGACGGTGGACCAGGAAACGCCGCCAATGAACGTTTTGTGTTCCTTGATGTTGACGAACGCCAACAGGAGGCCGGCGGAGAGGGCGACGAAGCCGATGGGCATGTGGAAGCCCAGGGTGCATACGAGGATCACGGCGATCAGCGCCAGGGTGAAGATCTGCTGGCCGTGGGGACGTCCGGTGCGGGGTGTGTCGGGTCCGGCGTACTCGTTGGCGTGCTTGTCGCGCAGTTTGCCCAGGAGGGCGAACAGCACGATGGTCAGGGCCGAAAGGATGAGGTTGAGGGCGAAGCTGGCCGTGAAAAGCGCTCCCTGTGAGATCGGGAAGCCGTTTTTCAGTGAAATGTCGTGCACCAGCACGCCGGCGACGGACAGTGGGGAGAAGCCGCCGGCGTGGGCTCCGTTGATGACGAAGGCGCCCATCAGGACGGGGTGGATGCGGGATTCGTAGGCAAGGCCGAGGGCCGCCGGTGCCAGCAGTGCCACTGCCGCCGGCGAGAAGGTGCCCAGCGACGTCAGCGCGGCAGCCAGGAGGAAGAACACCCAGGGGAGGAGCATTGTTTTGCCCCTGACCAGGCGCACGCAGGTCTGGACGATGATGTCGATGGACCCGTTCCGTTGGGCCATGCTGAAGAAGTAGGTAACGCCGATGATCGTCAGGACGATGCTGGCCGGGAACTCCTCCAGTATGTCCTTGTCGCTCATTCCCAGCATGAAATAGCCGACGCCGAAGGACGCCACCAGTCCCATGATGCCGATGTTCAGCGGCCATTTGGTGGCGACGATGAACATCACCACGAGGATGACGAGCGGGATGATCTGGGTGGCGGTCATGGTCGGCTCCGATTTAGAGGCGGCCGCGGGGTTGAAGAGGACACCTCCGAACAGGAGGGCGGCCAGACCCATGATAGTGATGGCGGCTACCGTCATCAGCAGGATACGGCGGCGACGGTCGGGACGCCCGGAGGGCTCGACGGCGGTGGTGCTGGGTACGGTCTGTTCTGCGATCTTTTCTGTGGTCTTAGTCATGATGCTCTCTCCTCATCGAGTGGCGCTGGCAAGTGAGGCGTCGACGGCGCTGCCGAGGGCCTCCGGGAGGTGGATGGTGGTGGAAGCGATAGTGCGCGCGGTGCGGTCCACGCCGACGAGCAGCGACCCGTCCCGTTCCTCGCTCCAGGTTTCGATGACGCCGGCCGGTGTGCGCAACCGGAGCGTGGGGTGAACGGTGCCGCCGGTGATGTCGTTAAGTACCGTGCCCGGGGTACGGGCTGCGAGGGTCAATGCGATGCTTCCGGTGATGGCCAGGGCCGGGTGGGGCCTGCCCATCGAAAGCATCATGACGTTGACGTCGCTGTCCGCGTCGGACCGGGCCGGGGCCGCCGCGATCGCAACCTTGGGGACGGCGCGGGCAGCTTCGCTGGGAGTCCTTGCGAGCCCCATACGCACGGCCGCCTGACGGCGGACGCGTTCCAGGGTGTCCAGCTGCAGCTCCAACCCGGCGAGCCAGCTGCCGTAGCGCTCCGGGTTAAGGCCAAGGTCCTCGGCGCGCAGGATTACCACCGGCGCTCCGGCGTCCACCATGGAGACAGTCCAACGGGTTCCTCCAGCGATGACCACGTCGGAGGCTGATCCGGTGGGAAGCAACTTGCCGGTGGTTTTGCCGGCCGGGTCCTGGAAGCCGAGCCCCACCCGGTATCCGGGGAACGGGACACCCGGCATCTGGGCCTGCGGGACGATCGGCAGGGCACCGGACGGCGTCGACACCCGCTGGATGATGATCTGGCCGGTGTTCGTGTTCCGGGTGACGATCCGAGTCACGTCGCCAGTGGGGACCACCCAGCCCTTTTCGATGGCGTACAAACCGACGACTGCCGAGCAGTTGCCGCAGTTGCTGCCCCAATCCACGGCTGCCTCTTCAATGCCCACCTGTGCGAAGGTGAACTCGACGTCGACGTCGTCGCCGGCGGGACGGTGGAGGATCATCGCCTTGCTGGTCGTTGACGTGGCGCCGCCAACACCGTCGATCTGCCGGTGGTCGGGGCTGCCGAACAGCCGGGGCAGCAGTACGTCCGGGCTGGTTCCGGTTTCGCCCAGCTGCCCTTTTTCGAAGACCCAGCATTTGCTGGTGCCTCCGCGCATCCACTCCGCTTCGATCTTCATGGTCTGTTCCTTGTTTCGGTTCTGCCCGGGTTTGTTCATGGGCTTGATTCGAGATTGAGCCAGATCACAAATGAAGACAAGGTTGGATTTCTGGAGAGGGCTGTAAAGATGCTTAACTCACTGTGGCTGCGGCCCGTGGACGCCCGCCTCGGGCGGTGACGCCGTCGGAAACCACCGGCTATTTCCCGCTCACCGGGCGGTGGGTGTATAGAATTAACGGATTCAACAGAAGGGCAAAGCGTTGCTTAACGATGCGGACCGGGATTTGTTTGATATCCGGCGCCTGGCGTTGCTGGTGGAGGTGGTCGAGCAGGGATCGATCACTGCTGCGGCCGAGCTGATGATGTACACGCCCTCCGCCGTCTCGCAGCAGCTTCGAAAACTCGAGCAGGAAGTCGGGCAGCCGCTTCTGAACCGCCGCTCGCGCGGGGTGGTGCCCACCGAGGCGGGCCAGGTGCTCGCCGGCCACGCCCGCAAAATCGTCGGGCAGATGCGGGCCGCCCAGTCTGACCTGGACCAGATCGCCGGCCTCAAACGCGGCTCCCTGACCGTAGGTACCTTTCCGACTCTCGCCGGTTCGTTCCTGCCGGTTGTGATCCGGGCCTTCAAGAAGAGGTACCCGGCAATCGGCCTCTCCGTTCGCAGCGCACGCTTCGATGATCTTGTGACGGACCTGCAGTCTGGAGTTACCGGGCTGTGCCTGCTCTGGGACTACCCCTGGAATCGCTTTCATGACGATTCCATCCGGATCACGGAAGTCTTTCAGGAAAGCACAGTCCTCCTGGTATCCCGTGGGCACCCGCTGGCCGACCGCGAAGAGATCCGGATGGAA
The DNA here is from genome assembly GCF_056395945.1 of Arthrobacter sp. 05T442. Lineage (NCBI taxonomy): Bacteria > Bacillati > Actinomycetota > Actinomycetes > Micrococcales > Micrococcaceae > Arthrobacter > Arthrobacter sp. 05T442. Next base: position 35,353 of record NZ_JBFTKM010000003.1, on the reverse strand, counting down.
GAGCTCCGCAAAGAATCGTGGATCGTGCGGGCCGAGGCCCACCCCGTGGTCGAAGTGCTGCAGCGCTCCGCCCATGAAGCCGGATTTGAACCAACCATTGGCTTCCTGGCCAACGACTACCAGGAAGCCCAGGCGATGGTGAGCGTGGGAATGGGAGTGGCCATGGTGCCGAAGACCGCCGTGGCCCTGCAACACCCCGACGTCAGGGTCATCAGCCTCGGCTCGGCCGCACCCTTGCGGCGCGTACTGCTGGCCCAACGCCAGGACAAGGTCTACGCCCCGGCGGAGGTCGCCTTCCATTCCACGTTGCTCGAAATTGCCCGCGAACGGGCCGGAGACTACTTGTAGCGACGGCAACGGCGACGGCAACGGCGGCCCGGCGACCCGGCCGGTGCTGTTGAGGTGGACCGCGCCGATGAACAAGGTGTCGACGACGTCGGCCGGTGCTGCCGAGGGGGAGGGCGTGGCCAGGATATGCCCGCGGCTGCGCACGGTAAGGGTGATCCGCTAAGAAGCGCGTGCCTCGCCCGGGACCGCCGCGACCTGAACCTCGACCCCTGCGTCCCGGAACTTCTGCACCTGGGCCGGGTCGGCGCCGTCGTCCGTCACCAGGGTCCAGGGCAGCGCGAGCCGGGCCCAGGCGTGGAACGGCCGCAGGCCCAGCTTGGAGGAGTCCGCCAGCACGTACACAGCGTCGCCGCGGCGGCCCATGAGCTCCTTGAGCCGGGTCTGCGCGTGGTCGGCCTCGCAGATGCCGTCCTCCGCGGTGACGGCGTCGGCCCCCAGGAACACGCGGTCAAAGCTCATCCGTTCCAGCGTCGCCTCGGTCAGCGGGCCTACGAAGCTCTGGCTCACGGTGCGCAGCCGGCCGCCCAGGCAGTCCACCTCGATGCCCTCGGAATCGGCCAGCTCCTGCAGGGTGTTGATGCCAGGAGTCGTCACCGACAGCTTTTCGAAGCTCCGCAGCTCGCGGGCGAGCGCACCCGCGGTGGAACCGGCGTCGAGCAGGATGTTTTCCCCGGGGCGGATCACGGACGCCGCCCAGCGGGCGATAGCCTGCTTCTGCTCAAACGCCTCCCCGGTGCGCTGCCGCAGCGACGCCTCCGGGTGCGCGCCCAGGGCCATGGCCCCGCCGTAGGTTCGGGCCAGCCGGCCCTGTCCGTCCAGCAGCGCCAGGTCGCGCCGGATGGTGGAGGCCGTGACCTCGAACCGGGCGGAGAGTTCCTCCACCGAGGCCAGGCCGGTGGTGACGGCGAGGTGGTAGATCTCCTCGCGCCGCGCCTTTGCGCTCAGCATTCCCGGTCTCCTTCCCGTGGCAGTGCTAACCATGCTATGGCAACGGCCGGCCCGCGCTTTCGCGCTGACCGGCTGTTGGCGAGGATTGCCGCTTTCCCTACGAAGCCTCGTCGCGCGTCGGCGCCAGGTCCACTGCCTGCCGCAACGCTTCCAGAAGCGACTCGTGGTCCGCGATGTTCTTGCCCGCGATGTCGAAGGCCGTGCCGTGGTCAACGGAGGTGCGCACCACGGGGAGGCCTACGGTGATGTTCACGCCGTTCTCCAGGCCGAGGACCTTGACCGGGCCGTGGCCCTGGTCGTGGTACTGGGCCACGACAAGGTCAAAGTCGCCGCGGCCGGCAAGGAAGAACAGGGTGTCGGCCGGGAGCGGGCCGAAGGCGTCGATACCCTCAGCCTGGGCCTTCTCGATGCCCGGTTGGATCTTCTCCGCCTCTTCGCCATAGCCGAACAGTCCGTTTTCGCCTGCGTGGGGGTTGATGGCGCACACGGCGATCCGCGGGTTTTCGATCCCCGAGGCGCGCAGCAGTTCGTAGCCGCGTTTGATGGTCCGGTAGACGAGGTCACCGTTGATCTTGGCGATTGCATCGATAAGGCCGATGTGGGTGGTGACGTGGATGACCCGCATCTTCGGGGCGGTCAGCATCATGGAAACTTCCTCGGTGCCGGTCAGTTCGGCAAGGAGTTCCGTGTGGCCGGGGAACTTGTGTCCGGCCGCGTGCAGGGCGGCTTTGTTCAGAGGCCCCGTGCAGATGGCATCCACCTGGCGGTCCATTGCCAGGGCAACGGCCTTCTCAATGAACAGGTACGAACCATGCCCGGCCGCGGCGGAAAGTTCACCCCAGGCGAGATCCTCCGGGATGCAGTCGATGTCGAGTACGTCGATGGTGCCCTCGTCGAACAGGGCCTCGGACGGTTCCGAAACCTTACGCAGGTTCAGCGGGCTGGAGACGATGTCGGCGGCGAGCTGCAGCCGGCGAAGGTCCCCGATGACGAGCATGCGGGCTTTTGACCGGAGTTCCGCGTCGGCCAGGGCTTTGACGATGATTTCCGGGCCAATGCCAGCTGCATCGCCCATGGTGATCGCAACAATCGGGCGTCCCATTATTTGATACTCATTTCAGTCGTTGTGCCAGTGAGAAATTGTTTGGTTCGGGCCAGAGTTCCGGCGTCCCCGAAGGCGCCGGCCTTTGTGACCAGCAGTGGGAGGGGCTCGGGCAGCACGCTCATGACGACGCCGGGTTCAATTTCGCCGAGGACGGTGAAGTTGCCGACGCCGAGGGCCTTCAGGACCGCCGTCGCCGTCTCCCCGCCCGTGAGGACGAGGGCATCACAGTGCCCGATGCCCGCAGCCGTGGCTCGGGCCAGAGCCGCTGCCACGACGAGGGCCTGCGATTTGTCGACGATGCCCATCGGGTCCGGCGTCAGCACCACGTCCGTCCGGGCCATCGCCTGGGCGACGCGCCGCGGGACCGCTGAATCGTCCAGGGTGGCGTGGTCCAGCGTGATGTGTTCAGCGCCGGCCTCGACCAGGGCATCGGTTTGCTGCCGCGCGAGGCCGGAGTAGCTGCCAATCACGGTCAACGTCCGGCTGACCCGTGGCACCTGCGCGTCCCGGGCACGGGTTCCTTCACCGCCGGCGGCGATGTGTCCCGCCAGCCCTCCCGAGCCCACCAGGAGCGCCGGGAAGTCCAGCAACTCCGCAGCGGCAGCGATGCACTTGAGGTCATGATCGCTGCCTGCGTCCAATACGACGGCGTCAATCCCGCGCTCCTGCACGTTCCGCAGGTGCGACGCCAGCTCCTCCGGCGTGCGCGCGGAATCTCCGGCAACGACGTCGACGGAGAGACCGCCGGCGGCAAGTGCGCGGGCGACGTCGCCGCCGAAGTTTCCGTCAACGTTCTGCTCGCCGTTGACGTGGACGACGCCGCCCCGGGTGGTCCTTCCCGTGGCGGGAAAAGCCGGAGCCACAATGGCCAGACCCTTGTCGCGGCCCTGGCTGAGCCTCGCCAAGCTTGCCGCGACTTCCACACCCACGTTGCCCCGGAGCAGCGAGTCAATCTTCTTGAAGACCCGGCGGCGCTGCTCCAAGGCCCGCCCGACGGCGGACGTGACGGCCGAGAAGGCTTCCTCCACGGGCAGGTAGCGGCTCTCCGTATTGATCGAAAGGATCTCGGCGTCGGGCCAGTCGCAGTCGACGTCGAGGATGACGGAACTGCCGTGGGTGGGGCCATAGGCGGCGGCCGCATCTGCAGCTCCCGTCAGGTCGTCGGCGATGATCGCCCAGCGCGTGGCGGCGTCGGTGTTCATACGGCGTGCGCAACCTCGGGTGATACCGCGACCTCCTTGGCCTTCAGGCGCTTGGCGTACCAAGCAACCATCAGGGGGCAGCCGATGGCGGTAACCACTACGGAAGCGGCAACCAGTACGGTGGCGGGTCCGGCCGCGGGCAGATAGGCGGGGTTGGCTGCCGCTACCAGCATCGGCACGGTGGCGGCGTTGCCTGCGGTTGTGGCAGCCGCCAGCCCGGCGATGCCGGAGCCTCCGGTTGCCTTGTCTGCGAAGAACAGGACAGCGCCGCCGGCGATCAGCACGAACAGGCCAAGACCAACTCCCAGCAGCCCGGCATTGAGCACCTGTCCGAGGTTGAGGCCGAAGCCAAGGGCGAGGGCGAAGAACGGAATCAGGACCGGAGCCGCAGAGGAAAGGAACTTGCGCATCGCGGGGTCCAGGGCGCCCAGAATGGCTCCGAGGAGCAGGGGGATGATGGCACCGACCAGGGCCTGCCAGGGGAAAGCCGACAGGCCGGCGACGCCGAGGGTCACCATCGTCAGGAAGGGGCCAGACTCGAGAGTCATCACGGAGTAGGCTGCAACGTCCTTGGGCTTGCCGTACTGGCCCATGAGGGCCATGTACATTCCGCCGTTGGTGTCATTGAGGGCAGCCAGGATCGCCAGGACCGACAAGCCCGTGAGGAGTCCGCCGCTGATGGGAAGCTCACCCAGGAACCTGCCGGCGACGACGCCGATAATGATCGCGAACAGGACCTTGCTGCCGAACAGGACGCCGCCCTTTTTCAGGATGTAAGGGGTGGCCTTGATATCGATGCTGGCACCCATGCACACGTAGAACACGGCGAGGATGGTGGTGCCGCCGGTAAAGAGCGCACCCGTGAACGAACCGAAGAATTTGGCGGAATCCGGTGCGAAGGTGCCCAGGAGGGCGCCGATCAGCAGGGGAATCAACATCATGCCGCCAGGGACTTTCTCCATGGTGGCCTTAATTGGGACAGACATGCAGCAACCTCGTTGTTGTTGGGGGAGGGGGAGCCGCCCGGGCTTCGGGCATGATCGAAATCATAAGACGATTGCGCGTTTAGCGCAAGAGCTATGCGCGAAACGCGCAATATGGATTCGGTGAAGGGTCCCGGCCGCGACCCTCTCCGCAGTGAGGCCCACCCCGAGCCGGCCGTCCGGCAACTCCGCCACGGGGATGCTCTTCGCCGAATAGGTGCGTGCCAGGGTTCTCCGGGACGTGGTGGACCGCATCGCCGATGGACTCGAAGTCCTTGCGGGCGCGGCGGTGAGTATGTCAACTTGTTTCAGGACCACTGAGACGACCTGATCCAGGACCACCCACGACCCTGCTGGCCTGAGTGCTGGACCTTGCCACATCAGGAGGCGACGGGCGCAGCCGGCCAGGGCTTCCGCAGTTCGAGCAGACCATGAACGAACTGCCATACTCTGACAATGGCCGTTTACTTTGAGTGCACGACACGGACGAGCACGCCCCAATCAGAACTGTTTGACCGTGCCCGGAGTATCGACGCGCACAAGGACTCGATGGCGCAGTCTCGTGAAGAGGCGGTTGCCGGCGTCATGTCCGGGCTCATCTCTTTGGGTGAGGAAGTCACGTGGCGAGCTTGGCACTTCGGCGTTCCACTTCAAATGACGAGCCGGATCACCGAGATGGAGTCGCCGAACTATTTTGTGGATGAGCAGGTCAAAGGTCCATTTCGGCGGTTCCGGCACGTCCATGAGTTAAGTCAGGATCCGGCGGGCACCACGATGATTGATCGGATCGAGTTCGCGGCACCCTTCGGCCTCGTAGGGCGTCTGGTCGAGAGGCTGGTGCTGGCCCGCTACCTCCAGAAGCTAATAGAGGCGCGGAATCGGCACCTTACCGAGGATCCCACTCGCGGATAGTTCCTATCAGGAGTCCAAGGGCACCCGGCTAGGCTCGGGTTTGGTGGGTGGTTGTGTCAAGTATTTCTGGCCCCAGGGGGCATTTGTAATTGGCCCCACCCCAAGGCGCTTGTGGATCGAAAATCTGAGCGCCTGTGACAAACCGCGGACCAACGTAGGTTGGCGTTGCCGGTGGAGCCAGCCTGTTCGTGTTGGCGATCTACTGCCCGCTGAGGGAGGGCTGCGGCTTCGTGTTGGCGATCTACTGCCCGCTGAGGGAGGGCTGCGGCGATGCGCGGAGATGATTCTCCGCCAACGTGGATCTCGCCGATCCCTGGCAGCCTCTGTGGTGTCGAACCGGATTACCGGGGCATGAGCCCTAATGACAGGAAATAAGCAAAGAGCGACACGTAGCCGACCGTATAGACCACGCTATGCGGCCATGTCGACGTAAGCCTGAGAGCGCTCTCTTCGACCACGTGGCTGCCTCCCCCGTGAGCTCCGGCCAAGCGAGGATCCTTCTTTTTGGTGAAATAAAGGGGGATCGAAGCGAGCAATAATACACCGGCCGCGAATGCCAAAGCGGGGATCCCGACCATGTTCGTTGAGATCACTAGAGCAAAGGCAACTAGACCTTGGGCTGCAACGCAGATCAGGTTGAGCTGGCCTAGTCTCTCATCGAGCCGTGAACCGCGGCGAACTGCCGGGAACCGGTAGCGGCCCCAGTATCCAGCAGACAACCCCAAGAATATTCCGAAGATCACGACCACGACGTTCATTGGCAGTCGTTCCTGCAGTAGTTAAGGGCATCCGCCGTAGCGCTAAACCGCTGACTACTAAATCCGCACATGACGCGGTAAGGCTCGATGCCTATGCCATCCCCCGGGACCGCGTCCATGTGGTTGACCCTATAGAACGCACTGCTTACTTGGAAAGGAACGCGGCCGCGCCAAACGCGAGACACGAGAGATCGCCCCTTCGCTGGGTTTTCTAGCGGGCTGCCTGTTGGGCCAGCGTGGCGGCGAGCCGGTAGGAATCCGTGCCGGTTTCGATGATGGCACCGTTGAAGGTCAGCGGGTCCACGATCGCAGCGCAGAGGCGGGGATCCGTGAAGGTTTTGGTCCAGCCGGAGAACGACTCGTTGCTTGCGATGGCGATGGAGTTCTTCTCCTCCCTTTCGGTGAGGACCTGGAAGAGAAGTTCGGCGCCGCGGCGGTCCAGTTCCATATAGCCCAGTTCGTCGATGCAGAGCAGGTCCACGCGTCCGTAGCGGGCGATCGTCTTGGCCACGGCGATCACGCGGCCATTGACGGTCTCACCCGTCTGGTGGTCAGGAAAGTCTTCGCCCCGGCGAGCATCGACGCCTCACTCGTGGACTACGCCCTCAACTGACTGGCCCGGCGGGGTGCGCCAACCGCTCTCAGGGCAAGAAAACCTCACGGGTCAAGAAACGTGAGCGCCCAGTCCCAGCGGATGAGCTCCTGTTCCAGCCTGACGGATGTGCCGAAGGAGTCTTTGCCCAACGCGTCATAGAGCGCCGCCTCCTTTGCCGTGAGCCGGCCGAGCGCGGCCCGGGACGGAGCCGGCTCGGTGCCCCACGCATCGCGGTGCGCCAGCAGCGTTCCTTCGTCCATCAGCACGCTGACCACGTGCGGGTGCACGGCCCGGAGCTGGTCGAGGATCCGGAAGCCGTGCGTGTCCAGGTCACCCCAGTAGCTGACCTCGCAGTCGCGCAGCCAGCCGGCCTCCCGAAGTGACGAGAATCCGTATCCGCCGCCGTAAATGGCCAGTCTGCCTGGCGCCTCGGGCAGGGCCAGGAAGTTCACCAGATTCTCGGTGATGATCACCCTTTGGACGGGCAGGTTCAGGGTGCTGAACGCCTCCGCAGTGACCGTCAGGTCCCGTGCCCGGCCCAGCAGCGGTATTGCGGGGTCCAGTGCCCGGAACCGGACGAGCTCGGGTGGGTGGAGAAAGCCGTGCCGGGCCGCGAAGCGTGCCGCCGCAGTCCGGGCCGTTGTCCCGCCGAGCAGGGACCCCGGCTCCGCGGGCACCTCCGGAACGGCGTCGTCGTCGGCAGCGTCACCGGGAGCTGGCCCGGAGGCCTGCAGCTCCGCGGCCATCTGCTCGACGACTTTTCTGTGGTTCTCGATGAACTTCGTGTCGACCCCGGCCAGGCTGAGTTGCCGTACATAAATGCCCGGCTCATGGTTGTCGCGCAGCCAGAGGGCCACCCGGGCGGCGGTCAGCGCGTCGCCACCGAGCTCCAGGAGCCGCCGCGGCCACCGCAGGGCCCAGGCCAGGAAGGCCGGATCCAAGGCCGCCAACTCGTCGGCGAGCCCACGAAACCGCCCTGCATCCTTCGACTTACCAATAAACGCAATCTCATCATCAGCAAAGGCAAACACCGCCGCGGCAGGCAGGTGGTTGGACCCAACGGTGGTGCGGCCCACCTCCGCGGTCTCCAGGCTGAACGGCCCGGCGGCAGCAAACAGCTCACTGGCCCACGCCCGGGCCGCAGCGTAGTCGCTACGGAGGGTGGCCGCCGTCGGGCGTTTCAGCGGGCGGCGGCGCGGATACACGCCGCCGGGTTCCAGCAGTTCGCGCAGCAACGCCCCGCTGTCCCAGGCCTTCTGCGACTGGGCCCGGAGCATCGCCATCGTGGTCCAGCCTTTGGCTCGCACGGCGGACGACTCAGCGCGGAGGTCCCTTCCCAAACCTCGCAAGCTCGGTTCGGGGCCCTCGGGACGCGGCTTAGGCATCGCGGTCCTGCCTGTCCCGATATTCCCGGATGGTCATGTTGAGCAGCTTTGAATCGTCGCCCGTGGTGTTGGCCACGAAGCCGACGTGGGCCACAAACGGTTCGATCACATGGATCTTCTGCAGGGGAGTGACGATCAGCAGCTGGAGCTTCATCCGCTGGAACAGCTCCAGGCCGTAGCGAGCGGATTCGTCGGACCCGCGGCCGAAGGCCTCGTCGATCACGACGAAGCGGAAACTGCGTCCCTTGCCGGCGTTCCGGCCGCTGCCACCACCGTTGCCCTGCCCGGACCCGAGCCCGAACTGGAACGCCAGCGCGGCCGCCAGGATGGTGTAGGCCAGTTTCTCCTTCTGGCCGCCGGATTTGCCGCCCGAGTCGGTGAAGTGCTCAAACTCCTCGCCGGTCTCGGTCCACTTTTCCGAGGCGGAAAAGGTGAACCAGTTCCGCACGTCCGTAACCTTGGCGGTCCAGCGTTCATCCAGGGTGGTGAGCCCCTCCCGGCCGCGGAACCGCTCGATCAGGCTTTCCACCTGCAGGTATTTCTGTTCGGAGTACTGCTCGTCGTCGCCGATGGTGCCCTCCGAGCAGGCGCGGAGGTCCGCCATGAACTGGCGGATGTCCTGGTCGCTGCTGTTCTGGTGCTCCAGCTGGATGTGCCGGCCGCGGTTGTACTCGATGGTGGCCAGGGACAGGTTGATCTCGGTGATCCGGTTCACGATGTCCTGCCGGCGGCTGTCCAGGAACGCGTTGAAGGCCACCACCTCGTGGATGGTGTTCTGGTTCAGGGACTCCTTGAAATGCGCCTCGAACTTGGGCAGGTCGTTCTTCTCCAGCTGGTCCAGCAGCCGTTCGTAGTCACTGGCGGCGTCCAGGGACGCGTCGATTTCGGTGGTCTCGTTCGGGTACCTGTTGCGGAAGTCGGCCATCAGCCGCACCGTGCCGGCCTCCGCCGTGGCCAGCCGCTTGGACAGCGCGTCGATGGACTTGGTCAGCTCGGACCGCACCAGGCTCTCCACCGCCACCGTGTTCTTGTAGGTGAGGAGCTTCTCGCCGGGGGCCGCCGCGGCGAGGCCGGCGACGGAGGCCAGCAGACCGGCGTCGTCCGTCAGCGGCTGCTCCTGCAGCAGCGCCCGGCACTCCTCGATCACCTCCGCCAAGTTTGCAGTGTCGGTCTTGTTCGCGCCAAGCCGCTGCTGGGTTTTCTCGGCCTGTCCGGTCAGCCGGGTGAGGTCAGAATTCAAGCGAGCTTCCCGGGCGGTTAGGTCTCGGAGGATGTCCGTGGTCGATTCGAGGGCCCGGCGCTCCTCCTTGAGCTCCTGGATCCGCCGGGCCGTGCGCTCCCAGCTGATCTCGCCGAAATCGGACACCGAACGGACGGTGCCCAGCTGCTGGTTCCGGCGACCGATGTCACCGAGCTGCCCGTCGATCTTCGCCAGCTGCGTCTCCGCCACATGGAGCTGGCCTGTGACCTCGTCCAGCTCGGCGAGGAACCGGTTGATCTTGTCCTGGTTGTCCCATCCCAGCACGTAGTTCCGCCGGTCCGTCAGCTCGTTCCGGTCATCCTTCTCATGCCTGCCGCGGCCACCCTTGAGCTGGCCGTTGGCGGTGAGCGCCTTGGGGAAGCGGCGGAAGTCCTCCAGCGACTCGCAGCACACGCAGTCGAACCGGCTGGCGAGCTCATCCTGCAGAAAATCGCGGAACGGCGTGCCCTGTTTGATCGCGATCTTGGCGGCCAGCGTCCCGGGCTCAGCGGCCCTGGGGGAGTGCGCGTCGCCGACCTTCAGATAGACCAGCCGGCCGCGGAGATTGTTCGCGTCCACCCAGCTGCTGACCGCCGCGTAGTGTTCCGACGGGACCAGCAGGGACAGCGCGAAGCCGTGCAGTGTCCTTTCCGCCGCGCCTTCCCAGGCGGCCTCGCCCTCGCGGACGCGCAGCAGCTCCCCGGCGAAGGGCAGCGCCTTCTCCTCCACGCCGGTTCCCTCACACAGCCGACGCCGGATCTCCAGCTGCCGCAGCGGCAGCAGGTTGCGCCGGGACTGGAGGCTGGTCAGCTCGGCTTTGATCGATGTGGACCGCTCGGTGAGCTCCTTGCGCTGGACGGTCAGCCCGGTGCGGCGCTCCTGCAGCTCGGTGTGCTGCTCAGCCAGCCCGGACTCGACGGAGGCCAGCCGGTCCCGGTTGGCGTCGAACAGCACCCGGTCCTCCGGCGCGCTGAGGCCAAGCTCCGCCGCGGCAGCCGCATAGCTCTGGTAGCGGGTCCGCTGCACGCCGGCTTCGGCGCCCAGCCGCGCGACGTCAGCGTCGATGGCCGCCAGCCGGCCGCCGCCGTTGGTGCGGATGTCCTCGGCCACCGCCTGGATCTCGTGCCGGAGTGCGGAGATCCGGGCGGTCAGTGAGGCGCTGTCCTCCCGCAGCCGGACCCCGGTGCTCTCCAGTTCCGCTGCGTGTTCCAGGCTCAGGATGAGGCGCTGGTTGGTGAACCATGGGTGCAGCTGGTCGCGCTGGGCCCTGGCCAGCTCGTCCTCGACCGTGAGCTGGGCGTGCCGGGCGGCTCCCTCCCGGATGGGGGCCAACAGGGCGATCTGGTCCTTGGCCCGCAGGACGGCGCCGTGGGCTTTCTTGAGGTCGTCGAAGTGGTGGATCAGGTTCGTGATCCGGGCGGCAACATCGTCCTCGTCCAGCATGTTGGTGCGGACAAAGTGGGTGATGTTCTCCACCTGCTTCATCGAGACCGTGCGGTGGAACAGCTCCATGGCCTGGTTCCCGCTGATGCCGAACTGCCGCTTGAACGCCGCCGCGTAGGGCTCGAACGTGTCGTGCACGGCCGCGCCCGCAGCCTTCAGCTTCTTTTTCAGCTTGGCGGGGTCCTGGCCGAAGTTCGAGAAGTCCCCGGCAATGGACTGATCCGTTTCCGCCAGGGAGTAGAAGCGGTTGGGCTGGCCGGCCTCCTGCACCGTCCAGAGGGTGATGGCGAGCGTGACCGACTTGCCCAGCACTGCGTTGTGGAACACGGCCAGCACGACGGTGAGCGTGCCCGTGCCGCGGAGCGAGACCGGTTTGGAGTACTCGCCGCCGGTGCTGCGGGTGCTCTTGTGGAACCCCCGCACATAGGACATCAGGGTGCGTTCCTTCTTCTGCGCCCCGGCGGCCTTGTTGTACTCGATCTTGTTGGCCGGCAGCAGCAAGGTGGTGATCGCATCCACCACAGTGGACTTCCCGGAGCCGATGTCGCCGGTGAGCAGGCTGTTGGCGCCGTCCAGCCGGAAGGTCCGGACGCCCTGGTGGAAGGTGCCCCAGTTGAGTAGCTCCAGGCGGTGCAGCCGGTAACCCGGGGGACTGCCGGCGTCGTCCGTAGTTTGCTCGAGGGGTTCGTCCAGGCTGAAGAGGCTGTCCTGCAGATCGGCGGTCATGAGAGCTCCCCGTCGTTGGTGTCCTGTTCGTTGTTGTCCCGTGCGGTCGGTTCTTCCTGGCTGGTGCCCGCGGCGGGCCCCGGGGAACCGTCCAGGGTGGCCCGGTAGTCCGCCAGCCGCGCGTCGAACTCCTCCAGCCACTGGGCATCCACGTAGGCCTTCAGGATCCTGGCGACCTCGTACGTTCCGGGCTGTCCGCGGAGCTGGCGGAGGAAGCCCAGTTCCACGACCTTCTTGATGTTGGCGCCCAGCTTGTCCAGGATCCGGGCCTGGTTGCTGGATTCGGGCAGGAAGACGGCCACCATGTCCATGATCTCCTGCTCGGTCATGATGAGGCGGGGATCGCTGCTGTTGGTATCAAATTCGAGCATGCGGCCGCGCAGCAGGGCCAGCAGGAGGCTGACGTCGAAGGTCAATCTGCGCCGCTGGATGAGCCGGGGGAGGGTGCCGTCCGGGTCCTCCCGCGACTTGAGGAACGCGTAGCCCTCCGACTCATCCAGGATCAGGTCCAGCCCCAGCACGGCCACGTAGTCGCGGGCCTGGGACTCCAGTGCCGTCAGCGACTGCCAGATCTTCTCGTCCGCTTCGGCGTACACCACACCCCGGAACAGCCGGGTGACGACGCCGGGAAGTTCCTCGGGCGTCCGGGTCTCCGCCGGGTGCGGGGCGGGGGATGCGGCGGGGTTCATGCGGGCCTCACAAAGATGATCTGGTCGATGGTTGCTTCGCGGATGCTGCCGTCCGGGAGGGACCAGGACAGCTGTTGTGTTGTTTCGGGGTGGATGCTGGCCCACTCGGAGTCGCTGGCAAGCTGGTAGTAGGCCACGATCTCGGCGAGGCCCTGCTGCAGCGGATGGGCGTCCGTGATCTCGGCGAGGGTGGCCTGTTCGGTGCCGGCCAGGACATCGTCGATGCTGGATTTGAGCCGCTCCGTGTCCACATGGAACTGGCTGAACAGGGCGCCGGCGTCCACGTCGGTGTCGTCGGCGGTGACGACGTCGTCGTCGACCATCACCTTCCGGCTGGGCTCATAGAGGGGCCGCTCGAAGGGCAGCACCACGTCCACGGACGGTGCGGCGATCTCCATGAAGACCCCCGACGGCGGCGCGTCCCGGGTGCCCAGCGCACCGGTTTCGATGCCCCGGATCAGCCGCATGATCCGCTTGTTCTCGAGGAAGACCTTGTCATCGAGGAGCCGGCGCATCTGCTGGGACAGCTGGCGGACCGTGGACTGGGTCTGTTCGACGGCGGGCAGCCAGTCCTGGTGGAGGTTGGTGACGGCGTGGAGGTTCTCGGCGCCGGACAGGGCCTCGATGCGGGTGGCCCGCAGCAGCAGGTCCTTCAGTTCGCTGCGCAGCTGCGGGGACATCAGGTAGTCCCAGAAGCCCTGGAACGTCCGGCCCTGCAGGGAGCTGCTGATGTCCTGCTGGTTCGCGAAAATGGTTTCCAGAAGCTCGCCCTGGCTGCCGTCCCACGTGGCGATCTGTTCGCGGACCTGGCGGTCCAGTTTCCGGAAATTCTGCTCAACCTCCCGGAAGTCCGAGAGCAGGTCCTTAGCCAGGGAGGTCAGCTGCTGGAAGTGGTCCAGGGCCTCCGGGGCGGTCATGACCCGGATGTTGCCGTCCCGGATCCGCTGCATCTCCGCGTCGATCCCGTCACGCTGGCGCTGGAGCTCGGCCAGCCGGACTTCCGGGTCCGTCTCGGACTGCTGGACCAGGGCCTTGAGGACGGCAAAGATGCTGGTCAGCCGCGACTGGGTGGCCACGAAGTCCCGGCCGCGCAGGCTTTCCACCCAGTGCACCACGTCCTCCGCCGAGGCAGTCAGATCATAGCGGGGCTCGTCCTGGCCCGGCACATAGTACTTGCGCAGCCAGGCACGCTCCGGGGCCGCCCAGTCGTCCAGGTATTCCGACGCCGGGCGGGGGAACTTGTCCTCGCCGAACGCATCCCGCAGGCCGAACAGGACGTCGTCGAGGTGGTCGATGAGCTCCTGGCGGCCGATGTCTCGCTGGTTGGGCCCCGTGAAGGCCTTGATGAAGAAGGAGACTGCCAGCGGGGCATTCTGCGCGCGCAGCAGCGACCATCCCGCGTGGTTTTCACGCAGCGAACTGATTGCGTAGTAGTCCATCGTGTCCTTGAGCGGTGCGTGCTGAGGGCTAATGCCTAAGGTACATGCGACCACAGACATCCTGTGGAGGAGAAGTCGAGGGTCCTTTTTATTGCAGGGCGGCCAGGGCAGTATCCCTGCCACGACGCGTCCCATGGGGCTCGTCAGAGCGGAGACACCGTTAAATTCATTACCTCTCCCAGCCAGGCGAGGATCGTTTCCAGGCTTTCGGGGTCGAGATGTGTGTCCGGTTCGTTGTATCCGTTCCCTGGTGACGCGGCCACGTCGGCCGGGCTGCGGGTATCTTCCTTGAACACGTGATTCGCGTGCGGCGGGAATGCGAACGTCACGTTCGTCATCCCGGCGGCGGTTTCCTGGAGAGGGTCCCCGTCGGCGTGTTCGTCGATCTGCACGTCTCTCCCGCCGATCAATACCAGGGTGGGGATCTGCACGTTCCTGAGCGAGTCGCAGGTGGACTCGGCCCACAGCTCACGGGCGAGCGGCAGATTCGCCGGAGCCTCGAAGCTCGCGAGCACCATCTTCACATTGTCCGGCAAGCCAGGATCGGGATTCATCGGCTGTCCAGCCGCGTAACGCGCAGCGGCTTCCTCGACCTTGGGCATCAGCTCGGCCCCACCAGGGACCTGGGCGGACTGACGCGTCAATTGGGACAGCAGCACAGCCTGTATCGGGCGTCCGGGTGGGGCAGCGAGCACGATCCCGACGAAGGGAATTTCCTGGGCACTGGTGGCGTAGTGGAGCACATGGAGGGCTCCCTCGCTGTTGCCGAGCCCGGCAATCCTGGAGGAGTCAATGTAGTCCAACCCGGCGAGCACCTGAACGGCCGCGACCAGCTCATCCAGATGCGACTGCATGCTGAGTTTTCCGATGAGCTTCCGGACGTTCTCCATCGCGTGCGGGCCGGTCACCCGCTTGTCATAGCGCAGAGATGCGATACTGGCCCGGGCAAACGCCTCCGCGAAGAGCCGCCCGCTGCCGTTCGTGCCGGGAAGCAGCGGCGAACACCAATCCCGGTCAGTAGGGCCGCTGCCCGCGACGAGGACCACCGCCGGGAACGGCCCGTCGCCGTCGGGCCGGACAACCGTCCCCTCCATCGTGATGCCATCCAGCTGCCAGGACACGTCGCCAGAGTTCGCCATGCTCACAGTTTCACAGCGAAGCACGAACGGGACAACCGTTCTCATCCTTCACTGCGGCCGAGGCGCGGTGGCGCACCTAACCCGCCAACACCAGCTTGTACGAAGTGTCAGCCTGCAGGCTTGATGTTTTGGTTGATGTGGAAGAGGTTGCCGGGATCGTACTTGGCCTTGACTTTAGCGAGGCGGGCGTAGTTCCCCGCGTAGGTGTCCTCGATGTGTGACTGGTCGTCGGCGTCGAGGAAGTTCACGTAGCCCGCACCGGATCCGAGGGGGTGGAGCTCGGCAGAGTAGTCGCGCACCCACTTCGTATTGGCCTCATTGTGGGCCGGATCCTCCCAATGGCAGGCAATGTCCACTGCGAAGTTGACGTCGCGGTACGGGAACGCGGTCTCGTCCCGCCCGACCCGCTGGACGGCACCGTTAATTGGGTAGAAGTGGTTGGCCGTCTGGACGCTCGGAATGGCCGCGCCGAACTTCTCAGCGACACGGACGACGTCGTCGGTTAGGCGGGGCAGGAACTCTGATTTCCAATAGGCCTGCAGGCCCTTGGGATACATGGGGTCGAAGAGCGTGTTGAGAACCGTATAGGGAAGGGGGCCCAGGAATGAGCCGGCGACGGGCGCAACGTCAAGGAACGGCTGCCATTGACGCTCCCCCTCGTTGTGGGGGCCTGCCCAGCCGCCCACCAGCACCACCACGGGCTTCCCGTGATACTCCTCAGGCAGGAAGGGGACCGGCGGTCCCTGATGGAAGCCCAGGAACACCCCCATTTCCTCCGGTGCGGTAGCGATGTAATCACGGTAGAGCCGTGCCACCGCGTCGGCGTGCTCCAGAAGGTAAATGATCACTCCGCCATAGAGAACATCCACGGGGTGAAGGTTGAACTCAAAGGACGTCACGACGCCGAAGTTGCCGGTCCCGCCGCGAAGCGCCCAGAAGAGGTCCTCATTTTGCGTGTTGCTGGCGACGAGAAACTTCCCTTCGGCGGTCACCACGTCCGCGGATTTCAGATTGTCGCACGACAGCCCGTACTTGCGGGCGAGGTAGCCGATGCCTCCGCCGAGAGTCAGTCCAGCAACACCCGTTGATCCAATGATGCCTCCGGTGGTGGCAAGGCCGAATGCGCACGTGGCGTAGTTGAAGTCCGCCCATGTCACTCCGGCTTCGGCCCGTGCTGTCCCATTAGCAGGATCCACGCGCACGCCCCGGCAGCCTGTGAAGTCGATGACGAGGCCGCCGTCGCAGGTCCCGAACCCGGGCGCGCTGTGGCCGCCACCGCGCAGCGCCAGGTCCAAGCCGGTGTCACGCGCGAAATTCACGCCTGCAATGACATCCGCGACTTGCGACACGCGCAGAATGGCCGCAGGGTGCTTGTCGATCATTCCGTTGAAAACGGCCCGCGCGGTGTCGTAGTCCGCCTCATCGCTCGTGATGACCCGGCCCCGTACTTTCTCCTGGAGGGCCTGGAAAGAGCTGTTGTCCATCGTGTACTCCGATTCACCCCGGCGGGCATGCCCGGGCAACTGGGCGCGGCCGCTGCGGTCGTGCCGGTGATTGGCTAAGCAGCCGATGGGGCCCTGAATCTTGGAGGGCAAAAGCCTATGCCGCAGGCTTCCACAGCGGCGGCGACCGGATGCACCTTGGCAACGCAGCACCGTAGCCGGTTTGCCTTGGCGTGATTCAGAGACGAGGTTCGCCCTCGTCCCAACGGATTACAGCACGGCTACTCGTAAATTACTCCGGCCCCAAACGGCGGTCAATAACCTGTTGCGCGGCTCCCGCCTTGTCCGTTCGTTCGCCTTCACCGGCCGGCGATGTTCCCGGCGATGTGCTGCGCCATGTATTCGGCGTCGCGGCCGACACCCGCCACGATGGACGAGCCGTGCCCGGTCAGCCACGGCAGCCCGATGGCGTACAGGCCCGGCTGTTCGGTGACGCCGCGGTGGTGCCGGGGGTCGTTCCATTCGTCCAGTACTAGGATGTCCAGGATGCTGAAGCCCAGCCGGTAGCCCGTGGCCCAGAGGATCGACGTAACGAGCGACGCAGGGTCCTTGTAGTCCACCTTGACGTGGTTGGCCCGGTTGCAGCGCACGTCGCCGGTCAGAACCAGACGTTGCGCGCTTTCGCGTCCACCCAGCCCTGCGTGCTCCGGCGTCGCGACGCGGCGTAGCCGTCCCACCCGGCCATGGAGACGTCGTCATCTCCGGCGCCTGGTTGCTGTCCCGCTCGGCAAAGAACACCTGCTGGCCCAGGCTGTCCCAGCCCTGGGTGGAGCTCTCGAACCCGTCCAGCAGCCACTTCTCCTGCTCCGCGCCGATGATAGTGCGATCCTCGGCCAGGCGTTCGGCCATGCTCTTCCTCCAGCCGTCGCCGGCGAGCTCCTGCACTGACGGGGTGTCCATCATGTGGAAGTTGGCCAGCTGGCCTCACTGCAGCTGCCGGCATCCCCCAGGCGCACGCCGAGCACATTCGTTCCGGCGATGAAGGTGAAGAAGCCGAACGCCCGACCGGGATCCAGGAAGTCGCGGCGCATGTCGGCGCGGAACCTGGCCAGCCGCACCAGGCTGAGAACCAGGATCACGGCGTAGGAGAGCCCGCACACCACAAGGAGTGCGGCTGAGAGTGCGTCAAAGCCCTCGAGCTCGAGACCCACCGAGATGATCCCGCTGGCCATAGTGAGGGCGAAGTACCCCGGCGTGAGGGTCTGCACCGCTTGTGAGACGCGGGAACCGAGGGGGTTGCCTTTCACAGGGGCAGTCGTCATGGCACCCAGCTTAGGGCTTGCTGATTCCGCCTATGCCTCAGGCTGCCCCGCCTGAATCCCGCCCCCAGTGGCTCACCCTGGGCAGCATCGCGGAGCGCCAGCGCCGCCTGGACCAACACTGCGTGGGTCAGGACCTGGTGATAGTTGCCAAGAAGGGCGCCGGTGGCCGGCTCGGCTTCTTCGCTGAATATGCCCAAGGGACCGCCGACTCCCAGCAGCGCCTCAAACAGTTCCGCGGCGCCGTCGAACCTTCCCCGAATGTGTTCCTTGACACACTCCACCTTTTGTCTCACTATTAGACGAAAGGTGACGCAGAGGCGCGCGCCTGATTGGAGTAGTCAATGAACGACAACTTTTCACCGCCCCTCCACAGCCGCCCGTCGCGGCGCAGCGTATTGATGGCGGGCCTGGGAACAGCCCTTTCCCTCCCTTTCCTCTCCGCGTGTGCCGGCTTTGACACCAGCGGCGCCACCGCCGGCGAAGGCACCGTGGGCTTCCTGTCCACCCAGTTCACCCCGGTTGAGGAGAAGCAGCGCTACGAGGCCGTCCTGAAGAAATTCGTGAAGGTCCCGGTGGCGTACAACTCCGTTGATCCGGGAGTCTTCGCCTCCACCGTCAAGTCCCAGGCCGACGCCGGCAACGTGCGCACCGCCCTGCTCGGCGGACTCCACGGTGAACTCGCACCCCTGGCCGGTTCCCTCGAGGACGTGGACCACCTTGTCAGCGACCTGGCCGACCGTGGCTTCACCAAAGAAGTCCTGGACCTGGCCAAAGCGGGCGGCGGCGCCACCAAATACGTCCCCTGGATGCAGGCCACGTACATCGTCGCCATCAACAAGAAAGCCCTGGAATGGCTGCCCAGCGGCGTGGACGTCAACGACCTCACCTACGAGGGCTACCTCGCGTGGGCCAAAGCCGCCAAGAAAGGCGCCGGGCGCCCTGTCTTCGGAATGCCCGCGGGGCCCAAGGGGCTGCACCACCGCTTCTACCAGGGCTTCCTGCTCCCGAGCTTCACCGGGGGACAGATCACCACGTTCCGCAACCCCGACGCCGCCACTGCCTGGAACTACATGAAGGACCTCTGGGACAATATGGCCCCGGCGTCCACCAACTACAACGCCATGCAGGAACCGCTGACCAGCGGGGAAGTGCTGGTGGCCTGGGACCACGTGGCCCGGCTGGTTGGCGCCCCGGCCGCCAAACCCGAGGACTGGCTCATGGTCCCCGCGCCGCGCGGACCCAAGGGGCGCGGCTACATGCTGATCGTCGCCGGCCTGGCTCTTCCCACAGGCGGGAAGGAACGTGCCCGGGCCGAGCAGGCCATCCGGGCCCTGACCGAGCCGCTGGTTCAGGTGGAAACCCTGCGCAGCAACGCGTTTTTCCCCGTGGTGCAGACAGAGCTCCCGACAGACCTGTCCGGGGCGATCGCGCTCGAGGCGGCTGCGGTCAAGCGCCAGCAGCGCTCGGCCGGGGCGCTCCTGGCCCTGCCGCCCGTGGGCCTTGGGTCCAAGGAGGGCGAGGTCTCGCAGATCTTCAAGAACTGCTTCCAGGAAATCTGCCTGGACGGCTCCGGCGTGCAGCCCGTTCTGGACCGCCAGGCGACCCAGCTGAACACCATCATGAAGGCTCTGAACGTCCCGTGCTGGGCTCCTGATCCCGTCTCCACCGGCTCGAATTGCGAGGTAGCGTAATGACGATCGATTCTCCGCCGGTCACGCAGACGGTCCGGGTGGTGCCCCGGCGGCGCCGGATGTCCCCGGCCCTCTGGCTGATCGCACCGTCCATCGTGTTCATGGCCCTGCTGCTGGGGTGGCCCGTCATCCAGGGCGTCCTCCAGGCGTTCCAGGACGGCGGGGGATTCACCCTGGACTTCGTCAACCGCATGGTCCAGGACCCCTACTTCTGGCCGGCGGTCCGCAACACCGGCCTGCTGATCCTCGTGATGATCCCGCTTCAGTTCGGCTTCGCCATCGGCATGGCCCTGCTGCTGCGCTCCAGCCCGCGGCTGCATAAAGTCCACTTCTTTGTCTGGGCCATACCCCTGGCCCTGAGCGACCTCGCCGCAGGCCTTGTCTGGCTGTCCATCTTCAACGACCGCGGCTACCTCAACTCCTTCCTCAGCGGCCTGGGCATCCACGGCATCTCGTGGCTGGCCTACGACAACCAGACCACCATGTTCATCTGCGTCCTCGTCGCTGAAGTGTGGAGGTCGACGTCGCTGGTACTGGTCATCGTCGTCGCCGGCCTCCAGGGCGTCCCCAAGGACTACGACGAGGCGGCGCAGGTGTTCGGCGCCGGATTCTGGCAGCGCCTGCGCCACGTCACCCTTCCCCTGCTGAAACCCAGCCTCCAGGTGGCGCTGATCCTCCGGACCATCCTGGCCTTCCAGACCTTCGCCGTGGCCCAGGCGCTGACCGGGCAGAACTTCCCCCTCGTCGTCGGCGAAACCTACCGCTGGTACACCGGCCTGCAGAACCCGAACGTGGCCGCGGCCCTGGCACTCGTCATCCTGGTGGCGTCGATGCTGACCTCGGTCTTCTACCTGCGGGCACTCCGCGAGAAAGGGCAGGGAAGTACACGATGAGCACAGCCACAGTTGACACCGCACCCCTCCAACGGCAGAAGCGCAACCGGATCTACCTCCAGGTCGCCTGCGTCGCCATCTCGTTGTTCATGCTGGCGCCGATCTACCTGATCTCCCTGGCGGCGCTTTCCACGCGGGAATCCCTGAACCAGTTCCCGCTCAGCCTGCTGCCGACGAACATCTCCTTCGAGACGCTGGGCGGGTTCCTCTCCTCCACAGGCATCTTCGGTGCCCTGGGCAACTCGCTGATCGTCGGCGTAGGGACGCTGCTGCTTTCGGCCCTGATCGGGGTCCCGGGCGGCTACGCGCTCGCCCGGTTCGCCTTCCCCGGCAAGGACCCCTACCAGCTGTTCCTGCTGTTCACCCGGGCCCTGCCCATCGTGGTGCTCTCGGTTCCGCTGGCCCGGCTCTTCCTCACCGCCGGCATCTACGACACAACGTACGGCGTGATCCTGCTGCACACCTCCCTGGCGCTGCCCACCACCATCCTCATCTCGGCGAGTGTGTTCCTGAACGTCCCGGTGGACCTGGAGGAGGCAGCCCGGATCTTCGGCTGCACCCCGTTCGGCGCGTTCATCCGGGTGGTCATGCCCATGGCGCTTCCCGGCCTGGCCGCCGCGTCCATCTTCACCTTCGTGATGTCCTGGAACGAGGTCCTGGGCGCCTCCATCCTGACGCTGGACCACCGCACCCTCCCGGCGCAGGTCCTGACCTCGCTGTCCGACTCCCCGCTGGCCTACCGCTTCGCGGGCGGCTTCGCCATGGTCATCCCGTCGATCATCTTCATCGCGCTGATGCGCCGGTATCTGACGAACATGTGGGGCTCAACGATCCGCTGAGCCGTGCCCCCCCAAACTTCCCCGCACCATCTGCAAAAAGGAAACGACCATGGCCGACATCGCCATCTCACACCTTGTAAAGACCTATCCCGGAGGCAAGGAACGCGCCACCGACGACGTCTCCCTGGACATCAGCGACGGCGACTTCACCGTCCTGCTGGGCCCGTCCGGCTGCGGCAAGACCACCCTGCTGCGGATGCTGGCCGGGCTGGAATTCCCGGACTCCGGCTCCATCTCGGTGGGCGGCCGCGACGTCACCTACCTGCCGCCGAACAAACGCAACATGTCCATGGTCTTCCAGTCCTACGCCGTGTTCCCGCACCGGAACGTCCGGTACAACATCGGCTTCGGGCTGCTCATGGCGAAAAAAACGCCCGAGGAGATCGCGCGGAAAGTCGCGTGGGCCGCGGACCTGCTCCAGCTCAGCCCGTACCTGGACCGGCTCCCGGCCCAGCTCTCCGGCGGCCAGCGCCAGCGCGTGGCGGTGGCACGCGCCATCGTGATGGACGCCGACGTGCTCCTGATGGATGAGCCGCTCTCCAACCTGGACGCCCTGCTGCGCCTGACGTTCCGCTCCGAACTCAAGAAGATCGTCCAGGACCTCGGCACCACCACCGTGTACGTCACGCACGATCAAAGCGAGGCCCTCTCCCTGGGCGACCAGGTGGCAGTGATGCGCAAGGGCAGCATCGCCCAGCTCGGGAACCCCCTGGACGTCTACGACGCCCCGGCGGACCGGTTCGTGGGCGGCTTCATCGGATCGCCGCCCATGAACTTCATCAACGCGGCCGTGTCCGACGACGGCGACACGCTCTTTGTGGGGGAACAGCGGCTCCGTGCCCCTTCGATCCTGCGGTCCTTCGCCAACAACGACGTCGTCCTTGGCGTCCGGGCAGAGAACGTTGCCGTGGACTCCACCAGGTCCTCCGGCGACATCCCCGCCACCGTGCTGGTGGTGGAACCCATGGGCTCCACCGTGCTGCTCACCGTGGACGTCGACGGCCAGAGCATCAAGGTCCAGGCCCCGCCGACGTTCAGGACCGAGCCACACCAGAGAATCTGGCTGACCTTTTCCCCGCACACCATGCGCTTCTATGACGGCGCAACGTCAATGGCACTGGAGGCCAAATGAACACCGCTCCCCACGTCAGCATCGACGACCTTCAGAAGGCGGCCGAGGACGTCCTGAAGCTCAACGACCTGGGCACCATGACCACCGCGGCGCCCAACCTCTACCCCCACATGTGGAGCTGGGACGCGGCGTTCGTGGCCATCGGGCTGGCACGGGTCAATGTCCCGCGGGCCATCACTGAACTCCGCACCCTGCTCGCCGCCCAGTGGTCCACCGGAATGATCCCGCACATCGTCTTCAGCGAGAACAGCACCGACTACTTCCCCGGCTTCGACCGCTGGGGCACGGAAGCGGCCGCCGCCCGGCCGGCAGGCGTGAAGAGCAGCGGCATCTGCCAGCCTCCGGTCCACGCCATTGCGCTGCGCCACATTGTGGACCGCGGGCGTGAGAACGGCGGCGCCGACCAGGACGCGGCCGAGTCCTTCCTGCGCGAATCATTCGACGGCTGGCTCGCGTGGCACCGGTGGCTGGCAACTGTCCGGGACCCCGACAATGTCGGGCTGATCGAGATCCACCACGGCTGGGAGTCCGGCTTCGATAATTCCCCGCGGTGGGACGGCCCCTACGCCCGGGTCCAGCCCGGCGCCGTACCCGCCTTCACCCGCCGGGACACCCTGCACGTGGCCGACGCCAGTGAACGGCCCGACAACGCCGAATACACCAAATACCTGTGGCTCGTCCAGCAGATGGCCTCTGTCGGCTACGACGACAAAGCCATCCAGGACATTGTGGACTTCCGGGTGCGGGACGTGTTCTTCTCGGGGATCATGGCGGCCTCGAGCGATGTCCTGGCCGGCCTCGCCGAGGACATGGGGCGCAGCGCCGACGCCGAGGAACTGCGCGGGTTCGCGTGCCGCTTCCGCGACGGCGTGGCCGCCACCATCGACCCCGGCACCGGCCTGGCCCGCGACTACGACGTCCTGGCCCGGGAATGGATTTCCACCGACACGGTCTCCGGCTTCGCCCCGCTGGTGGCCGGCGGCGATGACAGCGTGCTTGCAGCGCAGCGGAATATCCTGGTGGGTCCGGACTGGATGGGGTGCCCCGGACTGCGGTTCCCGCTGCCGCCGTCGACCTCCCCGTCCAGCCCGGCGTTCCGCCCCCGAACCTACTGGCGCGGACCGGTCTGGCCTTTCCTGAACCTCCTGCTCGGCTGGGCCTGCCACCGGGACGGACAGAACGAGCTGTACGAAACGCTCCGGTCCGCCTCCCTGCTCCAGCTCGCGGACCTGCAGTTCGGCGAATACTACGAGCCGTTCACGGGCGAACCGCTGGGCAGCCTGAACCAGGCCTGGACCGCCGCGGCCGCCCTGGAATGGATCGGCGGCAGCCCCGGCGGCGGCCTCCGGTAGGATGGCAATCCGAAACAGGAGGGTCCATGTCAGCCGAACGCGTACCGGCTAAGCTCAGCGGGGCCGCCTCCCACGGCCACCTCCTGGACCTGATCCGGTCAACCGGCGGACTGTCCCGCCAGCAGCTCCTGGCCAGCACCGGCATGTCCCGCGCCACCTTGTACGAGCGGCTGGACACGCTGATGCGGCGCAAGTTCATTTACGAGGCCGAATCCCTGGAAGCCACCGGCGGGCGGCGTTCACGCAAGATTCGCTTCGACGACCGCGGCCGTGTTGTTCTGGCCTTCGCCCTCGGCCAGACGCACGCCACGGTCGCCGTCACGGACATCGCCGGACGTCACCTGCGCTCGCGGACGCTGCAGTCCCGCATTGATGCACCCTCGGCGGCCGTCCTCGAGCCGCTGATCCGGCTCGGGGCGGAGCTGCTTGCGGAAGGTGCGGAAGGCGCGGAGGAAAGCCTCGTGGGCGTGGGGTTCAGCCTGCCGGCGCCGGTGGAGGCCGGAACGGGCCACGTGGTCCACCCGACGACGATTCCTGAATGGGAGCCGGACGCTGTGGTGGCCGCCATTTCGCGGGTCTGGCAGGTGCCGCTGATTGTGGCAAACGATGCCAGGGCCGGCGCCCTGGGCGAATGCAGCGCCGACGACGAAACGATCGTTTACGTGAAGGTCGCCACCGGCGTTGGGTGCGGTGTGGTGGTGGACGGATCAATTCTCCACGGCGCGCACGGCGCAGCCGGCGACATCGGCCACATCCTCGTCGCCTCGGACGGGCCGGTCTGCCGCTGCGGACGCCGCGGGTGCCTGGCCACCTTCAGTTCCGGTGCGGCCGTCGTCGACCAGCTCAGCGGCCACGGAGTTGCCTCCATGAGCGATGTGGTCCGCGCCGCCCTTCTGGGGGACCAGACGGTCGAGGCCGTCCTGCGCTCCGCGGCGGACGTCCTTGGGGGCGCCCTCGCCGCGACCGTCACAACGGTCAATCCGAACAGGTTGGTTCTTGGGGGAGTGATCGGCACTATCCCGGTCTTCGCGGAACAGGTGCGCGCCAGGGTTCTCCGGGACGTGGTGGACCGCATCGCCGATGGCCTTGAAGTGCTTGCGGGGGCCGAGGGTGACCACGCCGCCATTGACGGTCTCACCCGGCTGGTGGTCCGGAAAGTCTTCGCTCCGGAGGGCATCGACGCCTCCATTGTGGACTACGCCCTCAACTGATTGATCTGACGGCGTTCTGCTCAGCGGACGATCATCCCCCGCTGCCCGGGGACGAGGCGTTGAGTCCGGCGTCGACTGCTGCGGCCAGCAGTTCGGCGTCGCAGGCAACCCGGACGTCGGTCTGCAGGCGGATGGCCGCCGCGAGGTGGCCGACTGCCGGACCTGCCCTGCCAGCAGCAGCCGTTCAAAGGGGGGAGGAGGACGGAGGGATCAGGGTGGCTGCTATCTCGCCGTTGTTCGTGACATCGATGATTTCACCGTTTTTCACGCGCTCCAGAATCCTGCTGCTCTGGTTGCGCAGTTCGCGGTGCGGAATGGTTGCCATGGCTGCCTCCGTAGCAAGCGTAGCGACCATGGGCCCGTGCCGAAAGGCCGCGCCGAGGGTGTCTCCGATGCGCCCCTTTGAGGCACCCGCGGCGACATCCCCGGCGTCGTTCCTGTTTTCGTTCCCGTCAGGCCTGGTTGAACCGGACCATGTTGCCGGAAGGGTCGCGGAAGGCGCAGTCACGCGGGCCCCACGGCTGGACGATGGGTTCCTGGAGGACCTCCGCGCCGGTGGCCCGGACCGCCTCGAATGTGGCGTCAAGATCGTCGGTGCGGAACACGAGGATGGGGAGGGCGCCCTTGACGAGCAGCTGCTGGAGGGCGTCGCCGTCGTCCTGGGAGCGGCCGGCGTGCGGGACGGACAGCACCAGCTCCAGATCCGGCTGGGCCTTGCTGCCGAGGGTGACCCAGCGCTGCCCGTCCGAGCCGACGTCGTTGCGCACCTCCAGGCCGAGCACGTCCCGGTAGAACGCGAGCGACTCGTCGAGGTCATTGACGGTGATTTGTGAGTACTGCAGTGAAATGTTCATGTCTTCCACGCTATTGCAGCGGCTGCGGGGGCGCTTCTTCAATCCTGCTCGGCTTGCGCTCGGGCCTGGTACGCAGCCGGGCAATGCACGACGGCATGGCCTTCACCGCGTCGTGCTGCCGGGACCGGTACTCGCTGGGCGGAATGCCGACGATCTCGGCGAACCGTGAGCTGAACGACCCCAGCGAGGTACAGCCGACCTCCATGCAGGCATCCGTCACGCTGGCGCCGGCCCGCAGCAACGCCATGGCGCGTTCGATGCGCCGGGTCATCAGGTAGCTGTAGGGCGTCTCGCCGTAGGCCGCCTTGAACTGGCGGGAAAAATGCGCCGGGGACATGAGGGCACCAGCGGCCATGGTGGGCACATCGAGAGGCCGGGCGTAGTCGCGGTCGATCAGGTCCCGGGCCCGCCGGAGGTGCGCCAGATTGGCCAACTCCTGTGGTGTCATGCCGCCATTCTAGTTGTGCCGACGTCCCGGCGGAGGGTCCCAAATGGGGCGCGGTTGGCCCCGGCAGCCGCGGTGGTAATCCGCCACGCAAATCTCCTGTAGTGTTGATCCTGTTGTTGTGTTTATGCAGTTCGTAGTTCAGGCAGTACGCAAGGTTGCAAGACCTTGTTCTTCTGAAGCAGCGGTTTTGAGCACCCCACACAGGAGGACCCGAAAGTCGGGACTTTTCCTCCACCTTCACGAAGGACAAAAAATAATGGCTACTGGTACCGTCAAATGGTTTAACGCTGAAAAGGGCTTCGGCTTCATTTCCCCCGATGACTCCTCACAGGACGTCTTCGCACACTACTCCGCGATCGCCTCTTCCGGCTTCCGCTCACTCGAAGAGAACCAGAAGGTCTCCTTCGAAACCGAGCAGGGCCCCAAGGGTCCCCAGGCCGTAAACATCCAGGCTCTCTAAGACTTAGCTTTCAGCTAACTCTTCTGAGTCCGGAACCTTACAGGTTTCGAGCAGGGTCCGTCATTGACGGGCCCTGCTTTTGTTTAACCCAGGTGTGCGGCCCGGCCCAGGTAGGCTGCGCACCCCCTAATGTCCGTCGACGCGCAAAATACCTGTCGCTGCCGGAATTCCGCTGGCGACAGGTAATTTGCGCGTCGACAGCCGGTTTGGGCGTCGTGGGGCAGGCTGCGCGTCGAGGAACCGCCGACCGCACGCCCACTCACACCCCGCCCACTCACACGCCGTGGCGCCGGGCCAGGAACACCGCCAGCGCCGGGTTGTCGATCGCCTTCGCCAGCCACGGCACGGCCTGCGCTGCTGCCTCGTCGCCGAGAAGAGCCCGATGGGACTGCGCGCGAACGACGAACTCCCGCATTCCGCTGCGGCTGGCCATCACAGCCAGGCGTTCCACGAACTCCGCAGCCCGCGGCGAGCCCGTGGCGAGGGCGACCTCCGCCGCGGCATCCAGAAGCCGGGCCGAATACCAGAGGTACCACGGAGAGGGCTCCAGCCCCCGGTTGATCCAGTGTTCGGCGGCCGCGAGGTCGCCGTGGGCGAGGAACAGCCGGGCTTCTGCCCCGGCCGCCAGGGCCATGTAGCAGTGGTCGCCGGCGAGCTCGGCCATCACCCACGACCGGTCAATCAGCGCCGCCGCCGGGTCCAGCTGGCTGGCGGCAAGGTACGTTTCGCCCCGGAGCCCGGTGACAAACGGCTCGAACGCCGTCCAGTGTTCCTCGGCAATCCACTCCAGGGCCCGGTCCAGGCAGGCGGCCGCCCGCTCCACGTCCTCGCGGAGTAGATGAACCCGGCCGAGCAGCGCCTCGCTGAACGCCTGTTGCCGCCGGTTCCGGACCTCCTTGGCAAGCCGTCCGGATTCGGTGAACGCCGCCACCGCGTCCTCGTAGTGCGCGGTGTCCGACGCCAGCATGCCCTGGATGGCCAGGATCCTCGCCTGCTCGTCGGGGATCCCCTTGGCAGCCTGCATCGCCCGGTCCAGCCAGCCGGCCGCCCGGTCGGGGACGCCGCGCTGCACGGACAGATAGCCCAGCTCACGGTAGGCGGCAGCGGCAGTCCGGGAGACGCCGTCGGGCGCCTCGGCCGACAGCGCACGGTGCAGGAAATCGGCGACCTCGGCGCCGCGGCCGCCCGCCTGGTGGATCAGCGCCCCGGCCAGCGTCACGAGGGATTCCGCGATCAGGTGCCGGTCGGCGGTGCGCTGGGCGAGTTTGACGGCGAGCCGCAGCTGATCGAGCCCACGGTCGACGGCGCCTGCCGAGAGCGACGCGGCGCCGGCGTCGAGGTAGGAACGGACCGTGGCCACGCTCGCCGGGACCCCGGGGTCCACCGCCGGAGCTGAACCCGACAGCGCCCGACGGACTTCCGCGGGCAGGGGCAGACCGAGCTCCTGGCGGAAGAGCTCACCGCATTTGGTGACCTGCTCCCGCGCCCGCCGGTGTTCACCCAGCGCGACGAGGGCCTTCACCAGCACGGCCGTGCAGTCCACGTTGAAGGGATCCCGGCGCAGGACCTGCGAGGCGAGCTCGGCCGCTTCGCCGGGAGTGCCCGACGCCAGGGCCGTCAGCGACGCTTCATAGATCAGCGACTGGACCGAGTTCTCAAGGCGGTACCGCTGGTCCGCGAGCCAGGAATCAAACACCGGGCAGTCGGCGAAGGACAGCCCTTCCAGCAACTGCCCCTCAAGCCGCCGCGGATCGAGGCCGCCGCTCGGTGCCACGCACTCCACAGCGTCGCAGTGCCAGGGCGGGGGCAGCTCCAGCCGCAACGGATCGCCCCCAATCGATGCGCCGGCGAGGGTCCGGCGGAGCTCGGACAGGTTCCAGCGCAGGGCACCGAGGGGATCGGCGGCATCGGGAAACAGGAGGCCAGCTGTCCGGGAGCGGCCGGCGCCCTCCGTTTGCAGCGCGAGGTAGGCCAGCACCGCCCAGGCCTTGCGGCCCCTGGGCTGCGGGGGAGTAGTGCCTAGGGACTCGATCCGTGGCGGACCGAGGAGCCGGATCCAAGTCGCGGCCATACGAGCCATGTTACGCCGGGGGATGGGCGGCGTCGCAGCGGCTTCACACGCCCGCTCACACGGCCGCTGCCGAGACTGGATTCATCCAATCCGACCATCACCTGAGGTGAACCAATCATGGAACTAATCGTTGCGCTGCTCTCCGGACTCGTGCTTGTTTCCGGCGGTGCCACGTTCCGCGCAGTGCTCAAGGACGGCCACGGCCACACACCGGCGGTGCGGTCCACCGAGCCCTGGAAAGCCGGCAATCTGCCCAGCGAACCGTACTCGGCCGCGTCCAGGAGTATCCCGCCGGCGTTGTGGCTGCGGTAGGGCTGCCAGCAGCCGGCGTCCGGACGTGACGCGGGGGCGGGCCTGGACCTGACGCGGGGCGGGCCTGGACCTGACGTCGGGTCCGGTCCCGCACGCGAGTCTGGACACGGCAGCAGGGCGGTGGGATTCTGAGGCAGGCACCATCGGCGAGGGAGGCTGGTAGCAGGTCATGGACGAAGCACCGGATACGCGTCAATTACTTTCCGCCCGCATCGAACAAAAGCAACAAGCCGTCCGCGCTTTCCTGGGAAGGGAGCGGCCACGGCGGAACCGTCTCTCCAACGTCAGTGTTGTGGGCAGCGCCCTCGCCGCTTTCCTCACGGCCGGTCCGGCGTTCGGGGGCAAAGGGTTCACGGAAGGACTGCAAGGGGCCTTCTCGCTGAGCGACGATTCCGTGGTGTGGCGCGTCCTCTGCCTGGCCGCGGTGGTGTTGTCCGCCGCGGCGGCCCTGTCCACGAACCTTGCCAACTCCCACGAACTGGCGGACAAGGTCAGCGCCGCCGAGACCTGCGCGGCGCAGCTGGAGGGGCTGCAGATAGCGTTGAGCTTTGGCCGCGTGACCGTCGACGACGCCGTGCAGCTGTACCAGCAGTACACCGCCCACGTGGCGTTCGTGGACGAAGTCCCGGCCCGCTGACGACCCGCTGACCCGCCGGCCCTTCCCGCTGACGGCGGGAGCCGTTCACGCCGGCGTCGCCCGCGGTTCACCCGGACCGTCAAAGCTGAGGGCATGACTGCTTTCACCCGCCGAACCATCCTCAAAGGTGCCATGGCCGCAGCCGGTGCCGCCGCCGTCGTTCCCGGAACCCCCGCGTCGCCCGCAAACGCGGCCCCGCCATCCGGCGTCGCGCTGGTCCGGAACCGCCTGACCCTCCCGTCCGGCATCGCCACGGGCGACGTCACCGCCGATTCCGGCGTGCTGTGGTCCCGCGCGTCGGGCCCGGGCCGGCTCGTGGCCAGCCTGCTGGCCGTCGACGACGGCGGGTCCCCGCTCCGCGGCGGCCGCGCCTTCCAGCGGGTGCTGCGGGGGAGCGCCGCATCCGAGGCGACGGACTTCACCGCCAAGATCAACGCCGACGGCCTGCCGTCCGGCACACGGTTTGCCCTCACGATGCACTTCGAGGACGCAGACGGCAACGCCGGCGAAACCGTGCAGGGATCCTTCGCCACGGCACCGGACACGGGTCTTCTCAAGAGCGGCCGCGAGCCCCGCCGGCAGAGCTTCGTCTGGACCGGCGACACCGCCGGTCAGGGCTGGGGCATCAACGAGGACATCGGCGGCATGCGCGGCTACGCGGCCATGCACGCCACCCGCCCTGACTTCTTCATCCACTCCGGCGACACCATCTACGCCGACGGGCCCATCACCGCGCAGGTCACCGAGCCCGACGGGAAAATCTGGCACAACCTGGTCACCGAGGAGGTGTCCAAGGTGGCGGAGACGCTCAACGAGTTCCGCGGCCGGCACCGCTACAACATGATGGATCAGAACATCCGTGCGCTGTACGCCGAGGTGCCGGTGATCGCGCAGTGGGACGACCACGAGACCCACAACAACTGGTATCCGGGACAGATCCTCAGCGACGCCCGCTACACTGAGCGCCGCGTGGACGTCCTCGCCGCACGGGCACGCCAGGCATGGCAGGAGTACCAGCCCATCGCGGGGCTGAGCGCCGGCGGGACAGGTTTTGAACCGGCCCGGATCTACCGCAAGATCTCCCGCGGCCCGCAGCTGGACATCTTCTGCCTGGACATGCGCTCCTTCAAGGACCCCAATACGGGCGGGAAGGAACCGCAGCTCATGCATATCCTCGGCCAGGAGCAGGCGGACTGGCTCATCCGCGAGGTGAGCAAGTCCAAGGCCACGTGGAAGGTCATCGCCAACGACCTCCCGCTCGGGCTGGTGGTGCCGGACGGCCCGGTCAACGAGGAATCACTGTCCAACGGCGACGACGGCGCGCCCAGGGGCAAGGAGCTTGAGCTCGCCCGGGTGCTGTCGGCCTTCAAGCGCAACCGGGTGAAGAACGTGGTCTGGCTGACGGCCGACGTGCACTACTGCGCGGCCCACCACTACTCCCCGGAACGCGCGGCCTTCCGCGACTTCGATCCCTTCTGGGAATTCGTGGCAGGTCCCATCAACGCCGGAAGCTTCGGTCCCAACAAGTTGGACGGAACGTTCGGGCCCGAAGTGGAGTTCTTCAAGACCGGCAAGTATGCCAATGAGTCCCCGCGCAGTGGCGAGAACCAGTACTTCGGACATGTCGATCTGGGCGAGGGCGACATCTTCACCGTGAGCCTCCGGGACGCCAACGGCACGGTGCTCTGGAGGAAGGAGCTGCAGCCGGAACGGTGACGGCACGCTGGCGGTAGCTGTGGGGGAGCGGACTGTCCCCGCACGGGCGTGGCCCCTCCCGAAATTCCGGGAGGGGCCACTGGCTTGCCGGCCACTGCCTTGCCGGCGGTTGCCAGGGCCAGCCCGCATGACGCTGGCGGTTCCAGCGCTGGCGGTTCCAGCGCCGGCGGCTACGGCGTCGGCATGCCGCCATTGACGTTGAGGGTCTCACCGATCACATAGCTGGACTCGGCCGAGGCGAGGAACACGTACGCCGGAGCCAGCTCGGCCGGCTGGCCGGCACGGCCCAGCGGCGTCTCCTTGCCGAACTCCGGCAGGTCTTCCGTCGGCTGCCCGCCGCTGGCCTGGAGCGGGGTCCAGATGGGACCGGGCGCAACCGCGTTCACCCGGATGCCCTTGGGCGCGAGCTGCTGGGCCAGGCCCTTGGTGAAGTTGTTGATCGCAGCCTTCGTGGACGCGTAGTCCACCAGGGTGGCCGAGGGGCTGTGCGCCTGGATGGAGGTGGTGTTGATGATGCTCGACCCGGCCGGCAGGTGCGGCAGGGCCTCCTTGGTCAGCCAGAACATGGCGTACACATTGGTCTTGTAGGTGTGATCGAACTCGACGTCGGTGATGTCGCCGAGCGCCTCCTGCGCCACCTGTTTCCCGGCGTTGTTCACCAGGATGTCGAGGCCGCCGAGCTCCCGCACGGCTGTCTCCACCAGGTCCCGGCATACAGCCGAATCCTTCAGATCACCCGGCACCTTGACGGCCTTCCGGCCTGCTTTCTCGATCAGGTTCGCGATCCGGGCGGCGTCCTCTTCCTCCTCCGCGAGGTAGGACATCACGACGTCGGCGCCTTCGCGGGCAAAGGCGATGGCCGTTGCAGCGCCAATCCCGGAGTCCGCGCCGGTGATGAGCGCCTTGCGGCCCTCCAGCCGGCCGGTGCCGCGGTAGCTGTCCTCGCCCAGGTCTGCCTTGGGCGTCAGCTTGGCGTCCAGGCCGGGTTCGGGCTGGCTCTGCTCGGGCGGTGCGATCTGCTCGTACGCCGTGACGGGGTTCCTGAACGTGTACTGGTCAGTCATGGTGCTCCTCCGGATCATGGGGGTCTCAGCTGCTGGTGTCGCAGCCGCCCGCGTCTTAGGGCGGCCAGCGTGCACACCATACACATGCTAAGCATGCTTAGCATCCACTTTAGCCAGCGCGGCGTCTGTGGCGCAACGACAGCGGCTGCCCCGCGGCATGCCCGGGTGCGACGTCGCGACCGTCTGTTGAGGTGCTTCTGGCAAGATTGCCGGTATGCAACCCGCCACCGTCCCCGCCTACGACCTCCGCGTCAGCATCCAGGGCACCGAGCCCGAGATTTGGCGTCGTCTTCTGGTGCCGGAAACCATCACGGTCCCGGAACTGCACCGGGTGCTCCAGGCGGCCTTCGGCTGGGAGGACCGCCACCTTTTTGGCATTCGGTGTGTGGACCGGCTCGGCCAGCCCCGTGTCATCATCGGCCCCGACGACGCGGCGGAGGAGATGGGCGACGAGCCGGCTTCCGGCGTCGTGCTCTTTGAGCTCCTGGACGCCCAGCAGACCGCTCCGGTCCTGTTCGAGTACGAATACGACTTTGGCGATGCGTGGACGCACCTCTTCGAGGTGGTGGGGCCGGCCGAACTGCCCGCCGGCGCCGTGCGCTGCATCGACGGCGCCAACCGGGGCCCGGTGGAAGACTCCGGCGGAATCTACGGCTATGCGCGCCTCATTGAGTCCCTGGCCGACCCCTTGCATGAGGAGCACCAGGAGCTTTCCGAATGGTACAAGTTCGCGACGGGCCAGGACGCCAGTACCTTCGAGCCGTTCGCGTTCGACGCCGCAACGGTCAACAGCCGCTTGGACGAGCTCGCGAAACGCCTCTGGCCGGAGCCGCCCACGGACGAGGAGATCGACGCCGTCGTCCGCCCCGTGCACTGGCTGCTGACCCAGGCGGGCCCGGACGGACTGCAATTAACCCAGGACGGCTACCTCAAACCTGCCGTGGTCAGCCAGGCCGTCCGTGACCTCCGCTGGGCCTACCGCTGGCCGGGCGCGGCGAACCGCGAAAGCCAGACCGTGCCCGTTCTGATGCTGCGGCAGCAGCTGCAGGCCTGGAAGCTGCTGCGGAAGAGCAAGGGCCGACTGGTCCTGTCACCGGCCGGACGCAAGATGCGCGACGGCGGCCGTCCCCTGTGGGACTGCCTCGCCGACGCGGTGGCCTTCCCGGCGGATCAGGCGACGGCCTTTGTGACCCGGCTGGTGGTCCACTGGCTGCTTGAGGGGTCCACGCCGGATTGGGCAGAGCGGCGGCACATGATCGCGGACACCCTGAGCGCGGCGGGTTTCCGGGTGGAAGGCGGTAAACCGGTGCCCTTGGATGTAGCCCAGGACCTCTATTCGGACGTGCGCTGGATGTTGGACTGCCTGCAGCTGAAAGTCCCGGAGCGCACGTTCGGGGAAACGGCGGCCCTGACCGACGGCGGACGGAAGTTCCTCCACCAGGTCCAGAGGTTGCTCGAAGGCCCGTAAGGGGCCCCCATTCGACGCAGCGCAACCGATTCTCGCTACGGCAAGCCAAGCCCTTGACGGGTGTTCCCCCGAGCACGACACTGGGACCCAGTTGAAGGTCGGAACAATTCATGCCGCAACCGAACAACTGGGCGGGCAATCGCTCGCCCGCCATCGCGTCAACAACGGAAGGCATTCCGGTGACTTCGACGAGGAAGACCGCGCTCGTGGCAGGTATCTTCTACCTGATTACCTTTGTTTCGATCCCCACGCTCACACTGTACGGTCCCGTGAAGGGCAAGGACTTCATCATCAGCTCCACCGCCGACACTGGCGCGCTCTGGGGGTGCTTGCTCGAGGTGATCGTCGGCCTCGCGGGAATCGGCACCGCCGTCACGCTGTTCCCGGTGGTCAAGCGGCAAAACGAAGGCATGGCGCTGGGCTTTGTCGCCAGTCGCACGATTGAAGCCGCCATGATCTTCGCGGGCGTCGCGAGCATCCTTTCCCTCGTTGCCTTGCAGAAAGCCGGTGCCTCCGGAGCGGACGCGACCTCGTTGACCACTGTGGGCGATGGGCTCGTCGCGTTCTACAACGGAACGTTCCTGCTCGGACAGAGCCTCATGCCAGCCGTGAACGCTGTGTTGCTGGGGACCTTGCTGTACCGCTCGGGCCTCGTGCCGCGTGTCCTTCCCGTGCTTGGTCTCATCGGAGCGCCCCTGCAGTTCACTGCCGTCATCCTCACGATGTTCGGCGTCATCGACCGAATCTCCACCGTGACCCTGCTCGCCGCGCTCCCGGTCGCTCTTTGGGAGTTCTCGCTTGGCCTCTGGCTAGTGGTCAAGGGCTTCAGGCCGTCACCCATTACAAGCGCAATGCCCGCCACCGTCGCCACGCCCGCCAGCCGAACCGACTCCAACTAGCCCACCGTGACCATGCTGGTCTCGGCCCTTGCGCTGATAGCGACTATCGAGGGTTGGGAGAAGCTGGGTTGCTCGTGTCCAGTTGCCCGATGTGATGGCTGCAACAGCGAACGAGCCGTCCCCGCCAGCCGCAGACCTGGGGTGTGAGCCAGTACACAGCGCCCCGGTTGCGCTGAAGGTGGCCGAGGCAGGCCGTGCGGCTGTCCCTTTTCCGCGCCGTTGCGGGGTTCTGCGGGTGTGCGGTGCGTGTTGGGGGCCGATTTGTGCCGGGTCCTCCGGGCGTGTAAAGTAATTCGGGTCGCCGCCGCTGATGCGGAAAGATAGCGACCGACCCCCTTCTGAACGGCCTGGAAAATGGCGCACTTTGTGTGTGCCGGAACCGGGTGGGGGCCTTCCCGTGGGAATGTGAGTCGCAGGAATGCGGATTTGCAAAGACTTCCGGGGTCGGGTAAGTTTGGGAAGTTGCTCCGGAGCGATCTGTGACCGTGTGGTTGTGGTGGTGCCGGGTGTGTCTGTTGTTTGAGAACTCAATAGTGTGCCAAGTTTGTTGATACCAATTTATTGTATTGAATTGGTTGGATTGGCCAGGTTGCGCCACCTAAGTGGTGTGGTCTGGTTTTTACAGCTGGT